>DHGO01000021.1:0-3218 GCA_002402795.1 Deltaproteobacteria bacterium UBA4796
TGATGGGTGTTGGGTGTGAAAAGGCATCCAGCACCCATTTTATTTACTATACGTCAGCAAAAATATAGTATAATTACTAAAACCTGAAATGAATAAAAAGAGACAGATATTGTCTGCGCTTGAATCATACTTTATTCATAAGGCAGAGATTTACCATATTGACATGGTATTTTTATATGGCTCATGGGCTGCCGGCCTTCCTAAAATTGAATCTGATGTGGATATTGCGGTTGTATTTGATAAAGAGATGGGCAGGGAAGAGCTATTTGAAATTATTACCACACTTTCCCTTGAACTTACCAATCTTTTAAAGATAGAAACAGATGTGCTTTATATAGACGAGGAATTCTCTAAACCCATGTTATATTACAATGCAATCGTACATGGTGTACCTGTATATATAAAGAGTTTTACCCGGTATGTGGACAAAAGGCTATATGCAATCTATCAGATGGAAGACTTCAGTATCTTTGGGTCAAGGTGGCAGGCTGAAATTCTTGAGAGGCGGATGGAGAAGCTGAACAAGGTAAATAGTCAGGAGCCAGAAGACAGAATTCAGGAGCCAGAATAAAAAGCCTGTAGCAAAACCAAGAAAAGCCATAGGGCAAATAAGGAGACAGGAGCCAGAATGAAAAGGGTGCCCGCTAAAGATTTTCAAGACTTAATCGTATGGCAAAAGGCACACCAATTAGTATTATCGGTTTATCGTTTTAGTAAGAATTTTCCCAAAAATGAGATGTATGGGCTTACTTCCCAAATCAGGAGAGCTGTAATTTCTGTTCCGGCTAATATAGCAGAAGGTTTTAAGAAGAAGACAAGGCCAGACAAGGTCAGATATATGAATATTGCACAGGGTTCTCTGGAAGAATGCCGATACTATTTGATTGTGGCGAAAGACCTTGGTTATGGTGATACCTCGCAGTTAATGCCACAACTGGAAGAGGTGAGTAAATTGCTGGAGGCATATACCGCTTCTATTCTGAATTCTGGCTCCTGACTCCTGGCTACTGTATTCTGGATTCTGTATTCTAACTTCTCTATGAATTATGGAAATAGCTCAAAATATAAACATAGGAGGATTGTAATGAGAAAAAGGGTATTATGTATTACATTTGTATTCTTCTGTTCTCTGATTATGGCTTCTACACAGCTATGGGCTCAGGCGTTGAAGATTGGGGTCTTTGATATTCAGAAGATTATGCGGGAATCAAAGACCATAGATAGCTACCGCCAGCAACTCCTTAAAAACCTTGAAGCAAAGAGAAAACCCTTCCGTGAAAAAGAAGATGCAGCCCGCCAGATAGAAGACAAATTACGGAAAGAGGGAGAGAAGCTCTCCTTTAATGAGCGAAGGGCACTTGAAGACAGGCTTGTGAATGAGGCAAAGGAATTAAGACGGCTGAAAGAAGATATAGATATGGAACTTCAGAAGATGGACAGGGAACTGACGCAAAAGGCATTTACCGAGATTAGCGGGGTTATCAAGAAGATTGCAGCAAGCGAGGGCTATAGCATTATCTTTGAGAAAAGTGCTGCAGGTATCGTGTATACAGTTGATGCTGTGGACATTACCGGAAAAATACTGAACCAATTGAAGTGAGAAAAACAGGGTTCGAGGGGTCGAGGATAAAATGCAGAATACAGAAGTCAGGAGTCAGAATTCAGAATTTCCCCACCCCCTCTGTGCCTTTGTGCCTTTGTCCCTTTGTGCCTCGTTTTACTCACTTTTCCTCAAAATGTCTGGCTTCCCCTTCTTCTACCTCGATGATGGTTGATTTATCGCCTGCAGAAAGTGAGGTAATCTCGTAGATTGCTACAGGTTCTTTTTTGCCTTTTACCACAACCCTTTCAAGACCCTTTACCTTCACATGACCGAAGATACCCTTCAGAATGAGGTCTTTAACCTTATTGAGGGTTGATTCTGTGATGATAATATCTGTTTCGTATTTGCGGGTTAAGCCCTCTACACGGGCACCAAGGTTCACGTTATCGCCTATCACCGTGTAATCCATTTTTTTCCCCTCTGCACCGATATTACCCACAATCACATCGCCAGTATTCAAGCCGAATCCTGCATAGAGGGGCGTTCTTCCCTCTTTCTGCCACTTTTCCTGAAGTTCAGTCAGCCTCTGCTTCATGTGGAGGGCACATTTCAATGCAAGTTCTGCATGGTCTTTTTGAGGCACAGGCGCACCCCAGAATGCAACTATCTCATCACCCACAAACTTATCGAGCGTGCCGTCCCACTGGAATATAATATTGGTCATCTCGCCAAGGTACTCATTTAAAATTGCCACCACATCTTCTGGCGAATGTTTCTCTGAAAATGTGGTAAATCCACGAACATCTGAAAAGAGAACAGTTATTTCTCTTCGCTCTCCACCGAGCCTGGCAAGATTGGGGTTCTTGATAAGCTCATTCACCACCCTTTCGGTCACATAGCTTGAGAACATACCCCTTATTCTTTTCGCATAGCGCTCTTCTGTTGCATACCTGTAGGCAGTAATGACAAAGTAGATGGCAATGATATTGTTGCCTGAATAAGAAAGGTCAATCCACAGCTTATGCCAGAAAAAGAGGTAGTAGCCGGTGATGAATATAACGACAATAAATATGGCGGCGAGGATTGCACCGAATACAGCCTTCATGCGTACAATGAGAAGGGTAAAAAGAATGCCCGCAATTAAAACCATGAGGATATTCACATAATTTGGCGCCTGCGTGATAAAATCCTGCCTGAGCATGGAGCCTATCACAGTTGCATGTTTTTCGATTCCCGGCATGGCAGGGGATGTGGGGGTTACCCGTAAATCATAGATGCCCACTGCTGTGGCGCCGACAAGAACTATCTTATCTTTTATCTCTTCACGTTTCACCTTCCTCTCAAAAATATCAACAACAGAGATGTAGGGGAATGTCCTGTCAGGACCATAGTAGTGGATGAGCATCCGTGACCAGAAATCAGTGGGTATGACATTGTTGCCAAGCTGGATGCTATCTGTGGCATTGAGTATCATGGATTCCACGGGAAGGTCAAGATAGTGTCTCAATACATGGAGTGTGATGGAAGGGTACATTTCACCGCTATATTCGAGGGCAAGCACCTCCCGTCTCAACACGCCATCATTATCAGGAAACATATTGATGTAACCCAATGCCTTTGCGTGCCGGGAAAATTCTTTGAGTGGCATAAGCACACTCTTTGCGCTGATGGGTGG
>DHGO01000021.1:3227-4691 GCA_002402795.1 Deltaproteobacteria bacterium UBA4796
CTTTTTAAATTCACCCTTGAAATCAAATACTACAGGCAACATCACATTTCCTGCTTTTTGAATTGACCTTGCAAGAACCTTATCGCTTTTTGAGGGTTCGCTTAAGATAATATCAAGCATGATGACCTTTGCACCCATTCCCTTGAGGGAATCAACAAGGAATGCGAGCTTTGTTCTATCCCAGGGCCATCTGCCAATCTTCTCAAGACTTCTATCATCAATACCAACAATAGCAATGTTTGGGGGTGGCAGTGTTCTACCGTGGAGATGGTACCTTATATCATAGAAGAGCGTCTCTATGCGCTCAAGGGGAAGGATTTTTATAATCCTGAAAGAACCGAATAAGAGAGTAATACAAATCCCGATAATGATGGGAATAAGAGGTTTTTTCACGTAAACAATTGACCTTTTTTAGTAACCATGAATATGCTATATTTTATAAGAGGTTGTAATAATATGTAAAGAATTATTTGTAAATCAACGGGAAAGATATATTGCGCCCGTAGCTCAGATGGATAGAGCGTTGGCCTCCGGAGCCAAAGGTCGTGGGTTCAAATCCCGCCGGGCGCGCCAGAAAGTCAGTAATAAGTGGTGAATGGCAAGTGGCAAAAACAGTGACAGGTGGTAAGTGATAAGCACCAGGTAATTTGATTTTATACACCAATCACTGAGCACTGTGCCTTGCCTTTATACTCCTGCTCCCTGCCCCATGCTCCACGCCCTCTGTGCCTCTGTGCCTCAGTGCCTTGCTTTTATTGCCTCTGTCCCTCTGTGCCTCTGTGCCTTTGTGCCTCGCCTTTACTCCCTTTGTGCCTTTGTGTTATAAAGATACACTATGGAGACCGTACCCTATGGATTCAAAAGAATTACTCCATCTGAGAAGAAAAGGCTTGTAAACGAGCATTTCAGTGCCATTGCACAGAGATACGACCTTTCAGATACACTTCTCAGTTTCGGCCTTCACCACCTCTGGAAGAGAACGGCTGTAAAACTCACAGGACTTAAAGAGGACGATAGGGTTCTTGACCTCTGCGGAGGCACAGCAGACCTTGCCATTGGTGCCCTTTCCCGTGTTGCACCTTCTGGAAAGATTGTTGTCTGTGATATGAATAAGGAAATGATAAAGGTTGGTAAAAATAAGGTTAAAAGCAACTCAGGTAAAGAATCGATTCTCTTTGTCCAGGGAGATGCAGAAGAGATATGTTTTCCTGATGAAACATTCGATGGAGTGATGGCTGGATTTGGGCTCAGAAACCTTGTCCATATGGAAAAGGGCATTCAGGAAAGCCACAGGGTTTTAAAAAAGGGCGGCATATTCATGGTCCTTGAATTTTCTCTTCCGGATAATATGTTATTTCGATACCTCTACCATCTTTATTCTTCCTATGTAATGCCCTTTGCCGGAAGACTTATTACCGGCACAGACAGACCCTTCACCTATCTCTTTGAATCCATAAGGGTATT
>DHGO01000021.1:4753-6298 GCA_002402795.1 Deltaproteobacteria bacterium UBA4796
CCCCTCGGTAAGCTATGACTTGTTATACACTGTTTATTTCTCGTTTTTGTTAAATACTTATCTTACTTTTCAAAAAGGGTAAGCTGTGACTGATTATTTTTAATTTCATATTTTTTTGAATTCAGTCGGTATCTTTCTTCAATTTTTCCTCTGTTTATCCTATCAATAATCATCTTATGATACTTTTCATCAATTTCAGCGGAGATATATTGTCTGTTGAGAATTTTACATACTTCTATTTCTGAGCCACTTCCGCCAAAAAGAATTAAAACAATATCATGAGGCTGGGTACAAGATTTAATTAACATTTCTGAAAGTTTCTGAGGGATTTGACAGGCATGAAATGTTTTTTCTCTGCTTACATTCTTCACCAGATCAAAATAGAACCAATCGTACGGCATTCTTCCTTGAGAACCATTAGCTATATTTCCTAATATTCTTTTATCAGTTGGATTTTTATACGGAACGGCTACATTATCTTTGTAAAATTTATTGTCCTTTCTCTTACGACAATGTAGAATACTCCTATGGGCTGTAGTAAAACGCTTTGGACTATGCCCTACATTTGTATTATATACCCAAACATAATCAGAAACTTCATAGCATGCTTCCTCTAAATACTTTACCCTTAAATAAGTATTCTGTTTAGGATAATTAATTAAAAACATATTCCCTGTGTCCTTCAAAACTCTTAATGATCTCTTTGCCAATTCGATGTACCATTCAATATACTCATTAAAGGTTTTTGTATAAGATTTATCACCATATTTTATTCCAACATTATAATCAGGATCGCCATAAACATGTCAACGCTTTTTTCAGGTAACTCTTTTAAAAGGTCCATGATATCTTTTAGAAAAATTTTGTTTAAATATTGATCTATACTATTCATGGAATTTACCTTTTACTTTATAGCCATTCAATACCACATTTTTTCATAAAACTTTTTAATCTATCCGGATTTTTTACCTTGTCTAATGCCTCGTTGAGCCTATTTTCGTTGGATTCTTTTGCAACATATTTGAGAAAATTAAACAAAAATGCTCGCCCTTCATTATCCCAATAAACGATATCTTCCATAATAAATAACCATTTCACAACTTTCAAAATAATTTCAACTTTTGCTCCAGTTTTAAACGACTCGTTCAAATGAGGATAGGTCATCAATATCTTATTGACATCATTTTCTGAACAATTATATATGTTGCTAATTGCGTTTAACAATTCCTCAAATCTTTCTTGATTTTCTTGCTCTTTCTTCCTTAAATCTCTGGCTATTTCTATATGGCTACCCTCCCCAAGTCCAAGTTCTACAGGTACTTCTACTTTAAAATCAAAGTTCTTCTTGTGCCCTGGTCTTGCAATAAAAAGATAGCCATCTGGTAGATTCTCCACAGGATATTTAAATATTACACCTTTGCCTTTTTTGCAATATTCTATCTTAATAAATGTGTTAACAACTTTTTTAACTATCTTATGGCGAGCCAAACATCCCTTAATCTCAATCATTTTTCCTGTGATAATAGAGCCTGTTCAATAGGGTAT
>DHGO01000030.1 GCA_002402795.1 Deltaproteobacteria bacterium UBA4796
GTCAAAGCACCAGCCGGGAAGCGTGCCCTGTATGATCATTCGGTCATAGCATGAAATGACACCGGCTATTTTATCCTTGTACCGTTCGGGTATTAACATGGCAACCTCCATGACTACAAGAGATGATTCTCATTGTACCATGGTTCTTATTTCCTGGTTCTTATAATTTTTTGGCTCCGGCTTGCCCGGGTTAGGTTTTATCTTTATCAATGAAGTGAGCAATCAAGGTAATGTGCAGACCTGAACATCACCGGGTAGCCTCCATCTTTGCACATCAAGCTATGCAAGCCTTACAATGGTAGGGAGAGTAGTGCACTTTATAAACCCTTGCCTGTGAGTATTTGCAGTATCTCAAGGTACCGTGCCCTTGTCTTCTCAGCAATCTCATTCGGCAGTTCAGGGCCTGGATACGTCTTATTCCAGTTGAGTGTATTTAGATAATCCCTCACCACCTGCTTGTCATAACTATCCTGCGCCATACCGGGTTTATATGTCTTCTTTGACCAGAATCTTGATGAATCGGGTGTAAGTATTTCGTCTATAATGATAATTTCATTATCCAGTAAACCGAACTCAAACTTTGTATCCGCAATGATTATGCCCTTCTCCTCAGCAATTGTACATGCCTTTTCATATACCCTGATACTCAATTCCATCAATCTATCTGCAAGACTTTTTCCTATGATATTTGTCAGTTCCTGAAATGAAACACTCATATCGTGGCCTGTCTCTGCCTTTGTGGTAGGTGTAAAGATAGGCGCCTCCAGCCTTGAAGATTCTAAAAGCCCTTCAGGGAGCTTTATACCGCAAATGCTTCCTGTTTCTCTGTAATCTTTCCATCCAGAACCAGACAGATACCCTCTTACCACGCACTCGACTGGTATGACCTTTGCCTTCTTTACCACCATGCTTCTGTCCCGCAACTCATCTCTGTATTTTTTTAAAGGTTCTGGAAACCTCTCCACATCTACCTCTATCAGGTGGTTCTTCACAATATCTTCTACCTGCTTGAACCAGAATACAGAAAGTTTTGTGAGTATCTTCCCCTTGTCAGAAATACCTGTTGGTAGCACAGCATCAAAGGCAGAAAGCCTGTCAGTAGCAACAATCAAAAGGCTATCGCCCAGGTCGTATATATCCCTTACCTTGCCCCTCTTTGGAACCCCGATGTCAATAAAATTTGTTTCCCTCAGTGGTCTGTCCATTTTTCACCCTCCCACTTTCCACTTTTCTTCACGTCTCTTTTTCAAACTCACTCTTTGGTGCCCCGCATATGGGACATGTCCATGTATCGGACAATATCTCAAAGGGTGTCCCTGGTTTAATGCCACAATCAGGGTCTCCCTTCTCAGGATCATAGACATAATCACAGACCTTGCATTTATATTTACTTGATATTTCTACTGCCTTTTTTGGTTCTTCTTTTATATAGGTAGGTGCGGTCTTTGGAGATTTTCCACCTTTAATCTGGTGATAGTATGCATAGGTCATGGGTTCTTCATCGGTTAATATTTCACAATCTACAACTTTTCCAATAAAGACCGTATGGGTTCCCACATCAATAATGTTCAGAACCTCGCACTCGAGATAACCAATAGTATGTTCAAGGACAATGGGTGCTCCTGTTTTTCCAAGCCTGTATTTTATCTCCTTGAATTTGTCTATATCCCTTCCTGACTTGAATCCAAAGTTGCCAATAAACGGCATGGGCGCTTCCTTCGAAATGATGGAAGTCACAAATACCCCGCTTGATTGAATATATTCGTGAGTAAGGTTTTGCTTGTTTATACTTACCGCGAGTGTTGGAGGTTCTGATGTTATCTGAAAGACCGTATTGGCAATCTGTCCATTAAATTTCCCATCCCTTTTTGAACTTACTACATACATACCGTAAGAAATCTTCTGTATAGTTTTAATATTCATGGGTCTCCTCTCTACGAATATTTTACTTATGTAAACCTTTGCTATGCCACTTAATAATATTCCTCGAGTGTTTTCTGGATGGATTTTTTCAACTCTTCAAAGGAGATTTTCTGTTTTACGAGAGGCCTATCCTTAATCACAGGGATCTTCTCTTCAAAAGTGGCGCGGTCATTTTTATAAATAATGCCTATGGGGATTTTTTCACCCCATTCAAGGGCTTTTTGAAATGCAAGAATTCTGTTTGTGGCATCATAGGAGGCATCAATATGGTATACCCGTTCGCTGTACCATGCATAGGTATTTACTCTGTTGAACGTCACGCAGGGTTGTAATATATCTACAAAGGAAAAACCTTTGTGATGGATTGCCTCTTTTATCAGGAATTTTAAATGGTCGTGGTCGCCAGCATATCCTCTTGCAACGAAGCTACAATCGAGAGCCACTGCCATTGCCATAGGATTTAATTGTGCTGAGATAGTACCAAAGGGCTGATTTTTTGTTACCATACCTTCCATGCTTGTAGGAGAAGCCTGCCCTTTAGTAAGCCCGTAAATCTGATTGTCATGGACAAAGAGTTTGACATCTATATTCCTTCGTATGGCATGGATAAGGTGGTTGCCTCCCTCGCCATAACAGTCGCCATCCCCTGCAACAGCCACAACCAGCATCTCGTGGTTGGAAAGCTTCAATCCCGTTGCAACAGGAAGTGCCCTGCCGTGGAGGCCATTAAAGGTATTACACCGCACATAGTGGGGAAATTTGCTTGCCTGGCCTATACCAGAAACTATTGTAAGCTGGTGAGGTTCTATGCCCATCTCCACAAAAGCCTCTTTGAAGGCTTTCAGGATGGCGTAATTACCACAGCCAGGACACCATGCAGGAGTCTGTCCATTATAATCATCCAGTGTAACCATTGATTCCCTCGACTATAGATTCCACAGTGAACGGTCTTCCATCGTATCTGTTTATCCATCCATTGAATTCATACCCTGTTTCAGCCTTTATAAAGCGTGCAAACTGGCGTCCTGCATTATTCTCCACACAGAGCGTAAGGTGTGCCCCTCTCATGATGTCAAGATAATTCCATTTATTTAAAGAAGGTAATGGATATATTTCACTAAAGTGTATCATAGCAATCCGTTTATAGCGTGAAATGGTATCCACTGCCTCTTTCATTGGCCCATAGGTGGACCCCCATCCAACAATCACAATATCAGGATCCTTTGCTCCGTATAGTAAAGGAGGATTCATATCTTCCGTGATATAAGGAAGTTTTTTTAAGAATCTCTTTTCCACCATTTTCTTCCGAATTGTACCATCTTCAATAATGTGTCCTTCTTCGTCATGTTCATCACTGTCAGTGACTACAAGGTTGCGCGAATCGCAAGGAACTGCAAAGGGGGAAACCCCATCATCTGTAAAAGCATGGCGTTTGTAGTCTGTAAGGGAGAGAGATTCATCCCCCCTGATTCTGTAATCCCTGTATGCGAGCTTTTCAAGCTGGAACCCCTTAATGGTCCACTGAGAGTCAGAAAGATACTGGTCTGTGAGTATAAAGGCAGGTATTTGATATTTCTGGGATAGATGGAATGCCCTGTTTGTCAGAAAAAATGCCTGTTCAGGATTCCCTGGAGCGAAAATAATACGGGGAAATTCACCATGACCTGCATGAAGGGCAAAGAGGAGGTCTGCCTGTTCAGTCCTTGTGGGTAAGCCTGTTGCTGGAGCAGGTCTCTGGGCAAGGGCAATGACAACAGGTGTCTCTGTCATGGCAGCAAGAGACAACCCTTCTACCATCAATGCAACACCACCGCCTGAGCTTCCTGTCATAGACCTTACACCTCCGAATGATGCACCTATTGCCATATTGATGGCTGTAATTTCATCCTCTGCCTGTTCCACAATTATTCCGTATTCCTTTGCTTTGCCTGCAATATAGAGCATAATCCCTGTCGAAGGTGTCATGGGATAGCCTGTATAGAACTTTAATCCCGATACAATTGCACCAAGGCCTACGGCTTCATTTACGCCCATAAGCATCTTTGGTTTTCCCTTTTGCGGGAGGGTAAAATCACACCTCAGACAATGGGTTACAGCATATTCATGACCTGCCATTGCAGCATTGATATTGGCTTTATGTATTTCCTCTCCCTTGTTTTTTAAAGTCTCTCTGATAATGGAAAAAAGCACATCGAGGGAGGTGCCCAGCATACCAAGGACAGCTCCTGTGGCAACGACATTCGCCATAATTTTATTACCACCGCTCTGAAGGGCAATATCTATAAAGGGTATATGGAGGAACTGTGGATTCTGATATTCCTCCTTTAAAATGGAGTGGTCGTAAATGACTATACCTTTTGTAGAAACAAGCCTTTCATAAAGAAGAATACTCTCCTTATCAAGGGCTACAAGGATGTCTATTGTGTCTCGTGAAGCACTTAAGGGTCTATCGGAAAGGCGTATCTGATAGAAGTTATGACCACCTCGCACGCGGGACATATAATCCTGATGCGTAAAGACATGATAGCCTGTTCGTGAAAAGACTTTTGAAAGGGTATCCCCTATGGTCTGGATGCCCTGGCCTGCCTCACCGCCTACCCTTATAGAATAATCCAGAGAAGCCTCCTGAAAGGACAATTTATATTATGAATCAATAAAAATATCAAGCAATCAGGAAGATTCTCCGTAAAATGACATTAGTTGTTTCATTTCTTGACAAATAATGATTCCATCATTAACTTATGGTAAGGGAGAGGTATATATTCGCAATGGAAAGGCTCAATGAAAGAGAGTTAACGGTTCTCAGGCTCATAGTGGAAAGTTATATTGTGTCAGCGGAACCGGTTGGTTCCGGATTCATTGCCCACACGATAAAAAATAAATTGAGTCCTGCGACCATCAGAAATATCATGGCATCTCTTGAAGAGAAGGGATATCTCTATAAACCCCATGTCGTGGCAGGGAGAATTCCAACACATAAAGCATTCAGGCATTATGTGAATAACCTCCTTCTGGTAAAGAGCTTATTCAGTAATGAATTACAGATTATTGAGACTCTTTTAAAACCACGCTATTCCTATGTTGAGGAGATCATGGAAGATGCTTCCAGAGCCCTCGCAATCCTATCACAGTTCACAAGCATCGTCGTGGAACCAAAAATAAATTCCATGTTGTTTAAGGAGGTAGAGTTTGTAAAGCTATCAAAACATACGATCCTTGTCCTCTTTGTTACATCGTCCGGTATTGTCCATACACGGCTTGTTAATACTGATGAAAATCTCGACGAGAATCTGCTTGTGGAAATGAAAACATATATGAATGAAAAGTTTGAAGGCATACCATTTTACGCTCTTAAAGATGGCATCATAGAAGATCTGAAAAAAGATAAAGAGTTGTACAATAAACTTCTGAAAAAGATACAGGAAGTCCTTGAAAATATCATGGAAGAAGGCTACCATAGAGAAATTTATATGGAAGGCACGTCAACGATGATGGATGCACCGGAATTCTCCAGTATCAAAAAGCTTAAAGAACTCTTTAATGCCCTTGAAAAGAAGGAAAAACTTCTGAGGCTGCTGGATAGTTTCCTTGAGGAAGAAGGTATAAGCGTTGTTATAGGAAATGAAATCAACCTGCAGGAAATGCATGATATGAGTATAATTGCCTCTCCTTATAAGATAAGCGAAACAGGCTATGGCGTTCTTGGTGTCATTGGACCAATAAGGATGGATTATTCAAGAATTATTCCCCTTGTGGATTATACAGCCAATAAGGTTACAACCATATTAAATACAATGTGAGGAACATACGGTTATGGAAGAACAAAAACACCATGAAATAGAGATAGAAGAAAAAGAAAATGATGAGGTTCTGTTAGAGGAACATAAAGAAGAACCAAAAAAGAGAAAAAAAAAGGATGAAATCATAGAAGAGCTTCAAAAAACCCTTGAGGAGAAGGAGAACACCCTTAAGACTTTTCAGAATAAACTTTTATACCTTCAGGCTGATTTTGAAAACTTCAAGAAACAGAAGAACAAAGAAAAACAAGAACTTCTTATGTTCGGAAATGAGGTGCTCATAAAAGAACTTCTACCTGTACTGGATAACTTAGAGAGAGCACTCGAACATGCCTCCACAACAGAGAACGCAACGAGTATTGTGGAAGGCGTTAAGATTATACACGCCGAATTCCTAAAGGTTCTTGAAAAGTATGGTGTCACGAGAGCTGAAGCTATTGGGAAAAAGTTTGATCCCACACTCCACGAAGCAGTATTCCAGGAAGCACGGGATGATGTAGAACCAGGGACTGTTGTCTCAGAGTTGCAGAAGGGTTATCTTTTGAATGGTAGGCTTATCAGACCATCTCGTGTTATTGTCTCAAAAGCACCGGATGTTCAATGAACTCAAGGTTCGTAGATGAAAAATTTATATGAAATACTCAATGTCTCGCCAGATGCAAGCGAAGAAGAATTAAAAAAGGCTTACAGAAAACTTGCGTTAAAATACCATCCTGACCGAAACCCTGGCAACAAAGAGGCAGAAGAAAAATTCAAAGAGATAAACCAGGCATACGAAGTGCTCTGTGACAGGGAGAAGAGGTTGCGCTATGACAGGTTTGGCACAATCGATGAAACAACCAGCCCCTTCGATTTTGGTTTTACCAGGAACTTTGACGACCTCTTCAATGACCTTTTCAGTGACTTTTTTGGTGGTCAGAGACAGAGGTCAAGAAAGGGTGATGATTTACGTTATAACCTTGAGATTGAGTTTGAAGAGGCAGTCTTTGGTGCAGAAAAAGAGATAGAAATTCCGAAAGAAGAACGTTGTTCTGCCTGTAAAGGCACGAGGATTGAACCTGGTCATGAGCCTCAGGTATGCAGGGCATGCGGTGGAAAAGGGCAAGTTCGCCACAGCCACGGTTTCTTCATCATCAACAGAACCTGTGAACAGTGCAATGGAGAAGGATATATTATAAAAAATTTCTGCAAGACATGCAGGGGCAAAGGATATGTGAGGACAAAGAAGAAAATAAAGGTAAGGGTTCCACCTGGCGTTGATACAGGAACAAGGCTTAAAATCAGGGGAGAGGGTGGTCAGAGCGTGAGTGATACACACCCCGGTGACCTTTATGTTGTTCTGAGGGTCAAAGAACATCCACTCTTTAACAGGGAAGGTGACGATATAACAATAAGGATAGATGTGAGCTTTCCCGTAGCATGTCTGGGTGGAGAAATCTCAGTACCAACGATCGAAGGAAACAGAGTCCTGATTATTCCCCCTGGAACCCAGCCCGGTAGTGTATTAAAAATAAAAGGGCTTGGCGTCATAAAATCGAACGGGTATGGCAGGGGCGACCAGCTTATCTATCTGAACATCAGGGTTCCTAAAAACCTTACGGAAAAACAGAAGCAACTCATGGAAGAACTGACACGGGAGTTCAACGAAGAAATAGTAACGCCCCGTAAGGGTTTCAAAGAAAGGGTCAGGGAATTCTTTGAGGGAACAGAATAGCCCTAAATCATACCATTCACATTCAGTTACAAGAATTGCGGAATTACTTATTGAGATTTCTTCAGATATTTTTTTGAAATGGGAATGATGAAGGGCTTTCCTGATAAAGGGTTCTCTCTCACAAGAACTACAGTGTTATAAACCTCTTCAATATTCTTATAGGTGAGTGTTACAGATGGTGTACCATCAGTATGGATATGGCCCCGGGATAGGAAAATTATCCTTGAACAAAATTCTGATGCAAGGTTCAGGTCATGTAAAACCATGATAATTGTAAGTCCTTCAGCATGAAGACTCTGAAGTACCTCAAGTGTTATCATCTGGTATTTAATATCAAGATGACTTACCGGTTCATCAAGAAGGAGTACTTTAGGATCCTGTGCAAGGCTCTGGGCAAGAAATACCTTTTGCCTTTCTCCTCCTGACAGGGTATCAACCTTTCGCCCGTATAGTGACTCGATATTCATCAATCTCATCACATCACCAACAAACTCTCTATCGCTCTCACCATAATGAAAATCCTTAATAGCATGAGGGTATCTTCCCATGGTAATGAATTCCTCAACAGTATAGGAGAATGGTATTTCAAGAGATTGGGGAAGGGTTGCGATATAACGGGCAAGGCTTCTCGTGTCATATTCTCTTATATTCCTACCTGTAAAGATAACCTGTCCCCTTTGAGGTATTAAATAGCCTGAAAGAATGCGAAGGAGTGTTGTTTTTCCTGCACCGTTGGGCCCTATTATTCCTATAAGCTCACCCTTGTAGATGTCGAGGTCGATCTCGCGGAGCACTTCATCGTCTGTATAACCGAACGATACATTGCGTAAGGAGTAGAGGATTTCTTTACTCACGTTCTTCTCACAATTACAATAAGGAGCGTAAAACCGCCAAGCATGGCAGTTACAACGCCAACAGGAAGTTCCACGGGATAAAGAATATAACGGGAAATAACATCTGAAGCAATAAGGAAAAAAGCACCACCCAGATAGGAAGCAAAAAGTAGAGATGAATGGCCTGCACCTATAATATTACGCAGTATGTGGGGAACAATAAGCCCCACAAAGCCTATGATACCGGATGCTGATACGCATAAACCTGTCACGATCGATGATAAGAGGAAGAGGATTCTGTACATCCGTGGTGGATTTACACCAAGGTACTGAGCCTTTTCACTTCCAAGGGAGAGAATATCAAGCTCCCTGCCAAAGAATAGCATGATGATTGCTGGAATAAGAAACATGGGAATGTAGGCGGGGATAAGCTTTATATCAAGGGAAGAGAGATCACCCATAAGCCACATGAGGGTAATCTGCATCTTATCAGGGTCAAGTATGGAGAATAAAAAAAAGACAAAGGAAGAAAAGACAAGGCTTACCACAATTCCAAAGAGTATCATGCTGTTGGGGTGGAAGAACTTCTTTCTTGTGAGAAGATAGATAATCATGACCGATGCCATGGCACCCATAAAACCCATCAGAGGATTGGCATACAGGGAAAGATAGCGTTCCAGACCTATTGTTGCTGAAAGGGCTACACCGAATGTAGCACCACCGGAAAGACCGAGTGTATATGGCTCAGCAAGGGGGTTTCGGAGTATTGACTGGAGTACGACACCGCATATTCCAAGGGAGCCTCCAACAAAGAATGCCATGAGCGTTCTCGGCAGTCTCACCTTTCTTACAACAGGATCGATTCCACTATCAACAAAGAGGCTCTTCATCACATGCGTTATGCTCTTCCCGTAACTGAGAGAAAAAAGAATAGAAATGATTAGAAGAACTAAAAGGATTGTAAGGACAAGGATACTATTTTTCTTTAACCTTTCTTTGTGAGCCTTATTTGCTTCACTGCTCATGGCATGTTTGTACTATTTAATTTGTCAACGAGTCTCTTTACAGCTTCAAGAAAGGTAAGAGGCGTAGGACTGCCAACAACATAGGCATCCATGATGACAAACTGTATATTATCTATGCAGGATTTCCATTTTGTCATCTCCTGCTCTACAGGATAACCCATATCCATGAGTACAATTACCTGAGGTTTTTTTGCTACAACTTCCTCTATGCTCACCCTTGGATAGGGCACATCTGTTTCTATGACATTTATACCCCCTGCAAGTTTTATGATATCGTTTGCAAAACTCATTTTTGATGCCACAATCAGGGGGTTTGCGCCCACCTGCCATAATACCCTTAATGGTGATTCTCTTTTCATCCTGTGAAGGGCATACCTTACAGTCTCCACAATACGCCTGCCTTCTTCTTCTTTATCCACAAACTGGGCTATTGTGATAAAGTTGGTCAAAAGATCATCAAGGTTCTTAGGTCTCGAAAAGTAATAGGTATATAAATCAAAAGTCTTTAACTTGCTCATAACAATCGGTGGATTTCCTTCTCGAGTACCAAGAATGAGATCTGGTTTCATAGAAACAATCTTCTCGATATCAGGCCTTAATGGGGTTCCAATCTTTGCCTTCAGGGTGGCTTCCTCCGGTCTTTTGCAAAGGGTTGTAACCCCTATGAGTTTATCCTCTGCTCCAAGAAGGTAAATGGACTCTGTAATCTGCGGTGATAGGGATATAATGCGGTCGTACCCGGAAGATAGAGAGGGGAAGAAGAGAAGAAGGGAACAGTAAAGAGTAAAGAGTAGGCAGCAGGGAGAAAGGAGGGAGTAGAATATTTTAAGTAATATTTTCTTTCTCAAAAATATTTCCTTACATTCCTGCATAACTCTTCAGGTAATACCACACTCACAGGTTCAGAGAGGATTACCTGGAAAAAATTCGCATCAGGTGCATAATCCCTTAAATTCAGAAATGTTCTCGGTGCAATCCTGAAATAGCAGGAGAAGAATTTCTGGTTGTCGGGTCCAAAGAAAAGGGATGTATTGAAACTATAAATATTCTGCGATTCATAATATTGAAATATTTTGAGGAGCCCGGAAACAAGCTGGGCGATATGTTCTTCTGTAAAATCATTGATGGAAAACACATCAGGGAAGATACAGAGAATTTCGCCAAGTAGCCCGAGGGATACAAAGGATGTAAGCCAGTGAGAACTTCCTGTTGCGCCGATGTAACGCTCACCGATTTCCGCTTCTTCCTTAATAAGGGTTGGCCAGTAATTCTGTCCTTGGGTTCTGTAAAATATCTCTGATGCCTTAAGCTCATCCATAAATTGATTTCCTGGAAAAGCTGTGGAGAAATACTGCTGGTGTGGATGAACAAGTCCTCCACCTGAAGGTGGCATATAATTCCATGTCATGAGGTGATATGGCAGTGAAGGGTCAATAGATTTAATCTTTTTAAGAAAATGTATGCCAAGAGAGAAGGAATCCTTGAGCATGGTTTCATCTAATCGATTAATGGGCACCATATGCTCATCACACATTATCATGATTGTACTTCGCACATCGTAGGGAAAAAGATTTGGAATAAGACAGGCACTGTTTTTTGTTAGTCTTCCCTCAGCGGCAATCTCCTCAGTAAATTTTGGTGTGAACTTTTCTCTATTTTCAGGGCAGAAAGGGCAGAAGCCTTTTATTTCAGGTGCGGCATAGGCATCAAGTGGTAGCTTCTGGAATTTTATTGCCCCGAAATGGGACAGATGGCCAGTCCTACCCGTAAGAGGGTCAATACGTACCTGAAAATACTCTACCACCTTTTGAAAGTTTTTACGTGGATCGAGGAATGTACTCCCTGACTCAATAATCTGGAATTGGATTTTTGAGGACATATTGGCCACCTTTAGCCATAAATTTTTTTTGCGTGCATAAAACTATAGCAAAAAATTATTGGCTCTGCACTATTTATCTATTGATTTAGAAATATCTTGTTACCCATGTTTGTATAGTCTTTTAACTTTTAGTAGCATGGGAATAGATGCCAGCTGCAGCGCAATCGAAAGCGTAATAAGTAAATAAATAGAGATATCGTAAAAAATCCCGAGAAGAACGCTCCCCAAGAACCAGGATACTCCGTAGCCTGTGTTAAAAATCCCATAGGCGGTTGCGCGTTTTTCAACCGGAACCATGCCGGCAACACCTGCCCTCATAATAGACTCCTGAGCCCCCATACCAACACCCCAGAGTGCCATGCCAATGAGGCTCATATAAAAACCTCCAAGGAAAACAAGTGGTGCAAAAGAGAAGGATATAAGAGCAGTCACAATAAGTATAGGTATCCCGCTGCGGTCAAATAAACGACCGAATAGTAATGCTGATACCCCATCTATACCCATGGCAACAGCGTAAAAGACCGGTATCCACTCTCCTGAAACTATTGATGCCTTTTGAAAATGGTATGCAATCAGAGGAAAGTCTGCATATCCTGCTGCGTTTAAAGCCATTGCTGCAAGATAAATCCAGTAGAAGCGGGGAAGTCCTTCTGTTTTAAGTTTTAGAAGAGCTGGCTCCATTTCGCGGGGACGGGGATATAAGATACGTGCTGTTATAAGTGCCCCAATAGTCAGTATTGCTGGAACTAAGAGTATAGCAAAAGCTGTTCGATACGTTCCTTTGAAAAAAAGTACTGATGCAACAATAAGGGGCCCTAATAGTGCACCAATCTGATCCATTGCCTCATGCAGTCCGAAACCCAAGCCATGGCCAATCTTTTTAGTTCCGTGGGAGAGTATAGCATCTCGAGCAGGAGTTCGAATCGCCTTGCCTGTCCGTTCTAAGATTATAAAGAGCGCAGCAACCTGCCAGCTTCCTGCCAGAGCCAGAAAGGGTACCGCAAGCATGCTTACTGAGTACCCTATTATAGTTACAGGCCAGTACCTTTCTGTGCGGTCTGTTATATATCCAGAAGGAAGACGCAGGATATATCCTATAAACTCTCCTAAACCTGCTACCACTCCAACTACTGTCCCGCTTGCGCCAAGCAGTGCAAGAAAGGGCCCCGAGATACTTCGTGCACCTTCATAAGCCATATCTGCAAAGAGACTAACGATACCCATGACGATAACAAAAAACATGGCTGATCGATAGCTATCCACTTCTTGCATGCTCTTCCTGTTAAGCATTATCCTGAATTTTATATCTTATTCTTTAAGATATTAGCATCTCCATTTTTTCTTGAAGGTCTCGCATAATCTGCTTGATCGTATCTGTTTGTCCCCTTGCCTGTGATAGAAGGGCGTCAATTTAAATACTATATTTTTCTCATTCATTCAATAATCACTGGATGAAATGAGCTATTTTTTGAAATAAGTGCTATAATAAAAAATATAAAGACATGGTTTTTATTATGACTGCAAATGATAAAAAGCATGACCCCTATTTCAAAGACATTCTGGAACTTGCCCGTCTCTTAAGTGCCAGCACTGTTCCTGAAAAGGTCATCGAAACCGTTCTCAACAACCTCTGTGAGCGCCTTGGCAAAAGGGCAAGATGTGCTTTCTTTGAAGGGGAAGACCTGAAGCTCAGGTTCTGGGCAGGAGAACTCCCATGCCCTGTGGAGGGTCTTAAGATTCATAAGGATAGTATTGTGTGGGATGTAGTGAAAAAAGGAGTAGCCGTCAATATTACAGACCCTCACCAGACAAATGGCTATACCCATACACTGCTTACGCCTGTTAAAATAAAGGCGATTATCCCTCTGAGATATATGGACCCCCTCACCAATGAGGAAAAACAACTGGGTGCTTTAATTGTTGATTCAGGAAAAGAGGAAATCCCTATTTCGCCTGAAGACTTTGAATACCTACAGGTCATAGGTCAGCTCATTGGTGCAATCATGGGTAGGGCTCAACTCATCGAGCAACTCATGGCAACCTGCCAGCGCCAGGAGATGATCCTTATGGAGACCGCTCACAATTTCCGAAATCGCATAGCTGTCATTGGTGGTCTCTCCCGCCGTATCGCTCATACATTAGAGGGCACTGACATTGCAGAAAAAGCCGAACAACTTCTCAAGGAAGTGGAAGCCCTTGAAACCAGTCTTGTGGTATTCGAAAAATATATGTCCCAGAGAGAGTCTTAAGAGTCTATTGCCCTTAATCTCTTAATCAACCCCTCTATTTTGTAATGGTAATAACAAATTCTTCGCCTGCTTCTTTTATCGATACCTTCAATCCTGCATTTTCAACCATACGTCTTACATTTTCACGAGAGGTAACCGTATCCACCAAAATCTCAACAGGAAATTCACCTTCCTGTATTGCTTTATTTGTAATGATTACAGGCCGGGGACAGGAAAGCCCCCTGGCATCTATCTTTTTCATATATATACCTCCAATCTTAATATTTTTCTCTCATGGTAAAACCAACAACAAGGCATACAGTAATGCCAAGAAGCACAGCAATCATGCCATAAACGCTTATGCCACCCACATTCAGAACACCCTGCACCATAGCATCAGCCCTTCCTGCAAGGTTGAAGTTATGGGAAATGCCTGCTCCCACAATCATGCCGAGTACAAAGACTCCAGCATCTGTATCGCCTTCACCTGCAAGAAAGAGCTGTCTGCCAGGACAGCCTCCTGCAAGTGCAAAGGCAAGCCCTGTAAGGGTCATACCAAGAAAATTCCACACATGATTACTATGGGCAACAGGCTGAAGAACAAATCCAAATCTTACCTGCCCGAGAAGCATGTTTGAAATAAAAGCAGCAACAACAAACGCTACAACACCGCTTAAAAGATGGGTATCTCTCATCAAAATTATATCCCTCAATGAACCCATGGTGCAAAACCGGGTGCGCTGGGCAAGAAATCCTATAATGAGTCCAACAATAAGGGACACAGGAATGGCAGCATGGAGGGATCCAGGACCTTTATCGCTAAAAAATATGGGACCACCAGGGACGAACTGCGGTCGAAACACAAGGAGAAGTAAAAGCCCTATCATGGCAAGGGGCATGACCCATCCTGCAGAACTGTAGGTTTTGTAAGAACGGCCAAGATTATAACCTGATTTGAGGAATTGTACACCGATACTTATTCCTGCTGTCAATCCGATAAGGGCAGTAATACCGTTCAAATCTCCACCGGCAAGGCGAAGAAGGGCCCTCCAGGGGCAACCGAGAAATGTGAGTGCGCCAATCATGGCAAAGACACCGAGCATGAATCGTACAAGAGGGGCAGAGCCAGCTCTTGCGCGAAATTCTCTAAAAAGTAATGCAGCTATTGTTGAACCAAGGACAAAACCAATAATTTCTGGCCTTATGTACTGAACAACACTTACGCGGTGAAGACCAAGGGCACCAGCAATATCCCGCTCAAAACAGGCAACACAAACTCCCATGTTAGGCGGATTGCCAAGCCTCTGAAGCAGGGTTGCGAGTATACCAATTGCAGCACCTGAAATAACTATGCCCCATCGTGAGGCAAAGAAACGGGTAATTTTTTCTGACATTGTCTCTCCCTCCTTGTTTTGTTATGGTGAATTAAAAAAGCCGCTGCCAGCATAAGCCAGAGCGGCTAAGGGAGGACACCTTTAAAAGAATTACGGTGGGACCCAGTTCACCAGTACCAGCCAATACTGACAGACGTGTGAACACCAACTGGTGCTCTTTTTCATACATCATATCAGCGAATGGTATGGCATACATGCCTCCTTATCAATTGAATTTTCTTTATATACCACAGAAAGCTCAATGTTTGCAACATCAAGGTCCTTCCTGCTGTATATTTTTATAGTTCTATAAAAGATTTTTTATAAACTTTTCGATTGCTCTATTTACCTCTTCCGGCCTTTCCCACATGACCATATGACCTGCACCCTCGATGAGAACAAGCTGTGAACCTTTTATTTCTTTATTGAGATAATGGGAATATTTTTGTGGCGTAAGTACGTCATCAGTTCCACATATAATAAGGGCTGGGATGCTAATCCTACTTACTGAATCCATTAGATTAAACTGGTCGCAGGCATTGAAATCCCTGAAGATGACCTCTGAACTGCACTGCATTGTCTCATGAAAATCCTTATCCTTGAGGATGGATGATGCCTTTTGTGAAAAGGCGAGTTCTACAATATCACGGACAGTCTTCCCCTTGTCCTTTATGATGCCTTCAAGAATCTGAGGGAGCACCCTCAACTTTGCACCTGTACCAATGAGGATAACCCCTTTAATTACCTGTGGATATGCCAGTGCAAGGTACATGGTGATTGCACCACCTAATGAATGGCCTGCAACATAACATTTATCCAGTCTGAGTTCCTCTATCATCTCAAAGATGGCATTGCCGTAATCTTCCACTGAATTACATGGATGGTCTGGAGATTCTCCATGCCCTGGAAGGTCGACAAGGATAACTTCCATTGAAGTCTTAAGGTAGTTTCTCTGCTTGTACCACATACGGGCATTCCAGCCTGAACCATGAAGAAAAATAATCTTCTCTCCCTTGCCATATCGCTCTACATGCATACCCTTGTACCTCCCTAAACCTTTTCAATTAAAGAAAGCCTTGCAGCAATTGATTATAGCAATTTTTCTAAAGTTTTACAGTCTATATTCCTGGTAATATAAAAGAATACTTTACACAGAAATATCATTAGAGTAAAATAGGAAAGTGATAGATATGAGGAGCATGATTTATAGTATTGTGGTGATA
>DHGO01000108.1 GCA_002402795.1 Deltaproteobacteria bacterium UBA4796
AGTTCTGGTTGTACTTTGTTCCAAGTGCAGTATCCATCTCATAGGTCACAACCGAAAGAGCGTTGATGGCATCGATACCCATGCATCTCTGTATGCACCCGCCAACTCTGTGAGACAGAAGCTTTGTCATCTTCTGCTTGTTGAAAAGGTCATCCCTAGTCTGGTGCACATGTGTGAACCTGTTTATGGTTTCCCCTGTAAGGTGAGATGTTGCTGTGCAATACTCCTTGTATCTGTCATCGTGTGCGCAGTCGAATGTCTGTCTCATGACATATATTCCACCTGCAAGCCTTGGATCAGACCTTCCGATTACCTCTCCGCCAACATAAATGTTCGGCTTCATTGCCACCAACCTGTCATAATACTGTTCAAAAGTTCCTACTGGCATTTTCTTACCTCCTAATGATAATTAATTGTTTACACACTCATTTAAGCAAACAGCGTGCCAACATATTGGCGATATGAAAAAAACGTCAATATTTATTCAAAACTATCAATTTTGGCAAGAATCAAGAGGCATTATCTCTTTTCAACACCATAATCACCTTAATCTTATAATTTACAGATATGAAAAAAACAAAAAAATGGATAACGCACTAAATGCGTATCCATTCTATACAGTAATAAAACAGGGTCTTCAAGTATCAGTATATAAAGTATACAGTCAAATTACCTGAAAAGAAAAACCGCCAAAAAGGCGGCTGACTTGCGTAATATTATTTGTTGCCCGTGTTATTTTGCAGTCTTGGAATTTTCATCACAGAAATCACCAAGTTCATACCTTGCTAGTTTCTCATAGAAGTTTCTTCTTGAAATCCCCAGCTCATCCATTGCCTTGCTCTTGTTGAAGTTGTTCCTCTTCAGAGACTCCTTGATTAGTCCCTTCTCAAGTATTTCAACATTTGTTTTTAGGTCAAATGTCTCGAACGACTCATTTCCGATATCAAGCTTGTATGGAAGCAGATATTTCGGAAGGTCCTTTATCTCTATCCTGTCACCGCTACGAACAATATTCCCATGCTCAAGGACATTCCCGAGCTCCCTGATATTTCCAGGCCAGTCATATTTCTGGAATAGTATAGCAACCTCAGGAGAAATCGTCACACTCTCTCCGCAGCCTTTGTTAAGATTCTCAAGTATAGTCCTTGAAAGAGGGATTATGTCATCCTTCCTTTCCCGAAGTGAAGGCAGGTTCAAAGGAATGACATTAAGCCTGTAGTAGAGGTCACTTCTAAAGGTCCCGTCAGCGATCATTGACTCCAGGTCCCTGTTCGTTGCTGTAATAATCCTTACATCAAGTGGCAGTGTCTTGGTGCCTCCGACCCTTTCGAACTCCTTCTCCTGGATTACTCTAAGGATCTTCGCCTGCATGTTGAAGGTCATATCCCCAATTTCATCGAGAAAAATCGTTCCACCTTTTGCAAGTTCAAATTTGCCCAGCTTTCCGCCCTTTCTCGCACCTGTAAATGCACCTTCGTCATATCCGAAAAGTTCGCTTTCAAGGAGGTTCTCCGGTATCGATGCGCAATTCACTTTTATGAACGGCATCGCGCTTCTTTTGCTTTCCCTGCATATTGCCCTGGCCAGCACTTCCTTGCCTACCCCGCTCTCTCCCCTGATAAGTATGGTGCTGTCTGTCTTTGCAACTTTGCTTGCGAGGAAAAGGACTTCCCTGGTCTTTTCATTCGTACACACATATTCAGAAAATGAAGGAGAAAGCTTTCTCTTCTCCAGCTGGTCCTGGTAGTATTTCGAGATTTCCTGTGTCCTGTGAAGCTCTTCAGAAAGTGCGTTCAGCTGAGTCAGGTCATTGAATATTGAGACTGCTCCCATCAGAATTCCTTCCTTGAACATTGGAAATGATACCCCAACAGCTGATATTCCAACCGACTTGAGCTCTTCTACTATATAATGGGAGGCTATGCCCCTGTTCATTACCTTAATTGCTGTGGCGTTCGGCTCAATATCACTCAGTTTTTTCCCGATTGCCTTTTTCTGCGGAACTCCCAAAATCTTTTCATATGCCTTGTTTACGTACACAATCCTTGTATCGAGGTCATTGATCATTACAATATCGGATATATCGTCGAGTATGTCCAGAAGGAAATTGTTGTCCCACTTGTTTATGAAATCCATGGTTATGGTATTGTATTTGCCATTCATTTGATTGCCATCCCCCCTGTGGTCTTTGAGTGCATTATAGCACAGATTTTTTGAAACACACTTTATATTTTCGCATAATTATTGATCTCCAAATCCACGCCAAATAATTCAGACCGTAATAACATTACCTAAAAATCCGTTATTCCGATGATGTTCCTTCTTAACACAGAAATTTTCAAGGCTCTTTTCACTTACTTCATTTAGAAGCGAGAATGCTACGGAATATTTCTTCTTGCTAAAATTGAGTAAAATACAAGTGCAATCAAGAATACTCATCAGCACCTCTTATGTTCTATTCATGATATGCACTAAATTCCATTTTCCCTGATCATCGCAGAGAATCCCTCTTAAAATTGTATAAACATCTTCTACTGAGTGGGAATAGCAGTTAAAAACCCTGAGACCATTGATATAACTTGGTTTCAGGGTTTGCTTTTTGGTGACCGTACTAAAAGCGTACTACAGGTCCTTTTGTAATTATTCAATTGGACTATCTGGTTTATTCATTTGATCCAAGCGATTGGCGACCTCGATCTGCTTATTGGGATAAAGGTGGGAATAGGTCTGAAGCGTTGTTTCTATGCTTTCGTGTCCCAGTCTTTCTGAGATCAGGAGGGCTGAAAAACCTTCCTCAATCAGCATGGAGGCATGGGAATGTCTCAGATCATGTACGCGAATGCGTTTGATGCCAGATTTCTTCGTCCCTCGTGTCATCTCACTGTGCAAATAGGATTTGGTCACCGGGAAAAGCCTTTCGTTTGGTTCGTAATCATAAAGCTGCTCGGCGTATTTCTGGACCAGAGCACAGAGAAAGGTTGGCACTGCGATCAGGCGGCGACTCTTGGGTGTCTTGGGTTCCATGATCAGATCTTCGCCCTCATGGCGAGCGTAGTTTTTTGTGATAGACAATGTTTTGGCATCAAAGTCAAAATCGTTCAAGGTCAATGCCAACAATTCACCCGATCGGATACCCGTCCAAAACAGGATTTCAAAGGCCAGCTTTGAAACTGGCTTATCCGAGACAAAGGGGAGAAATTTTCTGAATTCCTCTACAGTCCAGAACAACATGGACTCTGCATTTTTCTTACCCATGCTGCCGCACACTCTGGCAGGGTTGGTTTGAAGCTTATAATACTTGGAGGCAAAGTTAAAAATGGCGGAGATCTGGTTGTGGATGGTTTTCAAATAAGTTTGTGAATAGTCGCTCTCATCCTCCATCAAGGTATTTTGCCATTTGCGAATCGTTGCGGGTTCAATTTTGTTGATGGGCATCTCTTCGAAAAAAGGCAGCAGCTTTGTGTTGATGAGGCATTCCTTGCCACTGTAGGTGGTTGGCTTGAGCCGTGTCTTACAATCCTCCATGTAGATGGACACCAGGGTGCCAAAGGACATGTCGGGACTGGCTTCCGCCTTCTCAATGAATTGTCGTTCGAAAGTCTTGGCTTCTCTTTGGGTTTTAAAGCCTTCCTTCTTTTTCTTTTTTCGGTTGCCTAACCAGTCGGTATAGTAAAAGGCACAATACCAGCTGCCGGTGGCTTCATTTTTATAGGTTGGCATAGCATCACCCTCTCTGGCCGCAAAGCACTGAACCATGAAATCTCGTGTCATGTGGCTTTACGTGTTTAGAATTTACAGCATCACTTTCTCTTCAAAATAGCGTCTGCTGATCTTACCGGCCACGGTGATTTTATCCTGGTCCTTAAGAGAATTGTTAAGACGCTTGATGATCCGGTACGCAGAGGATACCGACACACCTAAAATCTCTGCGACTTCTTCAGCATGAATAAATCTTGATGGTTCGATGGTGAATTTTCTTTCGGTTGTCATTTTCGTTTTCTCCTTTCTTTCTCAGGATGGATCTCCTGAATATACCAAGCCGTCGGTAAAAGCGCCCCGGCGGTTTGGTATGTCCAGGATGAATGCAGGG
>DHGO01000142.1 GCA_002402795.1 Deltaproteobacteria bacterium UBA4796
TTTTGAGGCGGATGATGGACATATCATAGAGAGCGTCTTCATCCCTGAAAAGGAAAGGAATACACTCTGCATCTCATCTCAGATAGGATGCAGGATGGGGTGTACATTCTGTGTAACCGGAAGGATGGGTTTTATAAGAAATCTCTCGGTTGCAGAAATTATCGGACAGGTAATGGGCGTCAGGCATTACCTCAAGGAGATACCGATTACAAATCTTGTCTTTATGGGCATGGGTGAGCCAGTGGACAACATGGAGAACCTTATCCCTTCTTTAGAAATACTGAAGGACCCCGCAGGACTCGATTTTTCCTACCGAAGGGTTACTGTCTCTTCTGCAGGCTTGATAGAAGGGTTGAAGACATTAGAACCAAAAAGTGCTGGCATCGCCATTTCCCTTAATGCATCAGACAATGCAACAAGAACATCTCTCATGCCTATCAATAGACTCTACCCCATAGAAGATATTATGCGTTATGTAAAAGCATTCAAGGGAGCAAAAAGAACGAGGGTAACCCTTGAATATGTTATGCTCAAGGACATCAATGATACACTTGAAGATGCACAACGCCTTTCAGTGCTCCTTAAGGGTGTGAAATGCAAAATTAATCTTATTCCCTATAATGAATCTCCTTATCTTAAATTCAAAGCACCTGACAGCATTGCAGTAGAGCGGTTCCACGAATATCTCCTCAATAAACATTTTACAGCTATTGTGAGGGCATCACGGGGACAGGATATATGGGGCGGATGCGGACAATTAGGAATGAGGTATTTAAAGGCAGGGGAGAAAGCAGTGATTGGTGAATAGTGGTGAGTGATAAAAGCAAGGCACAGAGGCACAGAGGGCGAAGGACTCTCTGGAACGATAATCGAGGACGCCCTGGGGACTCCCAGTTATGATGAGGTGAACGTCCCTTATGGTTATTTATTAAGGGCGATGTATCCTGCTTGTACATACATATAAGACTCCATGATACATCGAGTGAGCCGAATCTTACTGGGGTAAGGCGCCCGGAGTAAAAGAGTGGAAGAGAGGCTTCGCAAAAATATAGGCACAGAGGCACAAAGTGGCAGAGGGCATGGAGCATGGAGTAATCTCGCTTGAACCCTCGACCCCTGGAATCCTTGAACCCTGCTTTCTTCTGCCTTCTATCCCCTATACCCTATTCCCTATCCCCTATCCCCTAATGCACTCTCCATCCTGCCCACAAGTTCTTCAATCCCCTCTTTCTTCAGGCAGGAGATGGCACAGGCATTATATCTCTCTTTTAAAGCACTCACAAAAGCCCTTTCAATCCTGTCAATCTTATTGAAAACCATAAGTCGCTTCTTTTCCTGTAATGAAAGCATGGAAAGGATACGCTCCACCGCCTCAATCCTTTCCTCAAAATCAGGTGCACTGACATCAACAAGATGGATGAGGTGGTGGGCATCTTCAAGCTCTTCAAGGGTTGCGATGAATGCCCGGAATAAAACCTCAGGAAGGTTTCTTATAAACCCAACTGTATCAGTCAAAATGATATTCTTTCTCTCAGGGTATTTAATAAGCCGTGTTGTGGGATTTAAGGTGCTGAATGGTTTATCCTCCACCTCCACCCTGCTCTTTGTTAAAAGATTAAGGAGTGTGGATTTGCCTGAATTTGTATATCCCACAATTGATACTATGGGAAGACCCGAAAACTTTCTTCTCTCCCTCTTCTTGTCCCGTACTCTCCTTATCTCCTCAAGGCGTTTTTCAAGAAAACTGATCTTATCCCTTATTCTACGTCTATCCACTTCAAGCTTTGTTTCACCGGGACCCCTTCCGCCTATACCGCCTGTAAGTCGTGAGAAGGCTGTATGCTTCTCTGCAAGTCTGGGAAGTATATAGCGTAACTGGGCAAGCTCCACCTGTATCTTTGCCTCATTCGTTGTTGCCCTGTTTGCAAAAATATCGAGGATAAGCTGATTCCTGTCAATCACCTTTAAATCCGTCATGTTTGAAATATTCTTTATCTGTCCTGGAGAGAGTTCTTCATCAAAGACAAGGAGTCCTGCACCTAATTGTTGGCACCGCATAATAATCTCTTCAATCTTTCCCTGTCCTATAAGGTATTTTGGATGAAGCTCTTTTGGCTTCTGCACAATGGTATCGAGAACCGTCAATCCTGCTGAATAGCACAGGTCTTTCAGTTCAGGAATCTGGTCATCTATATTCTTTCTCATGCGGGGATGAACAACACAAACAAGGAGACACTTCTCTTTTGCTTCATCCACCGCATAAAATCGACCTCGTGCCTTCACAAACTCATTCTCAAGCTCTGTGATAAATGCTATGAAATCCCGGGCAAGCTCTTCTACTGGCATGGGTTCAATAAATGTCCATGCCCTGTCCCTTAAATTTTCAGGCACAAGATAGGCTATATGGATTGCCTCTCCTTTTTCTCTTTCCCTTCCATAGATTGCTGCAACAAGGTCAAGCTGAAGAAGGGCAAGGTCAGTAAGGTCCTCTTTTGAAAGAAGTTCTCCATTGAGATGGGTGTGAATAAACCTCACGCCCCTGAACCGCGCCCTCCCTACCCTCTCTGTAGATAAAGGTGGTATACGAATACCTCCTCTGTCGCCCACAATGACATATTCGATAATCCCTCGCCTGTTCACAATAATTCCCACCTGCCGCATAATCTCCTGAGAGATTTGCATGAGTGTCCGTGCCACATCAGGAGTTATAATTGATGCAGGCTCTATTCTTTTTCTGTACAGTTTCAGGAGTCTTCTCTTTATGAGATGATTTAACCCCTGAATATTTCCATAGAGTTCTATTGTTATCCCCTAAAGTTCTATGTTTTTGAGGTTCTCCAGGGTTCTCGCCACCATGAATCGTATCATGATTATGGTGCCAATAAATATGATAACACAGGAACCAGTAAATCGAATGGTAAGGTGCACGGGCGGGATAATACCCCGGATAGAAAAGATGAGCAACCAGTAAGAAGACCACGTAAGCATGGCAATCGTAATCATGGCATAGGCAATCATAACAAGCATGGACACAATGCCTCCAAACCCCCCGTATGGATTGGGAGGTTCCCGGAAATTCACATCCTTCGTACCGAAGAACAGAGAAAGGACAGGTGCAATAAAGGCTATCAAAATACTGTATCCGAATGATACATAATAGAGAAATCCCGGTGGTGCAATATATTTGTTTGAAAAATAATTGAGGATAAGGGCAAGGAGGAGTATAGGTGGTACATAGAGCATGAGCTTCTTTATATAGAGCTCCTTCATGCTCACAGGAGAGGAAAGGAGAATCCAGAAGGGTCTTCCCTCCAGTTGAAAAGACGTGTACACGAAACGCACGCATATTGCAGATATAACAAAGGTGAGAAGCCCCATGTTCAAAAAGGTAAGGAGGCTTTCGAGAAAGACTGTGGGCAATGGCGAACGGTCTTTCGGAAAGAGCTTGAAGTTATACACA
Organism: Deltaproteobacteria bacterium UBA4796; assembly: GCA_002402795.1. GTDB lineage: Bacteria > Desulfobacterota > Syntrophorhabdia > Syntrophorhabdales > Syntrophorhabdaceae > UBA8905. The sequence goes on from DHGO01000142.1 coordinate 3,461, forward strand.
TAGACAAAGATAAGAGCAAGGATAAGAAAGACCTGGGACCATTCTTTTGGGTCCCTTTTCAGATTCTTTATCTCCTTAAGAAAGAAATTCTTTGCCCTTTGAGGAAATACGGAGAAGACACGGGCAAGGATATCCCGTTTTATCCTTGTGGATGAAGACTTGATATTTGTATAGCACGCCATATAGAAATACTCATGTATCCAGTAAGAAATCACAGAGAGACTGCATGCTGTGGATAGAAAAAGCCCCATATCAAGCCAGAATGATGGATTTTCACCCCGCGTAAAATAAACAATTGATTCAATGAAAGGATTTATTGGAATAAGCGGATGAGTCGGAATAGAAAGGAATCTCATATATTCATAGATATAGGCAAAGCTCTCAGGTCGTGCGAGCTTCTCTATCTGGATAGCCCTGAATGTTACAACAAGCAGTGTAATAAGCATGAGAGAAAGAAAGGAGAAGGTATTCTTTATGACCCTGGGTGAAAGGATTCTCCCTAAAACCATGACCATGATAAAGGCAATACCATGGGGAATAATGATAAAGGGTATGAGTAAAAGGCACGAAAAAAGAAAGGTAATATCAAAACGTCCTGTTGCAAGATAATAGGCAAGAATGACAGGTATGGAGAAAAATATGAATGCCCAGGATGACTCGAAGAGCACCTCCATGCCCCTTGTAAAATAGACATCTGCCATGGATACAGGATTGGTGAGCACAAAGGGAAGGTCATTTTTCGTGAAAAACCATTTTATGATGCTATTGATATTGCTGAGAATGAGAAAGATGAAGAAGATGAAGAAGATCATGGAGAGGAGCTTGATAACGAGAAACTCTCCCACTATTTCAAAGGAGTAAAAAAACTTGAATGCCTTATAAAGAAAAAAGAAGACAAAGAGAGACACAAAGAGGAAGAAGAGAAGAAAGGAGCTATAGCGCACAATCTCACGGGTATGGTGCGTAAATGAGTGCTGTGCCATATTCAAACGGAGCTGAAAATAACGAAGAATATATATCATTCAATCACCAGTAAAGGCAGGCACAAAGGAGCAAAGGGACAGAGGGACAGAGACAATAATAAGAGCAAGGCACAGAGGCACAAAGGCACAGAGGAGCAAAGGGACAGAGGCACAGAGGGCATGGGGAAATTCTGAATTCTGACTCCTGTATTCTGTCTTCTGCATTTTATCCTCTAACCCTCGACCCCTGGAATCCTTGAACCCTGCTTTCTTCTGGCTTCTGAATTCTGACTCCTGTATTCTGTATTCTCTACCCTGTATCTGCTCTCACCCAAATAATCTGAAGAAGATATTTTCCAGTTTTTCATCCTTTGCATCCTTTAACTCTTCAATGGGTCCTTCTGCAACAAGCTGCCCTTTATTTAAAACACCTACCCTGTGGGATATTTCTTC
>DHGO01000045.1 GCA_002402795.1 Deltaproteobacteria bacterium UBA4796
TAGGCCCCATGACCATAACGATGCTTATGCTCAACACGGTGAAGGCAGCGAAATTAGCTCATGGGATATAATAAGAACAAGAAATAGTAGGCAGCAAAATCTTCCTGAACGCCCTCTCTGCCACTCACAATGTTATCGCCCTTCATGCAGGGATGAGGCAAGGAGAGATACTCAATCTGAAGTGGCAGGATGTCAACCTTTCCAAGAAGATCATTTTGGTGGTCAAGTCCAAGAATGGTGAGAAGAGAAGCATCCAGATGTCGAATACCTTGTGCTAGGCATTGAGGGCCATTAAGGTGAGGGATATCTCAGGGCGGGTGTTTCCCATAGCGATCCGGAGCCTCAGGGTGGCATTCGAAAGGACCCTTAAGAAAGCAAAGATAGAAAATTTTCATTTCCATGACCTCAGACATACATTCGCAACAAGGCTTGTCCAGAACGGTGTTGACATCTACAAGGTGAAGGAACTACTCGGCCATAAGACGATCTCCTCGATGACTATGCGGTATGCCCACCACTATCCGGAAAGTTTAAGGGATAGTGTAGAGATTATGGACGCCTTCTGCTACAATTCTGTTACAATAGGGGTTAAGGCAATTGACAGATGGACGGAAAACGTAATAAAATCAAGTATGCGAGAGTGGCGGAAATGGCAGANNTTAGGATCCAGCGGGTAAAACCGTAGGGGTTCAACTCCCCTCTCTCGCAAATCTAATAATATCAAACATTTACTAATCAATTGAAAAGACACCGCTCACACCGAAGGCAATAATGAGATTTTCTTTTCTAAATAAATTCCTCAACATGATAAGAAACGTGTAGATCTCTCTTCTCCAATTCTTTAAAAAACACCTCAGGTTTTATGCAGACTTCTGGCGGAAAAACCCCTTTCATTTTTAATTCTCCATTGAGTATCATTTGAGCACCTATAGAAATAGGGATTCCAGTTCTAACGGTTGTGGCGGAAAAGACACCCCGAGAACGAACCATGAAGTTCATTATAAACTGCTTTCTCTTACCATTCTTTTCCCCAATTACTCTTACTATATAGCAGCCAACGTCGTTAGGTACTCCCTCTTCCTTAGGCAACAGAGACATTAAATAAACTAAAGTCTCTCTCGGGGTTACCTCACGATCTCCAATCTTAAGGGGGGTTACACTGGCAAATCCAAGATCCCTTAAAAATTTTATTTTTTGTTTGAATTCTTCTGGGACATGAATCTTAACATCGGCATGCTTAAGCCCTTTTTCTAAAAACGTTACGGACAGACTAGCCGGCTCTGGGTGACCAAGATAGACAGTTTCAACCCTGCCAATCGGCTCTGGAAAATCGACATATTCTTCCCCGGTCAATGATTCAACCTCTCCCAGTTTTCCATCATTAAATAAAAAACTCTTATTGTCAATCTGTCCCAAAAATGCATAGGCGTTGTAAGGAAAGCGTATCGGTAGTGAGGATTTAAGCAAGTTTTTATTTGCAAACCTGAAGCTTACTGATTCGACAGTATCCAATTTATCATAAGCAAATTTGGCCATTAGATTACTAATTCCAGGGGCTGCACCCATTCCTATTACGCCTATTAAGTTTGCTTTGCGGAAATCCTCATTCAATTTCATTTGCTCTAAAGTAGTTCCGGGAAGAGCGCTTAGATCCAGATAGTTGGTGCCTACATTCAATGCTGCTTTCATCACAGGAAGATTATATTTGGATAGTGCACAGTTCATTACGATATCCACGTTTTCGATAACGGCCTTGATACTCTCTTCATTGTCCAGATCCACATACTCTGTAGATACCCTGTCTGTTGCGATTTCCTTTACCCTTTGTTGTGCTTTAGTTACATCTTTGTCTGCTATCACAACCTTCGCATCCTTATTATAAGAAACAAGATCTTTAACAGTTATATGCGACATGTCCCCAGCTCCACCTAAAATCACTACCGTTTTCATAACTACTCTCCTTTTACAATGTCTTGATGTTTCTCGTTATCTTAAGCACAATAAGGGTACCCAGGATAAAGACAGCTCCTATTATGTCGGTGTAAGTCTCCGGGAAGACAATGAGGAATCCTCCTACTACCAGGAGGAGACGGGCCCACAGTTTCAGTTTTCCATACATCCAGAGATAGCCTTCCATGCCTCCAGAAATAAATACGATTCCAAGCAGAGCAACTACAAAGGTATAAAGCGATTTAAGAGGCTGCGCCTGGAACACCAACGCAGGATTATAGACGAAGAAGAAGGGGATGAAATAGGTGACAATGGCAAGGCGTACCGCATGCATGCCTGTCTTCATGGGGTCGGTTTTCCCTATGGCTGCAGCAACGAACACGGCCATTGCAACGGGAGGGGTAATACAGGACAACATGGCCCAATAGAGAATAAAGAGATGGACCGCTATGGTATTCAGGTTGCCCACCTGGATAACGGCAGGTGCAAAGGTGACAGCAAGAAAGATATAGGCAGAGACGAACATGCCTGCCATCCCGAGGATGTAAGATGCAATGGCCCCTAACACGAGAATTACGAACACATTGCCTCCGCCAAGATTGACAATCCCCGTGGTGAATGAGGCAGCACTGCCTGTAACGGTGAGCCCGGCAATAATAAATGATATGGGCATCATGGCCCCCATGGTGGTGGTGACAATCTGACCTGCCGTAGTGAGGACACCGATGACCTTCTTGGGCGTCATCATCGTCTCCCTGCTGCAGAAGGAAAGGAAGAACATCAATACGCAGGCATACCAGGGGGTGTACATCTCCCACTCCATGTAGAGAAGCCCCCATGCAAGAAAGGCAAGGATCGCAAGATAGGGCCAGCCGCTTTTCATCGTTTTTATAAATGACGGAATGTCCTCTGGAGACAGTCCTTTCAATCCCCTTTGTGCTGAATAGGCATCTATCTGCATCAGCAATCCGAAGTAGTAGAGGATCGCAGGTATGGTGGCTGCAATACATACCTCCCGGTAGGTGATGCTCAGGAACCCTGCCATAACAAAGGCTATAGCTCCCATGACAGGAGGCATCAGCGCACCGCCCGTAGAAGCACAGGCCTCGATGGCTGCAGCACGGGGCGGAGAAAACCCTGTCCTTATCATTGTAGGTATGGTAATTGAACCTGTACCCACCACATTTGACACCGGGCTTCCACTGACGGAGCCAAACAGGGCGCTGGACAGACAGGCCACCTTTGCCGGCCCGCCCCTGAATCGACCAAAGGTGGAGAGGGCGAACCTGACAAAGAAATCGCCGGCCCCTGAGGCAATGAGCACCGCAGCAAAGAGCAGGAACCCGATAATGATATCACCCATGATCTTTGCGGGCAGTCCGAGCATCCCCTCGGTAGTAAACATATGCGTCCCTATGGTATCGGCAAAGGTAAGGGGGGTCCCAAAGAGTATGCCCGGCATCTGGTGGGCAAAGATGGGGTATGATGCAAAAAAAAGGCACACAATGAGATAGACATTACCGGCAATCCTTCTGCCCGTCTCAAGGATCAGGATCGCTAAGATAATTCCCAACACAAGCTGGAGGGATGAGGGGGGAGTCCTCCACCCGATATCGGTGATCTCCCCGGCATTGAGGAAACAGTAAAAGGCAATGCCGAAGGTGAGAAAGGTTGCGATAAGGTCGTACCACGGGACCTTATCGTCTTTCTTGCGTCCCGGTATAATGAGGAATATATTCGAGGAATAGAAGGCGATGAGGAGGTAGTAGTATTGAGCGGGAAGAAGCACCTTTCCCTCATATGCAATGTTGAAGATAAAGAGAATGGCCAGGAGCAGCCCGGCGGTGGATAAAATTAGGAACCAGACTTTTAAGGGCCGGGGCAGACCAGAATACCTGGTCATCTCGGCCCGTTTAATCTCTTCTACGAGAGATTTTTTGCTGTGTTCTGAGGCGTCCCCGTTGTGCATGGCGTTCCCCTTTCCCGCGCTACTTCTGTGCTACACCAAACAATGGAAGGTCTTTCTTGAAAGACCCCCACAACGCTACCCACTCCTTATTATCGGGGACAACCTTTATCTTCTTTGCATCGGCAGCGGCAATGGCGGCCTGATAGGCCTTTATATAGCGTGCAACTAACTCCTTATTCTTATCATTCCAGGCGGTATCAGCCGCACTCCATTTCCCTTTTTCCTTCAAATAGCGTACTACCCCATCATGAACGGGAAGATAATTCGTGCCACGGACAAGGTCGAGGTTTTCTCGTTGAATGTCCAGGCTCATGTATTTATTATAAGCGTGTTTGTCTTTATACTTCGCATAGTTTTCGTCAAGCCATTTGACCAGCTGGTACACGAGCTCCGGGTCTTCACTGGCACGGACATGGTATTGATTAATATTTATAGTCATATACACGCCATGAGCGGATTTGACCCCATCTGTATTTGTTGCAAAGGCAATACCGCGATTAACCTTTGCGTACCGTGCCAACCCCTTTTTATCATCCTTTGGAAGCTCTAACCACCGGATCCCTCTGGCACTTGCCTCTGCTTCAAAGCTTACTGCCGATACGGGGCTTGCAAAGGCAACGTCCGCCTTCCCTTCCGGTACGGATTTTGTACTATTCCCCCAGGTAGTGACAGGGATAAATGTTACATCCTTTTCATCAAGTTCGATCATGGCCAGAAGGGCCTTGACCTGCAGCACGGAAGAAGTTGACGGTGTAAGCAAAGCAATCTTTGGCTTCTTCTTTTTCAGGTCATAGATCGTCTTTATGTCAGAGTCCTGTGCGACGATGAAACCGAAGGGTACGCGTGCATTCGCCCATAAGATCCGTACATCATATGGTCCTCCCTCCCTGGTGGCATGCATCTCTCTTCCCTCAACCTGCGTAAATACCTCGGTGACCGTATTCGTACTGAGAATACTTTGACCTGCCTTATGTGATCTGGCACGTTCCACATAATTATCCGCAGGGATTACCCTCACCTTCATTTTTGTCTGTTCTTCCAGAAGCGATCCCCAGGAAAGGGTTTGCCCGTAGGTACCTGTTGCCGTACCCGTTGTCGACATGGTAAAGGTGCTCGGCCACTGCCAGGCGAATGCAGGTAAAGATACGGAAAAAATTAGAACTACAATGGACAAAGTGATGAAAATCGACTTGCGCGTGTAAGCTTTTTTCATTTTACCCTCCTTTTTTTGTAACAGCGTAACTGCAAAATAGTCAGCCTTACTCTCCTTCAGTAGTACTGAACAAATTAAGTGATCCCAATTCTGTTTTTAAAGAGTCACCTTAGTGGTGACCTCAACCTCCATACCCACTTTAGCCTGCTCCCGGATGTACAGTTCTGCAGGTACGCACAGCTCCGGTTCATATACCCCCTTCTTTTCAATAAGGCCTCTCCCCAGCATGGCGCCAGCCATGGCAGCGCAGATCCCCGTCCTGTAAGAACCGTAAGCGCCTTTCCCGGTAAACCGACGGTGCATCTCGCTGTCAGGGGCCGTCCTGATCATTATCCTTATTTCCATTTTCTGTCCATCTTTCCACCCCTGGACAACACAATCACCCTCGCTTATGATATGGGCTGGTTTCTTCCGTTCGGGAGGCAGTTGTTCAAGTAAAGCGAGGAGCACATCAAAGGGCTTTACCTTGACGCCTTTAACATCTACGGGATCCGTCCTGTTGCTGTTAAAACCAAGATCGCGAAGGAAATGATATTTCATAGCAGAGTCGACATCAAACCCTTCCCTGAACATGATGTGTTTAAATCCTGCATCAGGAAAAGACTGAGACAACATCCGCGGTTCAGGATGCGGTAAACCCGCTACCACCACATCTCCGACAGGATCCTTAAACCCGTATACGACCGGACGGGCCCTTGGTTCTATCTCCTGCAACTGTCCATCCTCATAGATCAGACTCGGGCGTGCGATCAAACTCATGATGCCGTCAAAGCCAAACCCCCAATACAAGGGCCGGGTATGCTCCTCAGGGGGAACCACGTCGGCAATACCCCAATAGTAGTCTATCGAATCTGTCTTATCCAGCTTATTCATGCAATAAACAGCCATAATATTGCTTAAGCCCGGCGCCGTTCCCATATTCAGAATCGCCGTAATCCCTTTCTTCTTGAATTCATCATGCAGTTTGCTCTGCTGAGGCTGCTCTCCTGAACTGGTCAGATCAAGATAGTTGGCTCCTGCTTCAAGGGCTGCCTTGGTAGTTGCCAGATAACCTCCTGGAGTGTATGCGCAATTGACAATCACGTCATAACCCTTGAATGCCTCATAGGCTTTCTTTTGATCTGAACAATCAAGCTGCTTAATCACCAGTCTCTTGTCGTTGAGTTGATCCACTCTTTCTTTCAACCTATCCAGATAGAAATTATCACTGACCTGCACCGATTCGACGTCTTCCTGTTCCAGCAGATAGATCATGGCCGACATACCTTGTATGCCTGAAGCACCGGTTATTACGATTTTCATCTCATCAATATCCTTTCCAATCAAATTTAAACATCTTACTGCCTCTTTGTCGGGGCATTTTCATATACCGCTTTAAATCAATCGTCCCAAAAACTTCTTGCTTTGACATTTCCTTAAGCTCTCACACTATGCTCACCCCCATTCTCAGGGTGTGACTAACATATTGTCCAAATTTATGAATCCATTATACACTACCCTTTCGATGGAGCAGTATAATTTGATCACCATTGAGATTACGGTTAACCCCTATCTCCTAATATTATTGTTTTGGTAATCTCTACGTTTTGACCCATTGCAACTTCTTGTTTAATAAACTCTTCAGTAGGCTCAACAACTCCCGGGGGGAAGCATCCTGTTGCTTTGATTAGTCCCTTAGCCATAAGGACCGCAACTGATCCCATGGGACTCCCGATTCTAAAAGTTCCGCCGGGGCCACCAACCTTAGCGCACCCCATGTCTTTATGTTTTTGGGCCAGGCTTTCGGAAGGCCACTGCTGGATGTTGTACTCTACTTTCTGTCCATCTTTTACCCCTCTAACGATTGCTCCACCCCCATGTCTTATATCGGCACCTTTTTTTGTTTCCGAAGGTTGATTGTTTGCCAGATATTGGAGTACCTCCCAGGGAGAGACCATCTGCCCCTTCACGTTTATCGGTTCGGTTTTGTTGAAACCGAGCTCAGCAAGAAAAGAACACTTGTTATTGAAATCAACTCCAAGAGCTTCTTTAAACGTGATGTTTGGAATTTCGGGATAACACTTGTGGGCCCAATGAAGTGATTCAGCTGGCAACCCTGCGACCTCGGTGGTTCCTATCGGGCCTTTAAAAGTAAACATCTCCGGTTCAGCCCTTGGTGGGAGCTCAAGAAGTTTGCCGTTTTGCAAGCGCTTTGAAGAATACCCAAAATGACGCAACATAATACCTTCGAGCATAAAAGGCCAATTAAACTTTCTGCTGTGTTCTGAAGGAGGAACAATATCGGAAACCGCCCATCTAAAGTCTATACTTTCGGTCCTGTCCAATCTTTCAATCGCATAGTGAGCCAATACACTATCAAGTCCGGGCGAAAAGTACATATGGACGATTGCCAGAAGCCCTTTCTTCTTGAATTCGTCACTCAATGCCAACTGTTCATCTGCTGGTGCAGCTCCGCCATCGATATAGTTGGCACCGTTCGCAAGTGCCGCCTTCGTTGCTGGCAGTTTGTTACGAACACCAGAAAGATTCAATACAATGTCGTAGCCTTTCATTGCAGTAACTAAAGAATTATAATCAGTAATGTCAAGCGTCTTGGCCGAGAATCGACTATCGTTTAACCAAGCCATTACTTCTTTTAATTTTGTTTGTTGTACATCAGTAACCAATATTTCTGAAATTTCCTGCTGCTCTTTCAGATAGGTTAATAAAGAGAGACCAAGCATACCAACACCACCAAGTACTATTGCTTTCATATTCTTACCTCCTCGGATAATTTATTCAAACCATATCTGTATTTTTTTTGGACCCGCTTTTCATTTCACCTATAAATATTTCCCCATTGTTAATCCTTATTCTTCTCGACAAGTCGTAATACTCTGATCTTAATGTGCCTACAATAATTGTCCTTTGTTAAAAGGAAATCGGTGATAGTTAACTCATTCATAAAATAGACCCTCACTGCGACCTTTGTGATTATGCCTAGAGTACCATAGACAAAGCAGAATAGACCGTTTATAGAAGGGAAGGGACTGTATCTCCCTTTTGATTTGGACGTAAGAGTTGGAAGGACATTCCGGGTATTCAGGATCATGCTGCTTAACAGTACTAAATGGCATTACTGTTACCGGCATTTTCTCCCAGTTTGCTAACATCAAAATTGCCCTGACATTTTCATTGCTTTGAAGCAACACAACAACTGGTTTACGCAAAGGAGCTATACTTAAAGTAAAGATATAGATAACAATCACTGCATCGTCATCCTTCACTTTATCTGTGACTATTTTTGTTTGTAATCTGTACACAATGAACCCATATTTTTTTACTTCGGGAAAATTATCTAATGTTTTACCCTGTATATAAAATTACCCTTCTTTCCCCCACCATTATCAGCCTCCATTAATAAGTGATTTTAATCGGGCAATACGTTCCTCTTTCTTTCGGGCAATCTTTTCAAAAGCCTTCGGAATGTCCGCCATCAAAGACTCCGATGCCCCGCCCGCTGCCAGGTAGAATGCCACTATTTTCTCTTCCATGACCATCGCCGTAAGCAGAGCCTCAAAATAGTCGGCGCCATCCGCCAACATATTGTCTAACCGGTAATCATCCGTGTCTATCCCTTCGAATGAGAAGCATCCTTCAAGGGCATCGCTGATAACTCCATAATAGACCCTCTCCACAAAAGCCCTGTTTTTTCTGTTTTCCATGGCAAAGGATGTAAACATCTCCTTGCCAGCGATATATTTGCTGCTCGCCCCTTCATAAAACCTTGATGACTTATCTTCCAACTCTTTTACAAAGCTAATAACCGCTGAAGCAGTATTCAGCTTCATTTAAAACCACCTTTCAATCAACACCTTGCTTTCGGTAAAAAAGCGTATAGCCTCCTGACCTTGTCCATGGAGCACCCCAAAGAAAGAATCCTTCATCCCGCTGAAGGGGAAAAATGCCATTGGTGCGACGACACCAATGTTTATCCCTATGTTCCCCGCTTTCACCCTGTACTTGAATTCCCTGGCTGCTTTACCATCGGAGGTAAAAATAGAGGCACCATTCCCATATGGATTCTCATGGATCAATCCTATCGCTGCGTCTAAATCCTTTGCCCGCATAATGCTCATTACCGGCCCGAATATTTCTTCCTTTGCGATAGCCATATCAGGGGAAACATCCTCAAAAATAGTAGGATTGACAAAACAGGTGTCTGGATAATCCCCCGTGATAGTTGCCTTTCTTCCATCAACTCTTAGTGCGGCTCCTTCCTGTATACCTTTTTCAATGTATCCCAGAACCCGTTGTTTTCCAGTTATAGATTGCATAGGCCCCATTTGAATTGATTCATCCATTCCGTATCCTACTCTGACCCTTGATGTAACATCTACAACCATGTCAGCACATTTCTTATAGAAACGCTCGTCCCCTATAACAACAAGGTTGGTACCGGAAAGGCATCTCTGACCAGTGTTTCCAAAAAAGGATGTCATGAGGGCAGCCATTGTTGCCTTTAGATTCGCATCGGGCATCACAACAAGGAAATTTTTTGCTCCACACTGTGCAATGACTCTTTTTCCTGTTTCTCCACATTTTCTGTAAATAATCCTTCCTACTTTCGTAGAGCCAACAAATGTTACCCCCACAATGTCAGGGTGTTCGAGAAGGATTGAAGCAGCCTCTTCACCACCATGGACGATATTCCATACCCCTGGCGGGAATCCCGCCTCGTCTATAAGCTCCGCAATCTTTACCTGGCTGACAGGAACCTGTGGCGATGGTTTAATAACAACACAGTTTCCTGTAGCCACAGCGTAGGGGGCAAACCAGAGGGGGATCATAAAAGGGAAGTTGTATGGGGGGATTACAGCAAACACCCCGAGGGGCTGACGTATCAAATACTCATCAATACCCATCGCAATATCTTCGAGGTTATACCCCATCATTAACGAAGGGATACCGGTAGCTACTTCGACGTTTTCGATGCCTCTTCGGGTTTCCCCCCTCGATTCATCTATCGTTTTTCCATGTTCCATCGTCTGGATCCTGCTCAGTTCTTCAAAATGTTCTTCGAGTAATTCCCTAAACCTGAAGAGATATCTTGCCCTTGTGACCGGGGGTACCTTCCTCCACTCAGGAAACGCCCTCTTTGCGGCTTCCACGGCTGCCAACACTTCATCTTTGGTCGAAGTGGGAACATTTGCAAGGACTCTCTGGGTAGCCGGGTTTACGATGTCATGATATATACCCTTAGATTCAACCCACTCACCATCAATATAGTTTTTCAGTGTAATAACGTCTTGCAGTGGTTCTGATAAGACTGCCATTCTCACTCCTCCCAATTTATTTGAATTATTGAAATCTACTCACTCACACAGATTTCCATGTATTGCGATCTCTGTTCAAGAATACAGGAAAGAAAACTACCACTGCGGTAGAAGTCACTACCACTGATATTCCAAAGATTATATTCTTTTACACTAATTGCTCTAAGTTTTTTGTTTCTCAAAATGTTTCTCCACATTTTTCAAATGCATTACCATTTCTTTCTCTGCACCATCCGCATTACCTATTTTCAATTGAACGATGATTTTACTGTGCTCATCAACTGTTCTTTTTGAGAATTCAATGTTAGGGATAAGGGTTTTTTTCTTGTAAAAGAATAAGAAATCGCAAACATAATCGATTGTAAAAGCTAACACTGGATTATGTGTGGCTTCTGCTATCAGTCTGTGAAATTCAACATTCTTTTCTTCGATATCAAAAAAATCTTTTTCAGAAAAAGTCTGACCAGCCTTTTTTAATTTTTGTTTGCATTCTAAAATATTTTTTTCAAGATGTTTGATCTCGTTCGGCGTTATTCGAGAAGTTGCCATTTTGACAGCCACCGGCTCGAGAATCATCCTTGTTTCTGCTAAGTGTATCAACGCTGCTTTTTTAGAGTTTAAAAAGCTATATATTGGGATTTTTACTGACTCACTTTTAATTTGGCTTACAAATATTCCTCCGCCCTTCCCTTTTCTCTTTTCAATAAGCCCAAGGACTTCTAATCCTTTTAGGGCTTCTCTTGCCGTGACAGAGCTAACACCAAATTGTTCACACAATCCTTTTTCTGTAGGCAATCTCTCTCCAGCTTTAATCTCACCATCTAAAATTAGATCTCTTATATGGGTTTCAACGATCTCTGAAAGCCTTCTGATTTTTAAAGGTTCAAAAATGACTTTTTTCATCATAATTAGTTATAATATTATAAGTTATAATATTATATATTATCACAATATATTTATTGTCAAGAAAAATTTTAGAATATTTTTTAAAGATCTTTTATACAAGACCCTTACGCTTATCTGACCTGCCCTCCCCCAATAAACCGGTCCAGTTTCTACGTTAGACTCTGGATACAATGGGTGTACCCCAAAAACTGGTCAGGCCA
>DHGO01000105.1 GCA_002402795.1 Deltaproteobacteria bacterium UBA4796
AATGCAAGGGCAGCTTCTTCTGCAGATTCAATCATTATGCCTGCAGGATAAAGGGTGGCACCACAAGCCACGATGATGAAATATGCAACTACACCCATCATAATACCGCCAAAAATCACATCTATCCTGGATGCCCAGTAATCCTTTTCATTCAACCCCTTTTCAACGACACCTGATTGAAGATAGAACTGCTGCCATGGCGTAATGGAAGTGCCTATGATACTTACAATGATAATGAGATACCCCCCTGTCCATTCTACAGCAGGAGTCACTGTCTTTCTCACCACCTCTCCCCAGTCAGGCTTTGCAAAAAAAGCAGAGATGATATAGGTTACATAAATTAAACAGACAACAAGAAAAATCTTTTCAAAAATGGAGTAATTCCATTTCATAACAAGGAACCATACGAACAATGCTCCAATCGGAATGGCAATGTATTTGCTCACGTTAAAAAGTTCAAGGCTTGCTGCCCATCCTGAAAACTCCGCCATTGTATTTGCCAGATTGGTAAAAAACAAAGATACCATTACCCAGAAGGCAGTTCTGACACCATAATTCTCCCTTATAAGGTCTGCAAGACCCTTCCCTGTCACCATACCCATGCGTGCTGCCATTTCCTGCCACAGTATGAGAAGAAAAACCGTGGGAAATAGTGTCCAGAGGAGTTTATAACCATAACGGGCACCTGCAATGGAGTATATGGCAATCCCACCTGCATCATTATCAATGTTGGAAGTGATAATGGCAGGGCCAATGATGCTTATAAGCAGTCCTATCCTCTTGAGGCTGATCATGCCCACTTATAACACAGAAGATTTTTCGTTTCAATCGTTAAAATAAGGACTAAAGAAGGCTTATCTTCAGTCTTTGTTGCTATGGTGTTTTATATTTCTGCCGTCAACCATGTAGATTACATCTTCAGAGATATTTGTTGAGAGGTCTGCAATGCGCTCTAAATTTTTTGCAATCGTGAGAATCTTCATAGACCGCTCGATTGTGGAAGGGTCTGAAGCCATATATGTAATCAGTTCCCGTAAAATCTGTTCTTCCAGAAAATCAACAATGGAATCCCTTCCACACACATCATATGCAAGCTGTGAAGATTCTTTCACAAACGCATCGATGCTATCTTTGAGCATCCCTATGGATTCCTGAGCCATGCGGGGTACATCAATGAAAGGCTTTACAAAAGGGCGCTCGATGAGAAAAAGGCTACTTTCAGCAATATTGACAGCATGGTCAGCCACACGTTCAAGGTCATTATTAATCTTCAGCCCCATGAGGATAGTGCGCAGGTCTTTTGCCTTTGGCTCGAACTGGGCAATCATTGTAATGCAGAGTTCTTCTATGGTAATCTCCGATTCATTTGCCTTCTTTTCGTCTTTTTCTATAACGTCATTAAGAAAAACCCTATCTTTCTTTATAAGACCCGTAATAGTTTGTTCAATCATGTGTTCCACAAGTGTACCATACTCAATAAGCTCTTTCCTGAGTATCGTAAGTTTTTCTTCAAGCATGAACCCTCCAGAGCCTCCTTCTATCCAAATTTACCGGTAAGATATTCTTCTGTTCTTCTGTCTTTGGGAACTGTAAACATCTTCTCTGTGGGACCGAATTCTATAAGCTCACCAAGATAGAGAAAGGCTGTATAATCAGAGATTCGTGCTGCCTGTGCGATATTATGGGTTACAAGGAGCATGGTCTGTGTCTTTTTTAGCTCTACTATAAGCTCTTCTATATGGGCAGTGGATTTTGGATCAAGGGCTGATGTGGGCTCATCGAGAAGGAGTATCTCAGGTTTCATAGCAAGGGCACGGGCTATACAGAGTCTCTGCTGCTGTCCCCCTGAAAGAAAGGTCCCTTTCCTGTAAAGGAAATCCTTTACCTCATTCCACAACCCTGCACTCTTCAATGATTGTTCCACAATAGCATCTGAGTTATCTCTGGGCATTTTGATGCCATTCAATTTATAACCGGCAATAACATTATTATAGATATTCATTGTGGGAAAAGGATTGGGTTTCTGAAAGACCATCCCTATCTTTCTCCGGAGTACAATCGGTTCCATACTGTATATATCCTTATCCATAAGGTACATCTTTCCAGATACCTTGGCATCAGGGATTAACTCGTGCATCCTGTTGACGCACCGTATGAGTGTTGTTTTTCCGCACCCTGAAGGACCCATGAGGGCTGTGACAAGATTCTTCGGTGTGGAGAAGGTGATGTTCTTTAATACCTGGTTATTATTATAGTATGCAGAAAAATCTTCTGTCCTTAGAATTGTACCTTCCATTTAGCTGAAATCCCCCGTGCTATGAGATTGAATCCCAATACGATTATTACAAGTATGAACGATGCCCCCCAGGCAAAGGCATGCCATTCAGGGTAAGGACTCATGGCATAGAAGAAGATACGATAGGGGAGCGAATCAATAGGTTTCAAGAAATTGAAATTCATAAATTGATTGCCAAAAGCAGTAAAAAGGAGCGGAGCAGTTTCACCGGTAATTCTTGCCACACTCAAAAGAAATCCTGTAAGTATACCGTTTATACCTGCCGGCAGTATGACCTTAAGGATTGTCCTGTAATAGGGCACCCCCAGTGCGAGGGATGCTTCTTTTAGATTATATGGTATAAGCTTCAGTGTCTCTTCAGTTGTTTTGATGATAACAGGGAGCATCATGATGCTTAATGCTATACCTCCGGAAAGGGCTGAAAAACTCTTAAAAGGGACAACAACCCAGATGTATGCTATAATACCGAGGACTATCGAGGGTGTCCCCTGCAATACCACAACGCATAATCGTGCTGTATTCGGGAGTTTTCCTTCCTTGTTTTCCGAAAGATAAATGCCTGTTGCAATACCGAATGGCACCGATATTATACTGGAGAGAATAATCAGTATGATAGTGCCAATAATTGAATTAAAAATGCCTCCCCCTGATTCACCAATTGGGCGAGGTAGTTGAGTGAAAAAGTCCCAGTTTATCACTGCTATCCCATTTTTTGTAATGTAATAAAGGATAAGCAATAAGGGAATGAGGCATATGACAGCAAGAAGAACCACGAGGATTTTAAAAACCCCATTCTTTATTAACCTGAATTGTACCTGTCTTTCCATCACCCAATCTCTCTGGATGCTTCAATGCCAATTTTCTTTATAATCCAATTGCCCACTATATTTACTATTGTTGTCACGATAAAGAGGATAAGACCAACATATATCAGAGAGGCAGCGGTGATACCTGTTGCTTCTGCAAATTCATTTGCAATGACACTTGCCATGGTATTAGCAGGGCTGAAGATGCTTTGTGGAATAAAATTACTGTTCCCGATGAGCATGGTAACTGCCATTGTTTCGCCAATTGCCCGGCCCAAGGCAAGAAGAATTCCTGCAATCATGCCTGAACGCGCATAGGGGATGATAATCCTTTTTATTACTTCATATTTTGTTGCACCAAGGGAATAGGCAGCTTCTTTGAGGTCTGCAGGTACAAGGGAGATAACTTCCCGTCCAATGGAAGCAGAAAAGGGTATGATCATAACAGCAAGGATGAGCGAGGAGGTAAAAATACCCACCCCGTAAGGTGGCACACCCATCTTGACTTCCATATATCTCACAACCGGCATGAGAACAAACAAGCCCCAGAGGCCATATATAACAGAAGGTATACCTGCAAGGACTTCGATAGAGCTTTTCAAAAATGTTGAAAAGGCACCTTCTCTGAAATATTCACCGAGAAATATGGAAATGGACATAGAGAATGGTATTGAGATGAGAAGTGCCAGAAAAGAGGTGAGAAGAGTGCCCACAAGAAAAGGTAAAGCCCCAAATTGAGAGGCAGCGGCATCCCATGTCCTGCCCATAAAAAATGCAATGCCGAAGGTTTTTATAGCAGGCATTGAGTATAAAAGGAGTGATAAGAATATTGCGAGGAGCAGGATGACAACGACAAGCCCTGAAAGTGTAAGAATGGTGGCAAAACGTTTTTCCAATTTATCGAATCTTTTCTCTGGTAATGTATCGGCAACACCAAAAGGTCTGTTTAAACAGAGGACTTTTGTATCATGAGCTGAATGGTTATCTATCATGGGTTGCTATCCTGTTCTTTATGCTATCCTGTTACCCTGTTACTTATTTGATAACCGGGTTATCATTATAGGTCATGGAGCGTATAATCTTTTCAGCTTTTGTCACAGCCTCTTCAGGTAGTGGTGAATACTGAAGGGGTTCAGCATATTTCTGTCCATCCTTTATCACCCACATAAAGAGTTTTGCAAGGGCTTCTGCCTTTGCTTTAGACCTGCCACCGTAATTCTGTTCTTTATAGAAGATAAGCCAGGTAAAACTGCTGATAGGGTAACCATCCTTTGCATCCGTATCAGTGAGAGAGATATTTGTATCATCAGGTATCCTTACATTTGCGGCAAGGCTTACTGTATTCAGTGCGGGTCCAATAAGTTTTCCCGCTTTATTTTTAATATTGCCATAAGCCATCTCATTCTGCAGGGCATAGATCAATTCAACATACCCTATGGCACCGGGGGTCTGTTTTACATATCCTGCAACGCCCGGGTTTCCCTTCTGACCAATCTGATTTGCTGGCCAGTTTAAGGATTTGCCTGTACCCAATCTCTCTTTCCACTCTCTACTTGTTTTTGTCATATATTCGCTGAACATATATGTGGTACCACTGCTGTCTGCCCGGTGAACAGGACTTATAGCAAGGTCAGGGAATACTTTACCTGGATTTACAGAGGCAATTTTTGGGTCGTTCCATTTTGTAATTTTCCCGAGATATATATCTGCAATGATGTCTGAAGTAAAATTGAGTTTAGGATTACCCGGCAGGTTATAGGTCACCACAGCAGCTCCGAGACAGGTTGGGATATGCAATACAGTCGCACCTGCTTCTTTCTGCTCCTTCTCTGTCATAAATGCATCGGTTGCACCAAAATCGGTTATCTTTTTAATGAGCTGGTTGATTCCTCCTCCTGAACCAATACCCTGATAATTTACCTTAACCTTAAACTGCTTGTAGTACACATCGAACAGCTTTGAATAGAAAGGCTGGGGAAAGGTAGCTCCTGCACCGATGAGTTCATTTTCTGCTGCGTTAGCTGAGATTCCCGAAAGCACCACACAGATGGTAAAAATTAAGAAAATCATCAATCCTTTGCTTCTGAACATTTTATACCTCCTCGTATAATGAATTTTTTGTTTATATATATAATAAGCAATTGTTAAGTCTAAATTAAAAGAATGTTAATTTTTGGTTAATTTTTCGGTAATCTTTT
>DHGO01000089.1 GCA_002402795.1 Deltaproteobacteria bacterium UBA4796
ATCCTGATTCCTGAATACTCACCATTTACTGCAGGTGTGATGCCCTTTGAAAGAGCCCTTGAGATACAGACCCTGCATCCTGAACTTATCCCTTTTGCAAATATAAATCCGACTTTTCATGATGACATAGGGTATGCCTTTGAAAGACAGCTTCAGAATGGTGCTCGAGGGCTGACCATACATCCTGTCCATGGATTTTTTTACGCCAATGATGAAAGGTTGTATCCCCTCTATGAAAAATGTCAGAGCCAGGGATTGCCTGTCATGTTTCATACAGGAGTAAGCCCCCTCAGGGGCACAAAGATGCGCTACTCTGACCCTTATACATTTGACGATGTAATAAGCGATTTTTCTGATATGAAAATCATTCTCTCCCATGGTGGAAAGGACCTCTGGTATCAGATTGCAGAATCCATGGTAAAAAGATTTCCAAATGTTTATATAGATGTGTCAGGCCTGGCTCCTCAAAACCTTCTCAAGCATTTTTCCTCCATGAAGAAATTCAGTTACAAATATATTTTTGGCAGTGATTTTCCCTGTGTATCAGATATCAAAAAGAATTACGGGGCAATAAGGAGACTCATAAAGGATGAAGGTGCCATCGAACTCATTGGATTCAGGAATGCCTATGAGCTTTTCGGCTTCTGGAAGGAAGGTATATTTGAAATAAAGGATACGGAAGAGATTTACGAGGTTACCAACGATGGGGCAAAAAGGTACAGGGGTGTTATACCAGAGGACAGATACAGAGAACCGTATATGCCCATGGAAGAGTTGAAGGCTGAGATGAAGCGAATAAGGTATTATGGTTATAGAAAGGATTTGAAACTTTTAGGTGTCATGGGAAAAGAGAGGATAAAGGATGTGACGCTCATACGGCATGCCTATGTATTGCGAGAACATCAGCACAAAGGCATAGGTACAAAACTCCTCACCTTCATTGAAAAGGGCGTGGATACCGAATGGCTTCTCATCGGCACATGGAAGGATGCTACATGGGCTATAGATTTTTATAAGAAAAATGGTTACAACCTTATGGCCAACAAGGATGAACTCTTAAGAAAATACTGGTCCATCCCGGAACGTCAGATTGAAACATCCTGTGTACTGGGAAAGAAAATCCATTAGAGGTAGATTATCCCAAAAGAGGTATCAGTAACTCTTTCAAGTTTATCTTTCCTTACAATGAAATCTACCTCAACTCCTAAGGCGCCCTTCCCGGGTATGACAAACTTTGGTTCAAAGGCAAATACCATCCCTTCTTTCAGGGTTATGTCATGGCTTCTTGTTATAACAGGCAGTTCATTTATCTCAAGGCCAAGACCATGACCTATGAACGAGACCTTCCCTTCCCCGTAACCCATGAAATAGTTTTCAAGCTCTTCCTTCTTTACCTTTTTCAGGGCATGTAAAAAAATTTCCCTTCCATTAATTCCTTCTTTTGCAAAATCCATCGTCTCTTCTATTATCTCAATGGCTACTGCACAGGGTTTTTTAAAGGTCTCTTCCAATCTTCCTATTACGTATATCCTTGTCTCATCTGTTGTATACCCGTTATAGCCTCCTCCATAATCTATGAGAATGGGTAGATGCCTTTTTAGCCTGTTGAAGGATGGGCCATGGGGAAAGGCAGGCGTGATTCCTGTGCCCTGAATGGGTGCGTCTGTAAAGGAAGAAAATGTAGAAGGTACTCCCTGGGTCACACAGATATTATCCATCTCCTGATTAAAGCCTCTCATCCTTAAGAAGCCCTGATGGCTGAATCTTCTTCCTTCTGACTCAAGAATTAAGGCAACATCAAGTTCTGTCATGCCCTCCTTTATTATCTCTTTTGCCATATCGAATACGCGGGACACAATCCTGCCTGACTTCCTTATCTCTTCTATCTCAAATTCACTCTTTATCATCCTCAGCTCTTTTATTATAGGGGATATATCTTTGATTTCAATCTGAAGAAGTTCCTTCCAGCGGACATACATATTGAAGGGAAGGACATCGAGTTCCATCCCGCATCTTCCCTTTATAAACCCCTTCTTTGCCAGCACATCCCTTGCGTATGACTCTCTGCCTTTCGGAATAACTTCAAGAGGGGTCTCCTTCCTTGCCTTCTCCACGCTCTTCTCTACAAAGAAAAGGGGTTCTCCAGAGGCAGGCACTACAAGGATACCCTTTTGCATCGTGCCGGTGAAATAAAAAATATCCACATTCTGGAGGATGATGGCGAAGGAGATACCTTCCTCCTTTAGCCTCTCTTTAAGTCCTTCTATTCTTCTTGCTATCTCCTCCTCTGGTGGAGGTTTACAGGCTATTTCTTTTATCATGACCGAAAATGATTCTGACCGATTTTTCCAGCCTTATATTTTATGAAAAATCTATCTTGATTCGTGCATCACAGATCTCTATACCCGATTGAGAGATAAAAACCGGGTTTAAATCCATTTCCTGAATCCCCCTGTGTTTCTCTACCAATTTAGAAACCCTGAGAAGAAAATCCTCAACAATACCAAGGTCAATACCTTTCCACCGGGGACTTGTTAGAATTCTGTAAGCATTGAGTTCTTCAATCATTCCCCTTGCATCCTTTGCCTCTATGGGAAGTAGTCTGAAAGAAACATCCTTTATCGCCTCAACAAAGATTCCACCCAGTCCAAACATAAGTACCGGGCCAAACTGGTGATCCTTCAGGACACCAGCAATCAATTCAAGTCCTCTACCAATACACTGCACTATAATTCCATCAAGTCTCTTCCCGGGATTATGGGATGCAAAATTTTGTACAAGCTCTCTGAATGCTTTTCTTACCTCATCCTCATCATTGACCGGGGCTTTTACGCCTCCAATTTCAGTCTTATGAATTACATCAGGAGACGAAACCTTGAGTGCCACAGGGAAGCCTATCTCGGAGGCAATTGTAGTAGCCTCATTTTCATCTTTTGCAAGCAAACTCTTGAGTACAGAAAATCCCTCCTGCTCAAGAAGGTTAAGCGCATCTAAACCGAGCAGTAATCTTTCCATGTTTATCTCATTGCCTCATCATCAGATTTGCCTTCCATAGATTAGCCATTGCCTTTGCAGCCCGTTCAGGGGTATGAAGAATGGCAACCCCCTTTTTCCCATCCATCCTTGTAATCTCCTTATCCCATATTCCAGAAGGAGCTGTAAAACAGGCAATAACAGGTTTTTCAAAAGGTTCAATATTTTCCATAAGCCCTTCCATGGTTCTTGTAACCTCCAGGTTTGCTGAAGCAAACATGGCGATAAAAATCACGCCATCTGTTTCCTTATCCTCAAGAACCATCTTCAGAATATCAAGCATGGTCTCGGGACTATACCAGGCTGGACCCATATCCACAGGGTTTGTTCGGATTGCCAGTGGTGGTAGAAGACCATTTATCTTTTCCTGCGTTTTATCGGTAAAACGTGCAAGCCTTAAGTCTCCATCCTCGAGTGCATCTGCAGCAATCATGCCCGGACCTGCCTGTCCTGAAAGTACAGCTATGCGGGGTCCTTTAAGGGGTGCACATATATCGAGGGCTTTTGCTGTGTCAATAAGCTCTTCTGATGAAGTAACCTCGAGTATATTCGACTGGCGAAGGGCACCCTTCCATATTTGATAGTTCCCTGCAAGAGAGCCTGTATGAAACCTGCTTGCACTGTCACCCTTTTCGCTTTTCCCTGCCTTATAAGCAATGATAGGCTTTTTCTGTCCCACTAACCTTATTGTTTCAAAGAGATGCCTCGGTTCATCAAGACCTTCTATGTAAAGGGCTATCACCTTTGTGGCTTCATCTTCTTCGCCAAAATAACTGAGGGCTTCAGGAAAATCAACATTCACGCGGTTTCCAAGGCTCATAAGCTTAGCCATACCCATCCTCTCTTCCATAGCCAGAAAACCACAGAGATGGCAAAAACCCCCACTCTGACTTATCAGCGTTACACCGCCTTTCTTTATGAGAGAAAATTCATAGGTAAATGATGCATTCACTCCATCAGTTAGATTTACAAAACCGAACGTATTGGGACCAATAATGGGTATCTCATACCTCCCTGCAATTTCCTTTATCTCCCGCTCAAGTGCTTCACCTTTTGAATCCTCAATTTCCTTATAGCCTGCTGTAATCAGCACGACGCCCTTTACATTCTTCTTGCTGCATTCATGAAGTGTCTCTGGCACTGAAGGGGCCGGTACCACAATGATTCCAAGATCAACCTCTCCTGGAATATCTCTCAGAGAGAGATATGTCTTTATACCCCATAGGTTTTCCGCCCGTGGATTCACAGGATATATTTTGCCTTTGTATTGACCCTTCACAAGACTCTTCATTACATGATAACCTAACTTATCAAAGCTATCTGAAGCGCCTATAACAGCAACAGAATCAGGAGAGAAAAGTTTTTTTAATTTCTCTTTCAATGCCATATCTTCTTTATCCTTCTAAATTCTTCTCTATCCAGACTTCCCACTGACACCATAATCCTTCTGTATGTTCATCAGGCGGGCATACAATGCACCTGTATTGTATATCAGGATTCAGCTCTTTTAAAAACCCGTCAAAATATGCTATCCCAACAGTCTTGCATGGAAACTCTCCCATGCCCTTCTTCACCCGCGCCTTCTGTGGATGGCAATCGGTTACAGAAAGATAACATCTGCCATCCTGAACCTCAGCCTGTGCACCGAGATTACCAAATACAGGTGTCAGCAGATAAAACCTGCATATCTCTTCAAGCCTGGAGACGCTGTCAGTGAACAGGAACTTTTTAAGCATTCGAGCCTCGCTTCTTCCAAATTGCCTCCACACCTCTCTATCAATTTCAATTGCTTTATCCATTCCGTACATAGCTTCAACTCCGAGAAACCATAGCCCATCCAGTGTAAGGGCAAATCGCCCATACATCTTTGCCAGCTCAATCAGCTCTTCTTTCGACAGCTTCTGATACTCATCAGTATTTGACCATTTCGACATTTTCATTCCCCTTTTTCCTTTACGGGTCATATTATATTTATTTTAACAATAAAACACAAGCCGATATCGATAACAGCGAGAAACATTCACCTTGTCGTCCCGATTGTATCCATCTTTCATAGAATAATTAAAAGAGATGTATTATATTTTTAATGGAAGGGTTTATCCCAGATTTTCCATCAGGATGAGTATCTGTGTCGGGTTATTCCCCGCAAACACGCTCATTTAAGCTCCAGCGGCTCCATTCACTCGCGTTCGGCTTNNCGACACCATGCTCTAATGACATATCCGGGATTATTGCTTCTTTGGATTTACTGATTTGTGGGCTTCAATGAAACGGTCAATCAGGGTAGCTACGTTAGAGCATATGTGGCCCAGTGTCCCGATATTGGCAATACCTGTCATTTCAATTGACCAGGTAGTGGCAAAAGTCTTGACCTCAGGATTGGTTTCCAGCATAACAATCTGCTGAAGGTCAATGCTTATCGTATAGGAGTACCAGTATTTTTCATACTCGTGGGTATTTATATTTACATAGAGCATGGGTCTGCCTGTTGTTTTGAGCCACCTATCTCTACTTAAAATCTCTATACCTGCCCCTTTCAGTTTGCCTTCCACATCAGCCTGTATCTGTTCTTTCGTGAGATTGAACTTTGATGCATACTTCTCGATATTGGGTTGAAGATTTTCAACTACCACATAGACGCCTTTAAGACCTGTTAAAGTCTTCCTTGTAACATCAGAACCAATGGCAAAGGCTGAAGAACCATAAATGGCAAACATTAGTAAGGCAAATAATAGAAAACTTATTCTCTTTATCATCTATTGCACCTCGTAAAAAGATTTACCCTCACTGTATTAATTTTTTTATCTCCTTTACAGTCTCATCAATAAGCTTTCTCTTTGCCCATTCTTTTTGTTTTTCTTCCAGAACTTCACCCAGACCCTGCAATATATTTTTTGAAGTATATGTTCTGGGGATAAATTGTATTAAAAATTTTAAATGCTCTTTTAAACTTTTTCCTGTTCTTTCTTCAACCAACCTTTCATTCAAGGGGAAACCAAGTTTTAAAAGGTAATAGACATCAAAAATATCTCTCGCAACTGATATATTCCGGTCAGTTATGGCCACTATTTTATTTGTGAGGAGGGTCTTTTCATCGACTATCATCATTTCAATTCCCAGAAACCATACGGTCTTATATATATTATTCTTCCAGATCCTTTTGTTCAGCTCAATCTTAACATTTGGAGCATCTGCTTTATAATTCAAAAGAGAAAAAATAGTGTATCTTTTCTCCATAAAATCTTTAATCTTTCCATGTCGTTCCAATGTCGTTTTCAAGTTGTCTATATCTTCCCCTGTAAGGGTTTTCAATATATCAAAATCTAAATCCAGAGAGATTCTTGGCAGATCATAAAAAAGATAAGCACAGGTTCCACCTTTGAAACCCAGTTTACCGTCAAATCTTTTGAAGATGTCTACCAGAATTTTAATCAATATCTGCTTATGTAGTTCCTGATTAAATCCTTTTTTGGTCATAATCGCTCAAGATATTTTTTAGTTTTTCCTGGACTCTTCCGGGATAAAATAAAGAAGTTCCTCTCAAATAAGTTGGATTAATCTTATCCATATTATCGATATTGGGAAGAATGTTAAAGTAAAGACAGTCTAATATTGCCCGCTCTGGCTTTGCCATTGATACATTCCCCTTATAATCAATGCCCTCCATAGTAAAAAAAAGCGATGCCTTCATAGCGTGGTATTCGTAAACCCTGCCCCCAACCTCCCTCTGATAATTTAAAAGACTGACAGAAGTTATAATATTACTTACCTGAAATGCAATGCCATGATAAAAAAGAGATGAGTGTAAAGAGACATAAGAAGGGGAGATTATAAGATTTGCCAGTTCATAAATATTGAAATTTTCGTTTAATGCATAATAACCTCTATCAACTCTTGCAATTAATCCTTTATCAACCATACGTTTGGCAATAATCTTTGTAATTTGAGGTGGGCTTCCCCATAAACTCTGTAAATTTTTTAAAGAAAAGGCTGTTTTACCTGTATTAGAGAGTATCTTTAATCGTTGGGCATTATCCATAATTTACAATAGTGGTTAACAATTCTGTTAACCTTCATTGTATAAATTTATAAAAGACCTTTCAAGGTTAATCTGCATACACATTCACTCCTTATCCGTGTCCCCTGCTACTCATCTTGCTCCCTTACCAAATAGTACCACCCTTATGGTGCGAAGCAGTATATGGAAATCGAGGAAGGGCGAAAGATTCTTGATGTAAAAGAGGTCGTATTTTAGTTTCTCAAGGGCATCCTCAACAGAGGCGCCATGTTTGTAATTCACCTGCGCCCATCCTGTAACACCCGGTTTTACAGCATGTCTTATAGAGAAATAGGGCACCTTTTTCTCAAATTCCTCAACCTCTTCCACCATCAATGCCCTGGGACCAATAACACTCATTTCCCCTTTGAGCACATTCCACATCTGCGGCATCTCATCGATCCGTGCAAGCCTTATTATCCTGCCCACCCGGGTAATACGGGGGTCATCCTTCCTGCCTGCAAATCCTCTATCCTTTTCCATACCCACTTTCATTGTCCTGAACTTTACTGCTTCAAAAATCGACCCATTTAAGCCAACCCTCTTCTGTCTGTAAAAGACAGGCCCTTTTGAATCGAGTTTGATAGCAATTGCAATAAGCAAGAATACTGGTAAGGTTATTATAAGAAAACATGAAGAGAAGAATATGCTTATAAGCCTCTTGACCTTTCTATTGTATATACCTTTTTTAAGACCATGGATGGGCATGTTTAAAATCCATAAATCATTCAGGTGTTCAACATAGAGCTTCCCCAATATCTGTTCGTAAAAGGCAGGCACATTGAATACCTCTATGCCTTTCATCTTGCAATTCAGGAGTTGCCTGATATGCTCCGTATTCTTTATTTCCCTTATAGCAATTATAATCTGGTCAACATTATAGTTCTTTACAACCTCATCGAGCATCCTGCTATCTCCAAGCACATTAATATGGCTATGGGTTTTATGTTTATCCGGGTCATTGTCTATAAAACCAGCCACCTTGATACCAGGATTATCCTTTATGAGCCTGTATACTTCATTGCCTGTCTTCCCCGCACCTATAATCAAAACTACCTTCTTTCTCCTTGTGGTTATCCTTTTAAATAAAAATTCAAAAAGGAGACGCCAGAGAAAAGTAAGCATCAGGATGAGCGCTGCATTTATTACAAATACCCCTCTTCCCGGCCTTAAGCGGAGTATGAGGAAATCAGCAACAAGGACGATACCTGATGCAATGAGAAATGCTATGATGAATCTGTATATGTAAGATGAATGGACAAACCTTGTTTCAAAACTATACAGGTCTGCTATGTAAAAGCAGAGTAAATATCCGAAAAGTGGCATTAAAACTTCAGGCCATATGCTGGATGGTTCGAATAAAAGAACCCCGAATCTGATAGCAGGGGCACACAAAGTGGCAACAATTATCGCCAGTATATCCCCGAAAAGTAAAAGTATCTTTTTCTTTGGAATATATTGTAAGATCAACGTCTCACCCTGTCAGCTTTATAGCTTGCCAGCCGTCTCATTTGCAAGCCCTAAAAAAATAATCTCAACGAATTCAGAGGGGCTCACTATCTTAAAGGCATAACTCCCTTTTATTTTAAGATGCTCAAAATCCCCCTTATCCCCCGTAACAAGAAAGTCAGCCTTCCCTTTAATCGTCGAGACAAGAACGGGCATATCCTTTCTTGTGATAACGCTCGCAAATTTCTTCATCTCCTCATGTGAAGGAATAGGGATGATTTCAAGATTCATTTTAGCTAAGTATGTTCTATACAATGGCAGAGCAGCAGGCAATTTCTTAGCAAGATTTCTCTCAATTTCTATGAGATTGTATTGGCCCGTCAAACCAATAAGAAAAGGGATCTTGAGAGATAATATATCCAGAATAATCCTGGGAGCACCCTTTTCGGAAAAAAGACCGGATAGAATTACATTTGAATCAAGGAAAACCCTACTTATCTTTTTGACCATAGATTTCTTTGCAGAGAGATTCTCTTTCCTTCTTAACCCCTTCGAGGAGTTCTTCAAGGGAACAATTAGAATTCTTAAGAATTTTTTTCAACTGTCTTCTTGCCTCATCGAGTTTAAGCTTCTTTGGGGTAATAAGAACAGAATCACCAATCGGCAATATCGTAACCTCCTGACCCTCTTCAAGGTTGCTTATCTCGCGTATCTTTTTAGGGATTGTCAACTGACCTCTGGATTTAATCTCTGCGGTATACGGTTTCAAAGTCTCCATAATTCCCTCCATTTATTTTCTGATTTCAGAATATCAGATTTCTGAATTAATTGCAACCTGGACCTTGCTTATAGGCCTTTGCCTTCAAGCACCACCTTTATGCCTTTGAGGGTGATTAAGAGGTCAATACGAAGTGGAAATTAGGTCAGGGCAAACATCTCAAGAACATATCCGCTGAAATAACGTACTGTAAATGATTATTGATTCTTGTCCTTTTAAGCACATCCTTTTTGTGGATAACCTGCACTGCGAAGGGAATCTTTATTTTTGCCTGAAAATATAACAGGTTTTTAGATAATTCTTCATCCAGATATTTTGCTTCGACCAGAAGAATACTCTCGCCATTCTTAACCACTAAAAAATCGACCTCTCTTTTCTCTTTATCCCTCAAATAAAATAGCTCAAATCTTCCCAGCCCCACACCTGTCCAGAGATTTACAGCTTTATGCAGATGGTACGCAATAATGTTTTCGAAGCGTGCAGGTTCATCTTCTATTTCACCCCAATCATGAAGATATACTTTGGGCTCCTTCTTTATGGCTCTTGAAATCGATTTAGAGTATGGTTTTACAGTGAAAAAATAATAAAACTGTTCAAGAATGGAAAGCCATTTTTTTACTGAATCAAATGCCGCTTTTAAGTCCTCTCTCAAAGAGTTAACGGATAAAGTGGATGATACATTATAAGGAAGTAAATTAGAAAGCGCCTCAATATTCGATATCTCTTTTATTGCATAGGCATCCCTTATATCTTCTCTTATTAAGGTCTTTTTTCTCTCGTTCGACCACAGGTTATAAAAGGCTCTTTCGTTTTTCAAGAATGGCTCAGGAAAACACGTAAGATTAAAGAGTTGTTCATAACTTGCGAAAGAAGATTTTTTTTCAAATCCGTTTAACAAAGATTCATAGAAAATGTCCCAATCTATTTTATTGCCTTCAAGTTCACCCAGGGAGAATGGAAATAAATGGATAGCAAAATATCTACCAAAAAGGCTATCCCCACCTTTTTTAAATAGATCCAATCTGCCACTACCTGTTACTATAAAATTGAACTCTCTGCCGTATCCGTCAAAACAGCCCTTTAAATAGTTTTTCCAGTTTTTGTATTTATGTATTTCGTCAAAAATAACAAGAAACCTCTGGCTCAAATCTCTACTTTCTTTCTCAAAGAAATAGGGGTCTTTTGTTATCCTTTTCTGGTCATTGTAAATATCCCAATTTGTATATATGCCCTGAAATTTGTCTTTTAAAAGCATTTCCGCAAATGTGGTCTTTCCACTCTGCCTGGGTCCACTCACAAAAAGCATTTTATTATGTCTTTTAACCACGTCAACGGCAAAATCTTCTATATTTCTCCTTATCATAATGACTAATTTATACTTTACTCGGAAAAAGTCAAGTCTAAATTCTATTTAACATGAAAATAGTCGAAATATAGCCTCTCAAATATTCAATTCCACTTGCGAAGTGGAAATGAGCGGCGGAAGCATTCGAGGGTCATCCTTCTGTGTTATCAAGCCTCCAGGAAGATTAGGACTATCTTTGAGCATGGTGGCAAATTTAATCAACATAAATTCTCTGCCGCCCCTTCCCACACGGGGCTGTAAATAGATAGAATATATAGTGCTCGCCTGTCGGTTTTAAGAGAATCATAAAAGGAATCATAAAAGGGAAGGCCCCTTATAATTCTAATGCTGGAATGAATCCTTTTTTATCCACAAAATTTCTTGTTATCACATAGTAATTGGATATATTCAACTGATTACCAATTCTTTGTAGCTTTTTGTAATCTGATTCTGTTGCATTCTGCTTAACTTCAATAGCTAATTTTTCATTGACAACAAAATCAATCTCTGCGCCTGTTCTTTTTCTGTAGTAATTAATACTACTCCGACATATAA
>DHGO01000156.1 GCA_002402795.1 Deltaproteobacteria bacterium UBA4796
TACGATTTGATTCGTTAATAACGGTAGTTGACGGAAGGAACATAAAAACTATACTGGCTGAGTATCCAGTTGCCAGATCGCAAATCATTAACGCTGACCTTCTGATATTGAACAAAACGGATTTGATGGATGCTGAGGAGATTGAGACTGTGAAAGAAATTCTATCGAAGATTAATCCTCGATCCCCTGTACTTCCATGCTCAATGGGAGATATCGGTCCATCAGTTCTGTTTTATTTTGGAAACGATACTGGCATTCACAAAGAGAGAGAATGTATCTCCCACAAGGAAATTGAGCATGGGCATTGCTACCCCGATTTTTTTGAGGTTGTTACCATAAACCTTCAAGGGGTTTTTGTGGAGTCGGACTTTATTGATTTTCTTAATAATCTTCCCAATTCGATCTATCGCGTAAAAGGCGTTGTCAAGATCAAGGGGTATCAAAAACCGCAACTTCTTCAATATGTTGGAGGGTACTATGAGCTTACTCATTTTCTTGATACGACCATTC
The DNA here is from genome assembly GCA_002402795.1 of Deltaproteobacteria bacterium UBA4796. Lineage (GTDB taxonomy): Bacteria > Desulfobacterota > Syntrophorhabdia > Syntrophorhabdales > Syntrophorhabdaceae > UBA8905. The sequence continues at coordinate 511 of DHGO01000156.1, forward strand.
AGCCTAATTCACTTGTCTTTATAGGAAAGAAGTTTGATAAAGATATTATCGAAAAGGAGTTAAAAAGGCTTATCCTGTCCAAGGAACCCTGACACTGTGCTAATAAATTATCTGGGTTTAAATTTTTCCTCTCCTTGTCAGTGTATCTTCGTNNATCTTTTTATGACTTTCATAGACGGAAATTACATTGAGACCGTCAAAAAGTCCCTTTATCCGAAATAATTCTTCTTTCCCGAGAGGTTCGACGCCGCAGGGCCTTAACGGAGTGTTAATCTGTACCTCATCGGGATGGATTTCCTTTGCTATTACGGCAATATCTTCTGCGTATTTTTTATTCTCCTTCATAAACATGTGCTGCAGTGCCAGTTTTCCCTTATATTCGTCTCTGAATTTCCTGATACCTTCAAGAATAGCCTGGAGCCTGATAGTTTTGCCCGGGCGGTTAACTGCCTCAAAGACCTCCTGCGCTGGTGCATCAAGCTTGGCTATCACACAGTCTGCCAGGGCAAGTTCCTGCCTTATATCTTCATGCTCTATCATCGATGAATTGGTAATAACAGCTATTGGCTCGGGACGTACCTTTTTTACAGCTTTTATGGCTTTGCCCAGATTCTCTGCTAGTGTTGGTTCGCCGCGACCGGAGAAAGTCAGAAAATCTATCCCTATATCCGGAGGCACTGTCTGAAGCTCCTTTATTATCTCTTCTTCATTGACATATATCTTTCTTGTTAAAGAATAGTTTTTTGTCTTCCCCAGTTGGCAATAGATGCAGTCAAAGCTGCATATCTTTTCTTTTTGCGAGAGCAGATCGATGCCCAAAGAGCTCCCTATCCTCCATGATGGGACTGGCCCGTATATATATTGGAATCTTCTTTTCATAATAACCTCCACCGTTTCTTAAAGGTCTTTTGAGACCATATCGGTGATATCCTTTTCTCTTACCAAATTTCTTCTCCAGGTTTTATAAAAAGGAATAATATGTGGGAGCAGTCTCATCGAGTAATACGGGGGGAATATAGGCAATCCTGCAAAATCGCCAAAGACAATGAGCATTAGAAGGTTATTAAGATTACCTCTTTCCTTTTTAGTTTCCAGTTCAAGCTCATATACAGTCATTCCATAGAAAACTTCATTTAATGTTTTACGATAGTTCCTGAGAATATTTTTAATATAAGCTATGAACCCTGTTGGTTTTATAGTTGTAGTAGTTTTAGGCTTCAATTTTTTCCATACCAAGCGTACAATACTTGTGTGCCAGATCTACATAGAGCCTTCTTGACCATGCCCAGAACTCTTCTTCTTTTTGTGACATTGCTCGAATTTTCTTTGCTGGGTTACTTGCAACTATTACCTTTTCCGGTATCTTTTGATTACGTTTTACAATAGAGCCTTCTGCTACAGTAGAACCATTGCCTATCTCGGATTGGAGACTCAGAATGGCACCCATTCCTATTGCCGTAAAATCACCTATTTTTTTTGCATGTATGATAGCGCCATGACCGATAATAACTCCCGTACCTATTATACATATATCTTCTGGCGGTGCATGGATAATAACTCCCTCCTCAACTGCTGTCTCATTGCCTATTTCGATTCTTCCATAGTCTCCACGAAGGATTGCTCCGTGTCCTATATAGCAATCCTTACCTATCCTTACATCACCTATTACAATGGCAGTTTGACTTACATATGTCCCATCCCCGATAGCAGGCTGTCTTCCATCAAATTTATAAATCATTTCCTATACCCTTTTACCTTATCCCTTCTACTCACATATTTTTCAAAATAGTCAATAATTGCCTTTTGCAAACCAGAGGCAGCAAGGGCAGAGCAGTGAATCTTGAATTCCGGTAACCCATCCAGTTCCTTTACAATATCATCATCTGTCAGCATCATTACATCATCAAGGTTTTTTCCTATTGTAAGTTCTGTCATAGCACTGGCGCATGCGATAGATGCCGGGCAGCCCCTTATCTGATACTTTACATCAGTCACAGTATTCCCCTCTACTTTTATAAAGACCCTCAAGAAATCACCGCAGTTAGGGTCACCGATTTCTCCTATTCCATCGGCATCTTCAATTATACCTGAATTTTTTGGGTTTAAGAAGTGTTCGATAACCTTTTTGCTGTACCCACGCATCTTTCCAATTCCTCCTCTACAAATTTATTTTTGTCATTGTAATGAGTTTTATGCAGCCCGTTCTTTTCAGTTGTCTGAAATTTACGCCTTCGCTTATGTATTTGAGTGCCTTTTCGTTGTCAATAACTTTGCTACCTGATAGAATATCAATTCCGTAGTCAAAAAGGATTTTGCTCAAGGGTGTTGTGGGACCCAAGAGCATCTTTATGCTCTTTTCAGGACAGAGTTTCAATAGGTTTGAAAGGGTATGGTTTATAAAGGTTGTGCTCGATATTGCAATTATATCAGATTTGGGAAGGTATGTCTCTGCATCCTTCTCAGAATAATCGCCTATTCTTGGCCGTTTTTCAATGACCCATAAGTTTTTTGCCACCTTCTTCAAATCCTCAGTAAAAGGAAAATGTCCAACAATAGAAATATTCTTACCCATGCCAATCTTTATGAGCAGTTCCCCTGCGTTCAGTTCAATAACCTTTGAATCATCTATTTCTATAAGTGAATTTATAGCAGCAAGCCCTAAAGAAGCCTTTGAAATGTCATCAGAATGGGCAAATCGTGCAAGCTCCAGGGCAGTCATTTTCGTAAGAGGAGAAGGAGCGTCCCCGTCCATCGTTTCATCCGTGCAGTATTCCTTCAGCATGGTGGATGAGAGCCCGCAAAATCTGCTTACGATAGCAGTCCAGAAGATACCTTTCCTTACCTCTCTGACAGGTGCGTCTGTTTTCAAACTTATTATGATGTCAGTTAAGAGTTTCACTAATCTTCCTTTATTTTTTCATGGTTTCCATTCTCAGAGCAATTCAGTTTTTTCATTAAGCAAATTTATTTGTTTAATTGTAATTAGAAAGGGAATGATACCTTTTGTCATATCGATATAAAATTTAGCTGAAAGTATAGGTTGTACCTGCAGTATTCAGTATAAATTTATCGGGCATCGTATGTGCAAAACTCACTATAGCCTCAAAGCCAGTACAGTGCATAGGTATTATATAATCGGGTTCTATCTCTTTTATGTCATAAATAGTCCTCTTAATGAAATCAGTGGGAGCATTTATCAGGTGAAAGCCACCGATTATTGCGTGCACTTTTTTAATTCCTGTAAGTTGTTTTATATATCTTACGGTATTTACAATCCCTGCATGGGCGCAGCCTGATATTATAACGAGCCCTTTATTCTCAAGTACTGAAAAGACTGCCAGTTCTTCATCAAAATAATCCTGCTCAATCCTGCCTCCTCTTTCGACAAGGAGGTTGTCAGGTACCTTTTCATATTCTGTTGTCCGTTCTATCCTGCCTGTGATATATACCCCTTTTAATATCTCCTCTGGTTCTTCTGTCTCTATAACTCTGAACCTGCCTGACTGTTCTATAGTTTCTTTTCTAAGCTCGCCTAAATCTATCAAATCTTTACTTCCCGGACGAATTGAAAATCTGTGGCTAAAACAGTTTTTCCCAACGAAAAGGGGTATCTCACGACCAGGGTTACTTGTTTCTATATATGAAAGAAGTCCTCGAAGCCCTCCCCAGTGGTCGAAGTGGCCGTGGCTTAAGACCATTGCCTCTATTTTTGCTGGATTCAGGCCTATTACCTTCATATTGTTTATAATACCAGCAGGGTCTATTCCATAATCAAACATGAAATTATGAACTCCACCTTCCGATACAACATCTATATAGAATGAAAGCCCGTGCTCCGCATGGATAGGAGATCCTGGAGATGCACGAAAGCGTCTGCCACAGGGAGGGTCAGGCCTTAAGGAGTCATAATAGTTATCTGTAATAACCGTTATGGAAATACCTTTTATGTGATGAAAACCTTTTTTATTACCCATACAGCCTTCCTTTATCTTCTGCAAACACCACCAGTTGAGCAGGGTGGGCTTTCACACTGCTCCTCCCTCCCGCAGCAGGTTTGGCCACCCTGGGAAGAAATCATATGTCCACCCTTAGAAAGATTTGCAGTAGAAATAACCTTTTCCAATTTATTACTTCCACAATCCCTGCATCTTATTATATCATTGTCTTCCTTTCCAACGCCAACCAAATACTCAGAGACAGACCCACATCTTATACATCTGTATTCATAGATGGGCATCGATACCTCCTTTAATGGTCGCAGGTATTTGCGCCTGTCTGTAATGTGCCCTTAAGATACTGCTCCACCACATCCCGTGGATATTCACCCTGTGCGCCTGTAACAACCATTACACCCTGCTGGGCAAAGAGCTGCTGTGCACGGGATCCCATACCGCCTGCGATAACGCAATTCACGCCTTTCTGCGAGAGCCATCTTGGCAGAAGTCCTGGTTCGTGTGGGGGTGAGTTTTCATATACCTCTTTTATAACCTTTCCACTACTGTCTGTATCAATAATTGCGAATGCTTCACAGTGGCCAAAGTGGGCACATAATTTTCCCTGATAGGTAGGCACTGCAAATTTCATAGAAACCTCCTTATGTTGTTCTGAAGTATCTTCTAAGGTTTTTTGAATGGCTGCCTCGTTTTGCCCAACATTTTGTTTTTCCTTACCTGAATTAACAATTTGTTCAACAATCTCATCGAATTTTTGAGCGGTCCTGGTTGTTGAATAAAAATATAAATAGGGTTTTCCCTCGTCTCCGCTTTTAACAATATCTGGATCAAGGGGTATTTTCCCAAGGAAAGGGACGCTAAATTTTTCCGCTAATTTTTTACCACCACCTGAAGAAAAAATATCTACCTCTTTGCCGCAGTCAGGGCAGACAAACCCGCTCATGTTTTCTATAATGCCTGCTATGGGGAGATTGAGATGTTTGCAAAAGGTTATACACTTTTCCACATCGATTGTTGCTACCTCCTGTGGTGTGGTAACTATGATGGCGCTGCTTATACTACCCATAAGCTGGGCAACAGAGAGTGGCTCGTCGCCTGTCCCTGGAGGACAATCGACCACGAGACAATCCAGGTCTCCCCATGCAACGTTCTGTATAAACTCCCTTATTACGTTGGCTTTTAGCGGCCCTCTCCATATAATAGCCTGTTCACTTGCATCGAGTAGTAGACCCATGGATACCACTTTTGTATTTTTAGATAACTCAACAGGCACAATCTCTTCGTTCTGAACTGTTACTCTTTTTTCAGTAATGCCGAGTAGTTTCGGGACAGAAGGACCGTGTATGTCCACGTCCAGTATGCCTGTGCGAAGTCCTCTTGATGAGAGACTTAAACCAAGATTGACTGCCACCGTACTTTTTCCCACGCCACCCTTTCCTGAAAGGACAACAAAGGCATGTTTAATCTTATCAAGCTTCTTTTGCAGTGCTATTTCATCAGTTAATTTTTCATTACTCATATTTCCTCCAGAATTGATTGTATCTTTTTATGGATTTCCCGTATTGCCCTGCTTGCTTCACACTCAGGGGCAAAATCGAGGATTGTTTTCATTTCTTTCTGTGCTTCTGTAATCTTTACTTCATAGGGTATCTCACCTGAATATGCAAGACCTTGTTTTTCACAATATTGTCTTATCTCAGTCACGTACTGAGGATTAATATCACTTTTATTTACCACAAGGGCTACTTTAATTTTAAAATGAAGGGCGAGATCAACGATACGTTTCAAATCGTGTATACCGGTCGGGGTCGGCTCTGTCACTATTAAAGCGAGGTGAGT
>DHGO01000100.1 GCA_002402795.1 Deltaproteobacteria bacterium UBA4796
GTGATGGGCAATGCAGGCCAGTCAAATTATGCAGCAAGCAAGGCAGGTATTATTGGCTTTACAAAAAGTATTGCAAAAGAGTATGGTGAACGTGGTATAAGGGTAAATGCTATAGCGCCTGGATTTATACAAACAAAAATGACAGATGCTCTTGATAGTAAAACAAAAGGGGAGATGTTCAAACTGATACCCTTAAGGAGATTGGGAGAACCACTGGATATTGCCCGTGTGGTATACTTCCTTCTTTCAGAATATGGAAGTTATATTACAGGGGAAGTCATACATGTCAATGGCGGTCTATATATGTAATACTGATATTCTCTAATTTAAATGAGGAGGTGGTTAAATGTCAGTTGCTGAAAAAGTCAAGAAGATGATAGTGGATCAACTCGGAGTCAGTGAAAACGAGGTTGTGCCTGAAGCGAAATTCATCGATGACCTCGGGGCAGATTCACTCGATATCGTTGAATTGATTATGGCTCTGGAGGATGAATACGGCATTGAGATTCCTGATGAAGATGCAGAAAAGATAGAGACAGTAGGGGATGCAATCCGTTATATTGAAGAGCATATGAAAAAGTAAAAGAGGAGCACTGTGAAAAGACGTGTAGTTGTTACCGGGGTTGGTCTTGTTACTCCTCTTGGTGTAGGAATTGACAATGTCTGGTCTCGAATCTTGAATGGTGAATCCGGAATAGGACCCATCACCCGGTTCGATACAAGCCAGCATGAAACAAAGTTTGCCGGTGAAGTAAAGGATTTTAGACCCGAGGATTATATTTCACCAAAAGAGATACGGAGGATGGATCTTTTTATCCAGTATGTCCTTGCAGCAACAAAGATTGCCATGGACGATGCAAAATTGGATATGGCTTCTGAAAACCCTGAAAGGGTTGGCGTTGTTGCTGGAACCGGTCTTGGAGGATTACCTACTTTGGAAAAATATCATACCATTCTTCTGGAGCGAGGACCGAGCAGGATATCGCCCTTCTTTATCCCCATGCTTATCGCAAATGAAGCACCGGGTCACATTGCTATTGAACATGGTATCAAAGGGCCGAACCTGTGCATTGTCACTGCCTGCGCTACAGGTGGTCACTGTATCGGAAATTCTTTAAGAATAATTCAGTATGGTGACGCTGATGTTATGGTAGCCGGTGGTACAGAGGCAAATCTCACTCCTCTCACAGTAGGTGGATTTAATGCAGCAAAGGCACTCTCCCGAAGAAATGACCAACCAGAAAAGGCTTCCAGACCCTTTGATCGTGACAGAGATGGATTCGTTGTAGCAGAAGGCGCAGGCATCCTTATCCTTGAAGAACTGGAGCATGCACTCAAAAGAGGTGCCAGGATTTATGCTGAGGTTATCGGGCAGGGATATAATAGTGATGCCTATCACATAACCGCGCCATGTCCTGATGGTGATGGATTTATACGGTGTATGAGAATGGCATTGATGGATGGTGGGATATCTCCTCATGATGTAGATTATATCAACGCCCATGGCACATCAACGGATCTCAATGATAAGATTGAAACGCTGGCAATCAAAGAGGTCTTCAAGGAACATGCATACAAAATCCCTGTAAGCTCTACCAAATCAATGGTAGGTCATATGCTGGGAGCAGCAGGTGCAGTTGAAGCTATTTTCACCATTCTAAGTATCAGAGATAGGGTATGTCCACCAACGATTAATTATGAAACACCTGACCCTGAATGTGACCTTGATTATGTTCCAAACCATGCAAGACCCCATAATATCAATATTGCCATGTCCAATACCTTTGGCTTCGGGGGTAATAATTCAACACTTACATTCAGGAGACTTCCACTGTGAAGATTGCCCTTGGTGCAGACCATGCTGGATTTGAACTGAAGGAATACATAAAAAAGATGCTCCTTGAAAAAAATATTCATGTTATTGATGTGGGTACGGAGGGAGAAACATCTGTAGATTATCCGGACTTTGCATTGAAGGTTGCTCTTCTTGTTTCATCAAAAGAGGTGAATCGAGGGATTCTTGTATGCGGAACAGGAATAGGTATGAGCATTGTTGCAAATAAAGTAAAAGGCATCAGGGCAAGTTTCGTACAGGACATTTATACAGCCATTCAGAGCAGAAAGCATCTTGATGCAAATGTACTTGCCCTTGGAGGTAGAATCACAGGTAAGGGGCTTGCTGAAGAGATTGTAAGGGTATGGCTTGAGACACCATTTGAGGGTGGAAGACACCAGAGGCGTATCGAAAAAATAAACGAGTGGGAAAAAAAGACTCAATAGAATAGCAATGGACATAGATGATAAAGAAATTGTCACGGCCCTGAAGGGTGAGCTTGAAAGAGAAGAGTACAGCCTTATCCTCATAGCTTCGGAAAATTATGTTGACAGTGATATCCTCAAACTTCAGGGATCTATTCTTACCAATAAATATGCAGAAGGGTACCCTTCAAGGCGGTATTACAGCGGTTGTCAATATTATGATGAAATAGAACGTATTGCAATTGATAGAGCCAAAAAATTATTCAATGCAGAACATGCAAATGTCCAGCCCCACTCTGGTTCTGCTGCAAATATGGCGGTATTTTATGCTGTTCTAAATATAGGCGATAAAATCCTTGGAATGGATATTGCCCATGGTGGTCACCTTACTCATGGTGCAAGGGTCAGTTTTTCTGGTAAATTCTATAATGCAGTAGGATATGGCGTCTCAAGAAAAGACGAAACCCTCGACTATGATGAAATCAGAAAGATTGCTGTAAAAGAGAAGCCAAAACTCATCATTGCCGGCGCAAGTGCCTATTCAAGGATTATTGATTTCAAAAGATTTAGAGAGATTGCTGATGAGGTAGGCGCCTATCTTATGGTGGATATGGCACATATCGCAGGACTTGTTGCGGCTCAATGTCACCCGAGCCCCATAGAACATGCCCATTTTGTCACAACCACAACGCATAAAACGCTTAAGGGACCCCGGGGAGGTCTCATTCTCTGTAAGAAAGAATTTGCAAAAGCAATAGACCAGGCCATCTTTCCTGGCATACAGGGTGGCCCCCTTATGCATGTAATTGTAGCAAAAGCAGTGGCTTTGAAAAAGGCGATGGAAAAAAGTTTCAGGGACTATCAGTTTCAAATTGTTAAAAATGCCCGGTACCTCTCCAGAAATATGGAAAAGCGCGGGTATAGAATTGTATCAGGTGGCACAGATAATCATCTCTTCCTTGTAGACCTCACCAGCAAAGACTTGACCGGTAATGATGCTCAGGAAGCCCTTGAAAAGAGCAATATTATGGTAAACAAAAACCTCATACCCTTTGACAGTAAAAGTCCTGCTATTACAAGCGGCATAAGAATAGGAACTCCGGCCGTAACAACACGGGGGATGAAAGAACAAGAAATGGAACTTATAGGTGAATATATTGATATAGTTCTTAAAAATATCCATAAAGAAACTGTATACTCTGAAATTAAGAAAAAGGTCAGGGTATTGTGTGAAAGATTTCCTTTTTACTCCTCTATAGTCACTATATGAAGTACAATCGGCCTGATTGGCACACCTATTTCATGGAAATAGCAAAGCTTGTTTCAAAAAGATCCACCTGTCTAAGAAGAAGTGTGGGTGCATTAATTGTACAAAATAAGAGAATCCTTTCTACAGGATACAACGGGGCACCGGCAGGGTTGAAACATTGCATCGATAGGGGCTGCATTCGTCAGCAGATGAAGGTAGCATCAGGCGAAAGGCATGAACTCTGTAGAGGACTCCATGCGGAACAGAACGCCATTATCCAGGCAGCGCTTCACGGGGTACCCATCAAAGGCGCATCCCTTTATTCAACGCACCTCCCTTGCTCTATCTGTATAAAAATGATAATAAATGCAGGCATCAAGCAGGTATTTTATTGTGATGGGTATGCAGATATGCTTTCTCTGGAACTCATAAAGGAATCAGGCATTATACTTAAGAAAATAACCATAAAAAAAGGAGAAGCATCTAAGGCTTCAAGAAAGTACGTAAAAACATGAAATGTCCTTTCTGTAATCACATAGAGAGTAAGGTACTTGATTCCCGTATGAGTAAAGAGATGGACACCATCCGTAGAAGAAGAGAATGTCTTAAATGTGGCAAACGTTTTACCACTGCAGAAAGGCTGGAAGAAGGTCTCCCCTTAGTAATAAAAAAGGATAACAGAAGGGAAGTTTTTGACAGGAGTAAAATACTGAATGGTCTAAAAAAAGCCTGTGAAAAAAGGCCTATAAGTATAACAAACATCGAAAAGATTGCATCTCGCATTGAATATAATCTCC
>DHGO01000049.1 GCA_002402795.1 Deltaproteobacteria bacterium UBA4796
CAAAGGAAAAGATGGAGGCACTTGAGCAGGCTGGTATAACAGTGGTCAAGAATCCTGCAGAGATTGGTGAAACCGTGGAACAGGCATTAAAAAAGTCGTGAAGGTAATCGATTTTCACATCCATGTAGGTGATCCGAAAGATTGGACTCCCTGGGTAGTTGAATTTTTCAAATTGAGAAACCCAATTTACTTCAACACTATTTTTGATAAGTTATCAGCTGAAAAGGTTATCACGTATCTCAAGTCTCAGGGCATAGAGAGGGCTGTCATGCTTGCAGAATATGCACCGAAAACGTCGGGTGTTCTTACCAATAAATATATTTCCGAATTCTGTAAGGGACATGATGAGCTTATACCCTTTGGGTCATTGTGTCTTTATGATGAGAAGCCATTAACAGAACAGGCAGAGGAGGCATACAACCTCCTGAAAATGAAAGGCTTCAAGATGCTCCCCACGTATGCACACTTCTATCCTAATGATGAAAGGTTGTTCCCATTCTATGAGCAGGTTCAATCGTGGGATATACCCGTACTTTTTCACACGGGTACATCCGTTTTCAAAGGTTCACGAGTAAAGTATGGAGACCCTCTCTTTCTTGATGATGTAGCAGACTCATTTCCTCATATGAAAATTATTCTTGAACATGGTGGGAGGCCCTTCTGGTATGATAGGGCATACTGGATGATTACCCGTCATGAAAATGTTTTTATAGGAATTACAGGGATTCCAATAGATAAGCTACTTGAATATTTTCCAAAGCTTGAAAAGTACCAGGACCGCTTCTTATTCGGAAGCGATTGGCCTGGTTTGCCTGAGATTAAGATTCTTATTGATAGAATCTACTCCCTTCCGATAAGCAATGAAGCAAAGGAGAAGATTCTTTATAAAAACGCTGGCAGACTTCTCGGTCTACTCTAATTACCATATATCCCAGATTTTCCATCAGGATGAGCATCTGTGTCGGGCTATTTCCCGCAAACACGCTCATTTAAGCTATAGCGGCTCCATTCACTCGCGTTTAGCTTCGGAATTTTGCTTGATAGCAAAAGACCGAGCTTCCTTGTCTCGCGACGGTTTGCTTGAGACAAAACCCGACACCATATTTTTCAGCTATGTTTGATAAAATTTAAGATGTGGTATAATAGTATAAATAGAAAAGAGGAGATATGAATTTTATCAGAGAACCAGCGGTAAGCGGTATGTTTTATTCAAACAATCCAAAAACACTTTCACGTGATATTGAACAATATCTGGATGAAGCATCAGTTGAGCCTGTAAGGGGTGATATTATCGGCATTATTTCTCCCCACGCAGGATATATGTATTCCGGACCTGTTGCTGCCCACGGTTATAAGGCAATAATGAACAAAGTATACGATACGGTTATCATCATTGCGCCGAGTCATAAGATGTATTTTGAGGGTGTTGCTATTATGAGCGAGGGAAGTTATAAAACACCCTTCGGTAATGTACCAATTGATAAGGATGTGGCTCAACGACTATTAACAATGGGCGGCGTAATAAAACAAAACATTGAAGCCCACAGAGGTGAACATTCACTTGAGGTTCAGCTTCCTTTTCTCCAGTTTGTTTTAAAAGATTTCCAGATTATACCTCTGATAATGGGTAATCAGGCTCTTAATGTCTGTGAAATATTATCTGAATCCTTATATAAAGCATTGATGAATGAAAAGAGGAGATTTCTGGTTGTGGGAAGCACCGACCTTTCTCATTATTATCCATACATGGAAGCTATCAAACTTGATGGTGTTATCGTACACCATATCCAGAACTTTGATATAAATAATCTAATTAAGGATTTAGAGAGAGAGAAATGTGAAGCCTGTGGTGCAGGTCCCATGGTCACTACAATGATGGTCTCCAAAAGGCTTGGTGCCACAAAAAGTAGGGTGCTGAAATATGCTAATTCCGGTGATATTTCAGGAGACAGAAGTGGCGTTGTTGGATATGTATCGAGTATTTTTTACAGAGAATAGATGGACAGGGAGGTGATACGTGAACCTCACAGAAGAAGAGAAGGCACAATTAAAAAAGATAGCAAGAAATGCTATTGAGGGTGTTCTTTTTGGTAAAAAAGAAGAAAAGCAGACGATACCTGAGACCTTAAAAGAAAAGATGGGGGTTTTTGTCACTCTCAAAAAGAAAGGCAACCTGAGAGGCTGCATAGGGTACCTGAGAGGTGTTATGCCTCTGTACAGGGCAGTTAAAGATATTGCAATACAATCAGCATTTCATGACCCTCGCTTCAATCCTGTTGATAGAAGTGAATGGGATGACATTGAGATTGAAATCTCTGTATTATCACCAATGAAAAAAATAAAAGATGTAAGTGAAATTAAAGTGGGTGTCCATGGGCTCTATATCGAAAAGGGAATATATTCTGGTTTACTCCTCCCGCAGGTTGCAACGGATTATAACTGGGATACTGTTACCTTTCTTCAGCAAACATGTTATAAGGCAGGGTTACCGGAAGATGCATGGAAATCGAAGGATACAAACATCTATATTTTTTCTGCAGAGATTTTTTAAAATATGTGTAAGGAGTAACGGATGATTCATAAGCTTATGTCCATTGAAGATGTAATAAAAAAATATCCTGAGACTGTTACAGTCTTTGAAGAGTATGGTCTTGGGTGTATTGGTTGTCAGGCTGCCCTCTTTGAAAATATTGAACAGGGGGCAGAGGTCCATGGAATTGATGTTGAGGCGCTGATTGCTGACCTTAATAAGGCAGCAGGGAAAAAAGTATAGCACCACGCCACATCATATGTATGAAAAAAATATACACGGTCATTTTAGCCGCCGGGTTCTCAAGCAGGCTTGGCTTTAATAAGCTTATCCTGAAAATAGATGGAAAAACAGTTATCAGAAAAGCAGTTGAACCTTTCATAGCGAGTGGCTGCAGAAAGATTTTTATTATCACAGGGTTTGAGGAAAACAAAATCAGACATGCATTGCATGGATTCTCAGTTGAATATATTAACAATCAACATTATTCAGAAGGCATGTCATCGTCTATTAAGGCTGCGCTTCCTTTTATTAAAGATGGGGAGGGAGTTTTTTTCCATCTTGGTGATAAACCTTTGATAGAAAAAGGTGTGGTCATGCAGATGAAGAGTGCCTTCGAGATAAGTAATAAGGCTATTTTAGTGCCTGTGTATAATGGTATGAAAGGTCATCCGGTATTGATGAATATAGTGCCCTATATGAAAGAAATCGAAATATTGACAGAAGAGATGGGTTTGAGAGAAATTATAGAGCGGCATCCGGAAGATACACTTCATGTCCAGGGTACAGAAGAAAATATCCTTGATATTGATACAGTTGAGGATGTCGAATTGTTAAGAAAGCGAGGATACCATATTGAAGAAGGTTAAGGCTGAAGAAGCTATTGGAAAGGTTTTAGCCCACGATATTACTGAAATCATACCCGGTAAAAAGAAGGATGTAGCATTCAAAAGAGGGACTGTGATTACCCATAAGGATATAGAAAGGCTATTAAACCTTGGAAAGCGATACGTCTTTGTCTTTGATAAAAAGATAAAAGGTGTTCATGAAGATGATGCAAGTATACGTATTGCAGAAGCAATTATGGATAGTAACATGGAATATCTTCCCCCCAGGGAAGGAAAAGTGAGTATTAAAAGCAGAGTCAATGGTCTCTTTTATGTGAATGATAAAGAGCTTTATAAAATAAACAGGGTCAAGGATGTGCTTTTGAGCACCGTGCCAAATAGATTTCCTGTAAAAAAAGGCGATATAGTAGCTGCCACAAGAATCATTCCCCTCTACATAGGTGAACGTGAATTAAGGATGGTTGAAAGGATAGGGAAGCACAGTGTGATTAAAATAAAACCATTCAGGTCATGTAAGGCAGGCATTGTTGTTACAGGAAATGAAGTATATAGCGGGAGGGTTAAGGATGGTTCTGCTATAGTAGAAGAAAAGATAAAAGATTACGGGCTTTCCGTTATTGGAAAGACTATAGCCCCGGATGAGATAGGTAGTATAAAAGGTGCTATCATCTCCTTATTCAAAAAAGGGGCTGATATTGTTATCACCACCGCAGGGCTTTCAGTAGACCCTGATGACGTAACAAAGGAGGGCATTGAAGCAACGGGGGCGGAAGTGCTTTTTTACGGTACCCCTGTTTTTCCTGGCGCCATGTTTCTTGTTGCCCGTTTTCAAGGGAACTACATCCTTGGAGCACCAGCATGTGTTTACTATAACAAATATACGGTACTCGATATTATACTTCCCAGAATCCTTGCTGGAGAGACCATGCATAAACACGATATGGTGAAGGCCTCCTATGGAGGTTTGTGTCTGAACTGCGAGATATGCCACTACCCGAGATGCTTTTTTGGAAAAAGCTCATGATGACCGCTGATAACTCAAAACTCAAAATTCAAAATTCAAAACTCAAAAGTATAAAGGTAGTAATTAAGGGTGCAGGAGAAATGGCAACAGGTATTGCCCACAGGCTATTCATGGCAAACATAAAACAGATACTGATGACGGAAATCTCCGAGCCTGTTACAGTAAGAAGAATGGTTGCCTTTTCAGAGGCTGTATATGAAAATGAGATGGTTGTCGAAGGTGTAAGGGCAAAGCTTGCAGGGAATATTCATGACATAGAGCGGGTGTGGGAAGAAGATAAAATTGCCATTATGGTTGATTCAGAATGGAGGATAATAAATGAATTGAAGCCGGATGTTGTTATTGATGCGATTATGGCGAAGAAAAACCTGGGAACAAAGAGAGATGAGGCACCTCTTGTAATTGGTGTTGGTCCAGGGTTTATAGCTCCTTCTGATGTCCATGTAGTTGTAGAGAGTAACAGAGGACATAACCTCGGGAAGGTGTTCTACAGTGGTTCTTGCGAACCCCACACAGGCATTCCTGGACCAAGTATGGGTTATACCATCGAGCGTGTTTTAAGGTCGCCCTATAGTGGCAGGGTGAGACATGTGAAACGTATCGGGGATATGGTGAAGCCCTATGATACTGTACTTTATATTGATGAAACTCCCGTTAATGCACAGATTGGTGGTGTTTTGAGAGGTCTTATTCGGGAAATACATGTTACTGCAAATGAAAAGATAGGCGATATTGATCCGAGTGGTATACCGGAGCATTGCTATACAATTACAGAAAAGGCAAGGGCTATAGGTGGTGGAGTCTTAGAGGCAGTAATGCATTTTTTAAATTGAGAGGATTTATGGGTGTATACGAAATAATTGGTGAATATTTGAAAAAGGGCAAAGGAGGTATACTGGCAACTGTTGTTATAAGACTGGGTTCTGCTCCAAGGGATGTTGGTGCAAAGATGTTTGTGGGAGAGGATGGAAAAATTTTTGGCACTATTGGAGGCGGTAAGGTTGAATCGGATACCTGCAAAGAAGCACTGTCAATAATGAAAAAAGCAGAGACCAGAATGCTTCACATCAGGATGGACTACAAAACCATTGAAGATGAAGGCATGTTCTGTGGAGGAAATGTAGATATCTTTTTAGAGCCTGTTTTTGACCGATACATAGAACTCTATCAGCGTATTGCCTATCTTGAAAAGAGAGGAAGAAGGGGTGTTGTCATAACAAAGTATGGAGCCAATACCTTTTCAAAAACGCTCCTTGAAGGACATGGGTCATCAATAATAGGTGATTCATTGATGACCGAGGAGATTGGAAAGTACGGGCAGTACATGTATGACCAGAAGCCTTTTGTTTTCGATGGAATAATTATCGAGCCTGTACAGATAGCTTCACGATTATATATTTTTGGTGCAGGACATGTTTCTCAATTCCTTTCAAAGGTTGCAAACCTCATTGATTTCAATGTTGTGGTGATTGATGACAGGGAAGATTTTGCGAATCGTGAGAGATTTCCAGAGGCAGACGAAGTTATTGTAGATGATTTCAAAAACGTGATGAATCGTTTGACATACAGCGGAGAAGAATACGTGGTGATTTTAACGAGAGGCCACAAATATGATAGTGAAGTACTTGAAGAAATTATGAAAAAGGATACGCGATATATCGGGATGATAGGCAGTAAAAGAAAAATAAAAATGATATTCGAACACCTTAAGGGAAAAGGATTTCCGGAGTCTTCTTTGAAGAAAGTCTATGCACCCATTGGCATAGACATCCATGCTGAGACGCCTCAGGAAATAGCAATTAGCATTGCAGCAGAAATCATTCAGGTGAGGGGAGCGCAGTAAAAGTGGTGGAAGAAATTCTTCTTGATGAGCACAAAGATGACCTTATGGAGACTGGTGAAGAACCGATTGAAGAGTTTGGTGAAGAACACTCCCTTCCACCAATACCCTATGACCCTTTAAAGAGGTATCTTGCGGAGGTGTCCAGGCATCCTGTGCTCTCAAGGGACGAAGAGAGAAGGCTTGCCATGCGGGTATATAAACTGAAAGACAAAAAGGCAGCCCACAAGCTTGTCATTTCGAACCTCAAGCTTGTTGTGAAGATTGTCCTTGAATATTACAATACCTATCTGAATATCCTCGACCTCATTCAGGAAGGAAATGTAGGGCTCATCCATGCAGTAAAAAAATATAACCCCTATAAGGGTACAAAGTTTTCAACCTATGCCTCTTTCTGGATCAGGGCATATATTCTGAAGCATATCATGGATTCATGGAGTCTTGTAAAGGTGGGAACGACCCAGGGACAGAGAAAATTATTCTACCGCTTGAACAAAGAGAAGCAAAAACTCGAAGCCCTCGGAGTATATCCAGCACCCAAACTTCTTGCAAAGACACTCGATGTGAAAGAGGAAGAAGTCGTTGATATGGAGAAAAGACTTGCCCATGCTGATATATCTCTTGAAGCACCTGTTCATGATGAAAGTGAAGACACAGTAATGGATATGATAAAAGGGAGTGAACAGGATATCGAAGAGGTTGTAGCACAAAAAGAGAAAAGTGAAATACTTGCGCAGAAGATAGCAGAATTTAAAAAGGCTCTGAATCCAAAGGAGCTTTTTATCTTTGAGAATAGAATAATGGCTGAAGAGCCAATGACATTGCAGGATATTGGTGCAAAGTTTCGTATTTCAAGGGAAAGGGTAAGGCAGATTGAAAGTAGACTTTTGAATAAATTTAAGGCGCAATTCAAGGGAGAATTAAAGGAATTAGACTTTTAAACCAGATTTTCTATCAGGATGAGTATCTGTGTCGGGCTATTCCCCGCAAACACGTTCATTTAAGCTGAAGCGGCTTCAATTGCTCGCGTTCGGCTTTAAGAACTTTTGCTTGATAGCAAAAGACCAGGCTTCCTTGCCTCACGACGGTTTGCTTAAGAAAACCCGACACCATGCTCTAAATCCGAAGTTTCTACCCGAAACAATGAATAACCCACTGATACAAAATGAGTTTTTGATAAAACCGATTTTCAATTACATGGGAACAGACCAGGGAGTTGGAAGGCCTGCTTTTGAAGAGAACTCATTTCAGTTAACCGATAGAAAAAGGCTCCTTTCGAATCAGATTGTGTTCGGCAACGGTTCCTACAACAAGTCCCCAACTCTTCTAAGAGCGTATCAAAACTATGAACCACAAAACCTTCCGATGTGAGCTTCTGCCCTTTCTTCTTTTTTGCTGAAATGGATGGCCTGGCAGGCTTGATCGGGTCCCTGGTCTTCCGATTTTCATCCAGTTCTTCATCGTCAAACAAGAGGGGAGCAGCGCCTTTCTCATGTGTCTCTCCACATAATAGGCCAACATACAGATGAAGAGATGAGCCCGGGCATGGTCCTCTGTATGATGCCAGATGGGACGTATTAGCAGATCGATTCCCTTCAAGCTCCTGAAAGCTCGTTCCACTTGCGTGAGATTCTTATAAGAACGAACTGTATCCTCTGCAGATAGCGCTTTAGCCGGTTCACTGGTGCGGATGACATAAATACCATCCAAAGCCGCCTCTTGCTCAATCTTCATCCTGTTGCGCTCATAGGAAAACGTCCCTTCTCCAATTGTTACCGTAAAGTGCTTACCCATTTTGTAGCGACCGATGACCCTGCCTACCTTCTTACCAATCTCCTCCTTCTTCAACGGGGTTTTGGTCCGGCGTGATACTTCTCTGGCAATTCTTCTTAATTCCTTCTCTGTTGTTTCTAGTGTAGTGTCTCTAACGGA
>DHGO01000140.1 GCA_002402795.1 Deltaproteobacteria bacterium UBA4796
TTGAGGGTGGTCAGTTCGATGAACTCTATAATAATGCCTATCGTGGTGACTCTACATCAAAGGCTGCCTTATTCCGTATCATGAGGCAGGTTGAGTTCTCCATAGAGACACCCCTCATTATAAAAACACTGTCCATGCTTTCACGGGGAGTCATAGAAATCAGGGATAAAAGTGTCCGTTATGGTGGCAAAATAGTTACAGATGGTATTGATATTACGCAAGAGGTCTGCGGATAATGGGAATGACTGAAAAGGTATATGTTACTGATTGCGAGGGTCCTGTATCAAAAAATGATAATGCCTATGAGATAGCGGATGCCTTTCTCAAGGATGGGGGGAAGCTCTTCAGTTTGCTCAGTAAGTTTGATGATTATCTGGGTGATATTGAAAAGATTGAAGGATACAGATATGGAAGCACATTGAAATTTATTTTACCTTTTTTGAAGGCAGCAGGAGTAACGGATAAAGATGCAAAGGAATTTTCAAAAAATAATATGGTCCTTATCCCTGGCGTCAGGGATACCTTGAGAGAGATAAAAAATCTCATGAAGGTCTATATGGTAAGCACAAGTTACAGACACTACATTGAGGCAATCTCAGAGTATACAGGAATGGAGAAAGAGAATATATTCTGTACTGAAGTTGATTTTGACGGTTATAAGATGGGAGAAGAAGAAAGAAAGGCTATAGCCTTCTATCATGAGAGATTTCTCGAATTGCCATTTATTGAGTGGAACGAATCTGGTGCTGTGAGAAAGGAATCCCGACGCTCCATAGAGGAACTAAAAAAATTTTTTTTCTCAACACTACCACGTTTACCTGTCTTTCAATGGATGAATAAAGTTATACCGATAGGAGGAAAAGGTAAGGCAGATGCAATTATTGAAATTACAAATAAGAATAAAGTCTCTATCAGTAATGTAATGTATGTGGGGGATAGCATTACAGACCTCGATGCCCTTACACTTGTAAATAGCGGGGGCGGTCTGTCAGTGAGTTTTAATGGAAACAGTTACGCTGTACGCGGTGCAGAATTTGTTGTGGTAAACAGGGATGCCGGCATATTAAAAGACATAGCCTTTGATTTTTTTCATTATGGTAAAGAGGGTATACGGGTTGGAAAATTTGCTCCCCAAACCTATGTATATCGAAAGGAAGATTCTAATCTTGAAGAAGTCATCAGATTAAGTGAGAAGATAAGGAAAGAGGTGCGCGGGGAGATGATAGGAGGTTTAGGGTGAAGGGTTTTTTCATCATCCTTCTTATCCTCTTTCCGTTTTTCATATGTAATGGACAGGACCGTATAGTTATATACCACTCTGGAGAGAAGGATCAGACAGCATGGAATATGTTCAGGAAGGACTTTCAGGGCAAGGGTTATAAGATGTACATCTATGAAAGTACAGATAGCCTGGATAAGCATTTAGAGAATGTTAATAAAATAAACAGAGTGAACGATGCAGTTTTCATTGCCCTTGATGTGGCAACCGGTGAAAAAAATCATGTATTTGTTGCAGTAACAGAGGCGCATAAAGGTCAGGGAAATATTATGACCATAGAAGAAGTACCTGCCATTCATCTCAAAGCTTCACAGGAGCTTGCGAATTATATTGCATTATCCTTTAATAAAAAGGTAAAACAGATGCCTCTTTTTCCATTGCTTGGAGTTGATATGCCAGGTTGCTTTCTCCATATAGAAGCCCCACAGGAAAAATTGAACGAAATGTTTGATATACTTCATAATGCTATTCAGAAGTATTTTCGAAGAGGTGTGAAAAATGAGACATAATGGAAGGGCAAATGATGAAATCCGCCAGTTGAAGATAACAAAAGGCTTTCTGAAATTTCCTGAAGGTTCTGTGCTGGTTGAAATGGGCGAGACAAGGGTAATTTGCGAGGTGAGCATTGATGATAAAGTTCCTCCATTTCTGAAGAACACAGGAAAGGGATGGTTGACAGCAGAATATTCCATGCTTCCGAGGTCTACACACACTCGAACAACGAGAGAATCGACTGCAGGAAGGATTGGCGGAAGGACACATGAGATACAGAGGCTTATCGGAAGGGCATTGCGGGCAATAGTGAACCTCGATATCATAGGTGAAAGGACAATATGGGTGGACTGTGACGTAATACAGGCTGATGGTGGGACACGGACAGCAAGTATAACAGGAGGGTATGTGGCACTTGTAGATGCTTTATGGAATTTGAAGAGAAAGGGAATGATTGAAAAGATACCTCTCCGTGATTCTGTAGCTGCCATCAGCGTAGGTCTTATGGATGGCAACATTATTCTGGATTTGTCCTATGAGGAGGATTCGAAGGCTGAAGTTGATATGAACTTTGTTATGACGGGCAAAGGTATGCTTATCGAGGTTCAGGGCACTGCGGAAAAAACACCATTCAGCAAAGAACAGTTTGACATTATGTATCAGTATGCATGTAAGGGCATCAACGAAATAACGAGGCTTCAGAAAATTGCCCTGGGTCCCCACTTCCCCTTATAGAGTGCTCCTGTGAAGAAGAGAAGGCTTATTATTGCAACCCACAATAAAGGAAAGTTTAATGAGATGAAGATGGTGCTTAAAGACCACTTGGATGAAATTTATTCGTTGCAAGACATAAATGACCACTATCGGGTTGAAGAAGATGGTCCCTCTTATGTTGAGAATGCTATGAAAAAGGCACGGAAGATAGGTGAACGGTGGGGGCTCTTCACACTGGCAGATGATTCAGGCCTTGAGGTGAAATCCCTGGGCGGAAGGCCGGGCATCTATTCCTCTCGCTATGGAAAAACAGATGAAGAAAGGATTGAACGGTTGCTCTTGGAGCTTGCCGGTATACCTGAAGAACAAAGAGATGCAGTCTTCAAGGCTTATCTTGCCTTTTATATGCCTGAACAGGAGAGAAGTTATATATTTTATGGCTATCTTAAAGGGTATATCAGTTTCGAAAAGAAAGGAACAAAAGGATTCGGATTCGACCCTGTCTTTTATGTTCCTTCTCTTAAGAAACACCTTGCTGAACTAACTGCTGAAGAAAAGAATAAAATAAGCCACAGAGGTAGGGCATTAACAGCCTTTAAGGATTTTCTTGCAGGGAGTATATTTTAGGGGCTCCAGAGCTTTAGCCCTGTAATCTCATCATAGATTCTTTCCAATGGTTCGCCTTCAAGGATAATACCAAATAATTCGCACGCAAATATGGTTGTGCCTTCCAATAAATGGCCGCCCTTTGTGGTGCCATCCTTAAACCCGAGCACTATATGGCCATGGACCGATATGTCACCTTCTGTAATTGAAATATTTCCCGTGCAGGATAGAATCTCGGCAGATTCATCAAAGCGCATATTTTCATATGTTTTCTTCCCCTGGTCATAGAAGGCAACTATCGCCTTCCGGACAGCACCTATTGCGAAGAAGATTCCCATGGTTGTACCCCTTCTCTGAAAGGTATCCCTTATTGAACGGTAGAGGTCTTCCCCGTTTTGAAGGCGCTCAAGAAAGGTTTCTTTAATGGTATATCGTGCCATAGGCTTTTCAAAATAGTCCCAACGAGATTTGAACTCGTGTTTCTGGCGTGAGAGGCCAGTGTCCTTAACCACTAGACGATGGGACCGTATGAGGCATAGTATCAAATTTGAAAAAGAATTTCCATAGTAAAAGAACTCCTTGAGGCTGTAAAAAACCGTTTATCCGTAATACCATACGTGATATAATAAAAAACAGAATGTTCAAAAAGACTATACCAAAGCGGCTTCAGCATGTTCTCATCACCATCATCCTGATTATTCTAATAGGCACCCTTGGATTTAAAATCATTGGTGGAAAGGAAAAAAGTTTTCTTGATGCCCTCTTTATGACAGCAATTACCATCACAACTGTGGGATATGGAGATATGATAGGACTTGATGATAAACCTTTGGGAAAGCTATTTACCGTCTTTTATATCTTTGTCGGTACAGGAGCAATTGCCTATCTTGTTACAACTGTTGCAGCATATGTTGTCGAGGGTGAGTTAAA
>DHGO01000051.1:0-4366 GCA_002402795.1 Deltaproteobacteria bacterium UBA4796
CTGCCAGTAAGCTTGATTTTTTCTGCGTTAACAACCACCACAAAGTCTCCCACATCATAGTGGGGGGTGAATGATGGTTTATTTTTTCCCTGCAGAATGGTAGCTATTTTTGATGCGAGTCTTCCAAGGGTTGCACCCTCTGCATTAATAAGATACCAATCTTTCTTAAATTCAGCCTCTTTTGGAAAAAACGTTTTCATATCGTCTTCTTGAAAGCCATTTAAAATAATATATCCAGTAGATATAAGTCAAGAAAAAATAATTTTCCATTTTCAAATTCCATCATTTTTTGTTAAACTGTTCTTATGCCGAGAAAAAGGAAGAAGCCGAAGAGAGAAAAGGATATTTTTCTCGAGTTAAAAGAAAAGGCAAAGGTAAAAGACAAAAAGACAAAGAGTTTTACCTTTCTTTACTTCATCATTGCATTCATTGCCATGATTGCGATAAACAGCTATTTTTTTAAGAGCGAGGTAAAGAATATCCCGTACAGTGAATTCAAAGAGCTTATAACAAAAGGAAAGGTAAGTGATTTAGTTATTGACACGGAGACTATCCAGGGTACACTGACCCCTGATAATGGAAAGAAGACAAAATTTATTTCGAGCAGGGTAGAGGACCCTGACCTTGTAAAGGATTTGCAGAAATACAACATCAAATTTTCAGGTTACTATGAAAATAAAATTATAAAGGCGATTATATCATGGGTATTGCCTTTCGCAATCATTATACTTATATGGAATTTACTCATGAGGAGAATGGGTGGTGCCCCCTCAAGCGTTCTCAACTTTGGAAAAAGTAAAGGAAAAATATATGGAGAAAATGAAATAAAGATTACCTTTGATGATGTTGCGGGTGTGGACGAAGCAAAGGAAGAATTGAAAGAGATTATCGATTACCTTAAGACACCTGAAAAATTTCTCAATATTGGAGGAAGGATACCTCGAGGTATCCTTCTCGTTGGCCCTCCTGGTACAGGAAAGACACTCCTTGCGAAAGCGGTTGCAGGTGAAGCGAAGGTACCATTTTTCAGTATGAGCGGTGCTGATTTTGTGGAGATGTTTGTAGGTGTAGGTGCCTCCAGAGTAAGAGACCTTTTTGCCCAGGCTCAGGAGAAAGCCCCGTGCATCATCTTTATTGACGAGCTTGATGCCCTCGGGAAAGCGAGAGGGATGAATCCGCTTTCATCCCATGATGAAAGAGAACAAACACTCAACCAGCTTCTTTCAGAAATGGATGGTTTCGATACAAAGGCAGGCGTTGTTATTATGGCAGCAACAAACAGGCCTGAGATTCTCGATCCTGCCTTACTCAGGGCAGGAAGATTTGATCGGCATGTCCTTGTGGACAGGCCTGATATAAAAGGTAGAGAGGCGATACTGCGGGTTCATATGAAGAACGTAAAGGTGGCAAAGAATGTTGATATAAAAGTCATTGCAGCGCGTACACCAGGATTTGTTGGTGCAGACCTTGCTAATCTTATAAATGAAGCGGCTCTCCTTGCAGCGAGAAAAGGAAAAACCTCTGTGACCATGGAAGAATTTGAGGAAGCAATCGACAGAGTGGTTGCCGGTCTTGAAAAGAAGCAGAGGGTCATGAGCAAAAAGGAAAAGGAGATTGTTGCATACCACGAAACAGGACATGCACTCATGGCAGAATTTCTCGAAACCGCTGATCAGGTACATAAAATATCTATTATTCCTCGAGGGATATCGGCATTAGGATATACATTGCAGTTACCCACTGAAGATCGATACCTCATGACACGGAAGGAGTTACTTGATAGGCTGGGAGTTCTTCTTGGCGGGAGAGTGGCTGAAGAAATTATCTTTAACGAAATTTCAACTGGCGCCCAGAATGACCTTGCGAGAGCAACAGATATCGCAAAATCAATGGTGAAAGAATATGGAATGAGCGAAAAACTTGGTTACATGACCTTTGAAAAGGAGAGGAGGCCGCTCTTTCTGGACATCAATCCCTCTTTCGGGACGAAAGATTACAGTGAGGAAACAGCAAGGGAAATTGACAACGAGGTGAGAAAGATTATTGAGGAATCCTATCAGAGGGTGAAGACAATTCTTAATGATAAAAAAGAACTCCTTAAGAAAGTGGCTCAAACATTACTTGAAAAAGAAGTCATAGAAGGCGAGGAGCTACGGTTGCTCATTAAAGAGGAGAGGGGTGAATTTGAAGAGGATAAACATAGAAAAGAAGCAGATAGACCTCATTAAGGAATCTATATGTGTATTCACAAAATGTACGGAGTGTCGGATGCTCTTTAAGGAAGGCAAATTACGCTTTGCCTCCATAGAGGATTTTGTTGATGACAGAGGGAAAAGCTGCCTTTTTCGTTTGAAAGAGATGTGCCATGAATTATTTAGAAATGCTGATGACGCAACATACAGAGAAAAACTTTATGATATTACCGTTGGATACATTTTTCATGAGGCAATGAAACTGAGAGAGAATCTGTATCAACTTGAGTACTATAAGCCGAGATACGATGTACCACCCGATGAACTTACCACGAAAGAAAAGAAGATTGTTCAAGAGATTGAAATTCTCATAAGGAAGGCAGAAAGAAGATTGCGTGAAAGTTTTAAAGAGATCAAAATTCTTATCAACGAGCTTGCTGAACAGTTGCAGGACCTTATAAAACTTTACAAAAATAATTACCTCCTTTCCCGATTCATCTTGGAAAATCAGAAATCCTTGAATGCCATATACGGGAGGAAGGGATTTTATAAACTTATTGAGGAGTTATATCAGAATGGAAAAGCAGCATTGATTTATAGAGCTGCAAAAAGTTATCTTGAAAGTGAGCATTATGATGTTGCCCTGAGATTATTTCGAAAGGTTCTACAACTCGACCGTGGTAATTTAGTGGCAACCTTCTTTTACTTATATACATCGGCATTCTATTTCTATTATAAAAGTAAATTCACCAGAGCCCTTGAGTTTGCAGATAAAGCAGGTTCTCTGAAAGTGAATGGAGAGGTTGAAGTATATAAGGAAGCACTCAGGGAACTCACAGAGAACCTTTTAAAAGAAATAAGGAAAAAAAGAGAAACATAAGGAGGGTCGGAGATATGCCTATTTATGAATATGTATGTGAAAAGTGTGGCAACGAATTTGAACTCATTGTTTTTGGAGAAGAGAAGCCCGAATGCCCTGCATGCGGAGCGAAAAAGCCAACGAAAAAGATGTCAAGCTTTGGTTTCTCAGTGGGTTATAAATTTAAACCTTCTTCTACCGGCTCTGGCTCAGGGTGTGCAAGCTGTGGTTCACCAAACTGTTCTTCATGCAGTTAGATTATACGTTGCGCTCGTTAAAACATAAGAGAAAAATTTTTATAAAAACCGGAGGTATAACCTGAACGGTTTTACCAATGGATCTTGCTGAGA
Source organism: Deltaproteobacteria bacterium UBA4796 (assembly GCA_002402795.1). Classification (GTDB taxonomy): domain Bacteria; phylum Desulfobacterota; class Syntrophorhabdia; order Syntrophorhabdales; family Syntrophorhabdaceae; genus UBA8905. Next base: position 3,402 of record DHGO01000051.1, read on the forward strand.
AAGTCCGAAAACTTATAGTAAAAGAGAAACTTATTGAAAAGGGAGATAATGTCCTTGTAGGCGTTTCAGGCGGGATTGACTCTACTGTTCTCCTCAATCTCCTTGTATCACTTCAGAAAGAGCTACCATTTCACATCGGGGTAGCCCATGTAAATCACCAGCTCAGGGATGAAGAATCTGAGAGGGATGAGGCTTTTGTCATTGACCTTACCCGTACTTTTTCTTTACCATGTTATGTGAAGAGAGTTGATGTAAGGGGCTATGCAAAGACCCACGGTATGTCATTGCAGCATGCGGGGAGGGATATGCGCTATGAGTTTTTTCAGGATATTGCAGAGAAAGACCACTATAATAAGATTGCTGTTGCTCACAATGCCGATGACCAGGTGGAAACTTTTATTCTGAGAATTTTAAAAGGCACAGGTATACGGGGACTTACATCAATCCCTGTAAAAAGGGATAATATTATACGCCCCTTGCTTACAAGTTACAGGTCTGAAATTGAGGAATATGCAAAAGGCTGCTCCACTTTATTTGTTGAAGATTCTTCGAATAAAAAGATAGTTTACGAGAGAAATTTTATAAGAAAAGAGATATGTCCTCTTATGGAGAGGGTCAACCCTGAATTCAGAGAAAAGATTATTGATTTACTGAATGATTTATCTTTAATCAATGAGCTTTTGAATAGAAAGGCTGAAGCTTTTTTAAAGGATAAAATACAGAAAGTAGAAGGTGAAGTTCTGGTTCAGGTTGATACTTTGAAAGCTATTGATGAAGAAACAAGGTTCAGGGCAATTTCTGAAATGCTCATGACCATGGAACCACGATTTATTCCTTTGCGTGAACACATTAAGCTTATCGAGAAGATACTCGTGGGAAGGAAACCAAATCTCTCAATCGTTCTTCCCCACCACATAAGGGTAAGCAAGACCTATGATACGTTACGATTTACACAAAAACCAAAG
>DHGO01000051.1:4372-13173 GCA_002402795.1 Deltaproteobacteria bacterium UBA4796
ACTTAACCCTTGATGTAATGACTGAAGAAAAAAAACCACAACAATTTGAGTTTGATAAAAATGTTGCTTATTTTGACATGGATAAGATAGGCAGTTTATCCATAAGAACGTTCCGTAACGGGGATAGATTTGTACCTCTCGGCATGAAATACTCTGTGAAGTTGAAGGATTTTTTTATATCCCTGAAGATTCCGAAAGAGAAGAGACGCTATATCCCATTACTCATATCCGAAAAGGATATTATCTGGGTTATTGGCTATAGAATAGATGATAGGTACAGAATAACAGACAGGACTCAGCAGATTCTTAAGGTTGTAGCGGAGTATCATTGACGATATATAAAATCTCTGACAGGCATCCCTGGGTTGTGCTTATCCATGGCCTTGGAGCAACTGAAAAGGGGTGGCTTGAGCCACTGGAAGAAAGAATTCTATTGGTTTCTTTTAAAACATTATTAAAAGAAGAGTCCGAAGTCACACCTTTTGTCGAGAGACTGAAGGGGCAGTACAATATTGCCACATGGACACAAAGCCCATATTGTTTAATTGATGATGCTGCCCGTGAACTTAAAGTTCTTGCTGAATCTATTAAAAGTAAACGCATGATTTTTATTGCCCATTCACGGGGTGGTCTTATTGCCCGTTGTGCAATGCAGAAATATGGTATTCGACCACAGGCATTAATATGTCTGTCAACTCCACACCATGGAAGTATGCTTGCAGACTTTACTATGAAATATTTTTTCCTTCTTCAATGGATATTACCTTCTCTCAAAGGGTATAAAGCATCCATCATGGAATTATGTACAGATTCGACTTTCATAAAAGAACTCAACTCACCTCAAGCAATAGAGCAGGAAAAAGATATACCCCACTATGATATATGTGGAAACTCAACATCCTTTTTTCACCTCATTCGTATATGGTCACTCAAATTGTTCAATATAGCAGGAGTCTGCGAAAAAATTTTTGGTAACCGTAGTATTCCTGAACTGAAGTATGGTTACGGTGATGGTATGACATCTACACAATCATGTAAATCGCCACTTACAGTTGAAGAGAACCATATTGTTTTTCCTGTCAACCATGCAAATATTCTAATTGACACCCGGGTTTGGAATAGTGTAAAAACTATCCTCCAGAAATACGATGATAATCAAGATTAAAGGAGTTGTTCCATGCTATCAGAAAGAGCAAGGGCATTAAAACCATCGCCAACGCTGGCAATCACCGCAAAAGAAAAGGCCCTTAAAGCACAGGGGCTTGATATTGCAGGGTTTGGTGCCGGTGAACCGGATTTTGATACACCTGCACACATAAAAGAGGCTGCAATCAAGGCAATAAATGATAATTTTACGCGATATACACCTGCAAGTGGAATCGATTCCCTGAAGGATGCGATTATAGAAAAGTTCAAGCGTGACAACAATCTTTCGTTTAAACGTGAAGAGGTCATAATTTCCTGTGGCGGTAAACATGCACTTTTCAATCTCTTTGAAGCAATATTCCAGAAAGGGGACGAGGTTCTTATCCCTGTTCCCTTCTGGGTATCCTATCCACCCATGGTAGAACTCACCGGTGCAAACCCTGTGCTCGTTGAGACATACGAAGAAGAGGATTACCAGGTTACGGGTAACATGTTGAAAAAATACATTAACAGGAATACAAAGGGCATCATTCTGAACTATCCGTCTAACCCTGCTGGTTCCATATTCTATAGGGAAAATTTAGAAGCCATTGGAAAACTTGCTGTGGAACACAATCTCTATATCATTTCTGATGAGATATACGAAAAGCTCACCTATGATGATTACAGGCATGTGAGCATTGCATCTCTGGATTCAGCATTCAAAGAAAGGACGATTATATGTCATGGGGTTTCAAAGACCTATGCCATGACAGGATGGAGGATTGGTTTTGCAGCAGGACCTGCTGATGTTGTAAAAGCCATGGGCAATATTCAGAGCCAGAGTACATCGAATCCCACTTCCATATCCCAGATGGCAGCTCTTGCCGCGCTGAATGGTCCTCAGGATAGCATAGGCGTGATGGTGAAGGAGTTCCAGAAGAGAAGAGACTTTCTTGTCGCTGGATTAAGAAGCATATCAGGGGTTACATGCTACAACCCAAAGGGCACCTTCTATGTATTTCCCAATTTTAATTGCGTATTGGGAAAACGATATAAAGATAAAGCAATAAGTTCCTCCACAGTATGGACTGAAGTTCTTCTTGAGGATTTCCATACCGCGGTTGTGCCAGGCATTGAATTCGGCAAAGAAGGCTATATTCGACTCTCCTTTGCCACCTCGATGGAGGTCATTCAGAAAGGTCTGGAGAGAATAAAGAAAGCGGTAGGGAAGTTGAAGTAGGAGGTGAAGATGGGACCCCCCTTTGAAGTGATAGGTTGAATTACCTGAGGCGAGCCTGATGGGCCGACAGTTAGTCGGCATACACTAAAGTTCATGGATGGTACACAGGTTGCGGTACTTGGTCTCGATGAGATTATGGCAGATTTCTATGCCCGGGGAAAAGAGGCAAATAGAGATACCGTAGAAGAAATAATAAAGGTTCTCGAGGGTCACTACAAGAATTATATTCCTCAATCAGAGCTTATACATAAAGAGTATGCTCGTATTCTTCTTAAGGAGTATGAAGAGTTTATCGAAGGTCAGAAAAAGTAAAAGAGGAATATGAATTACAAAAAGGTCTCCCGGTGAGAGACCATAAAAAAATGCAGAGGAGATACCATGTTTGAGGTAACAGAAAAGGCAGGAAGTATGATTAAGAGTATCCTTGAAAAGCAGGAAGGACCGAACAAGATAAGGATACTCATGGAGGCAGGCTGAAGCGGTCCCGCACTGGGTATGGCTCTGGATGAGCCACAACAAAATGACCTGACATTCATTGACCAGGGGATTACATTTGTCATTGATAAGGAGATATTTGAAGAGGCAAAACCCATCCGCATAGATTTCATAGAATCTGCCGGTGGTTCAGGCTTTCAACTTACATCGAATCTCCAATCAGGGAAAAACTGTGGAGGATGCTGTTAAAGGGATATAGTATCCCCATGGGGTTCGAGGGGTCGAGGATTCCAGGCTTAATCACTTGACCCCTTTAATCCTTGAATCCTTGAACCCTCAAGCTATCGGCTTTAGCCGATAGCAGTTGACTTTTTTGCTTTAAGGCAAAATTAATTGTGATTATTTTTGCTTTGTGGTAAATTTAGTCATATGATGATTGAACGTTATCTAAAAGAACCTGTAAGTAACGACCTTATAGAAAAGATGGTTTTTATATCAGGTCCACGACAGGTTGGCAAAACGACCCTTGCAAAAACATTTTTAAAAGACAAAAATGACCGCTACTATAACTGGGATAATCGTGATGATAGAAGAGAGATGCTTACTGCCCAATGGCCTGCTGAAAATGCTTTAATTGTCTTCGATGAACTCCATAAATATAAAAACTGGAAAAGCTGGATAAAGGGTGAATATGACAAACACAAAGAGAGAATAAGATTTTTGATTACAGGCAGCGCAAGAATGGATATCTATCGAAAAGGCGGTGATTCTTTGCAGGGGAGGTATCATAGTCACAGGCTTCATGGTTTTTCAGTGGGTGAATTGCTACATAAAAAAGGTATGATTGAGCCAGGTAAGGGATTGGAGTTTTCTTCTAATCACAATAAGGATATTATAATGCCCTTATTCCACTACGGTCCATTTCCCGAACCATTCTTGAAACAGAACAAGAGGCATTTGAGAAGGTGGCATAGGGAACGCATGGATAGGTTTTTCCGTGAAGATGTGAGAGACCTTGAGAATGTGAGGGACCTCTCATTAATGGAGCTCCTTGCTGATATGCTTAAAGACAGGGTGGGTAGCCCGCTCTCTATTCAGTCTCTCCGGGAGGACCTTGAGGTGAGCCATAAGGCGATTTCCCACTGGATTGGTATATTTGAACGCCTTTATTTCTGTTTCACTATAACCCCTTTTGCCAGAAGCAAGGTCCGTTCTCTTAAAAAGATTCCCAAACTCTACCTGTGGGACTGGTCATCTGTTTCTGATCCTGGTGCCCGCTTCGAAAATCTTGTAGCATGTCATCTTTTGAAGATGAAGCATGCCCTTGAAGATCAGGAGGGTTTTAATATAGGACTTTATTATCTGAGGGACATATCAAAAAGAGAGGTGGATTTTCTGGTCACTTACAATGAGAAACCCTGGTTTGCCGTAGAGTGCAGTATAGGAGGGAGATCAATAAACTCTGCGCTTTATTATTTTGGCAAACGTTTGAATATACCCTATCTCTATCAGATAAGCCTTGAAGGCGAAGATGATGTATATGATGGCGATGTAAGAGTCATGTCTGCTGGAAAGTTTTTAACAGCCCTTCCTTAATTTGATACATCCTTGCATTACTTCAATAAAAAATCTTGCAAAGACACATACAAAACCTTACAATTGCATAAAACATGCTTAAATCCTACCTAAAAACTATATTCGATATTAATGCCAGTGGTGATGCGAGGGAGGAGAGTTATTATTCCACTTTAAAAGACCTTCTTAAGGAATATGCAAAATCTTCAGGCAAAAGCAGTATCCACATTACCGTACTCCCGAAAAAGACAGAAGCAGGGTATCCTGATTTCAAGGTATGGGATGCCAGACACCACAAAGTAGGCTACATTGAGGCGAAAGACCCCTCGATTGAGAACCTTGACAGAATAGAAGAGACAGACCAGCTAAGACGGTATTTCTATACATTCCCGAACGTTATCCTCACGAATTTTTATGAGTTCAGACTATATAGAAACGGGACACGGATAAGAACTGTCCGGATTGGTAGACCCTTTATTGCCCGTAGCCTGAGAACGCCTCCGCCTCTTGAGAAGGCTCAAGAATTCAATGAACTCCTCGAACAGTTCTTTTCCTTTTCACTGCCTGAGGTCTATGATGCAAAGACCCTTGCCGTAGAGCTTGCAAAGCGGACAAGATTTCTAAGGGATGATATAATTGCTGAACTGTTAAATGAGGAAGACAGGAAGGCAGGCGGTAGTATCCCTGGTTTTTATAATGCCTTCAAAGAATATTTAATAAAAGACCTTTCAATAAAAGACTTCATTGACCTCTATTCCCAGACCATCACATACGGACTATTTGCTGCCCGCACACGCTCAGACAATACATTCAACAGAAAGCTTGCTTATGAGTACATTCCCCATACCATAGGAATCTTGAGGGATGTATTCAGCTTTATCTCCATAGGGAGTCTACCAAAACAAATGGAGTCGATTATCGATGATATTGCAGAAATTCTTGCGATAACGAATGTCCATGCCATACTATATAAATACTTCCATGAAGGCAAAGGTAAAGACCCGATCGTTCACTTTTACGAGACCTTCCTTGCCGAATATGACCCAAAAACACGGGAAAGAAGGGGCGTCTATTATACCCCTGAACCTGTAGTCTCCTATATTGTCCGTTCGCTCCATTATCTCCTGAAAGAGAGGTTTGGGTTAGCGGATGGGCTTGCAAGCAACAACGTCACTCTTCTTGACCCTGCTGCTGGGACCCTTACATTCCTTGCTGAGGCAAGCAAACTAACAGTCAATGAATTCAGAGCAAAATATGGTGAAGGCAAGACAAAAGGATTTGTAAAAGAACATATACTTAAAAATTTCTATGCCTTTGAACTGATGATGGCACCTTATGCAATAGGACATTTAAAGATGTCTTTTCTTATGGAAGAGCTCGGCTATAAAATGAAGGATGATGATAGATTCAAGCTATATCTAACCAACACCCTCGAGATGGAGGTATTGCCTGAAAGCCAGATCCCAGGCACCGCATCCCTTTCTGAAGAGTCCCACCTTGCCGCAAAGGTGAAGAAGGAGGAGCCCATTCTCGTTATTATGGGCAATCCACCATATTCGGTAAGTTCTGCAAATAAATCTGATTTTATTGAAAAGGAAATGGAACTCTATAAAAAAGATGTTCAGACTGAGAGAAATATTCAGCCCCTCTCCGATGATTATATAAAGTTTATCCGTTTTGCCCACTGGAAGATAGATAAATCAGGAAAAGGTATAATCGGAATGATTACAAACAATTCTTATCTTTCAGGGTTAATCCACAGAGGTATGCGAAAAAAGCTAATGGAAAGCTTCAATGAGATTTACATTTTAAACCTTCATGGCAACAGCCGCATCGGTGAGAGGTGCCCTGACGGAAGCAAAGATGAAAATGTTTTTGATATAATGCAGGGGGTGTCAATTGCATTGTTTGTGAATGGTAAATCTAAAAAGGATATGGCAAGGGTTTTTTATCAGGACCTCTTTGGAGTAAGAGAAAAGAAATACCAGTATCTTGAAACAAACGAGGTTAAATCAACAAAATGGAAGGAACTAAAGCCATCAGAGCCTTACTATTTCTTTGTTGAAAAAGATTTTTCATTACAAGCCAAATACGAGAAATTTTTATCTATCTCTGAAATATTTGACAGGTTTTCAAGCGGTGTAAAGACACACAGAGACCACTTTGTAATTGGTTTTACAAAAGAGGAAATAAGACAGAGGATGAGGACTTTTACGAGCAATCTGCCTGATGAACTTGTAAGGGAGGGTTTGGGTTTAAAAGACACACATGATTTTGATTTGAAGAGAGCGAGGGAAAAATTGAAAAAGGAGAACTGGGAAGAATTAATCGTTCCTTATTCTTATCGTCCCTTTGATAATAGGTTCATCTGTTACAGACCAGAATTGATAGACAGAGATAGATATGAAGTGATGAAAAACTTTTTGAAAAGTAATTTAGCAATTTGCTTAACGAGGCAATTGTCAACTCCTATTTTTTATCATGCAGGCATTACAGAGAATATAACTGATATATGTTTTATTTCAATCAAGACCAGAGAAACAGGCTACATTTTCCCACTTTATCTTTACCCTGATACAGAAAATAAGGAAACGGGTAATCCAATTAAGAAGAGATATTTCGGCAGTGCCATGATGCTCTTTGAACCAAAGGCAGGATATGAGGTGCGAAAGCCAAACTTTGCTCCTGAATTTATCGAGATATTAAGGACACACTTTAAAAAGACACCATCCCCTGAGGAAGTTTTTTATTATATTTATGCTGTCCTCTATTCGAATATCTACCGCATGCGTTATGCTGAGTTTTTAAAGATTGATTTTCCAAGGATTCCTTTTACCGATGATTATAAACTATTCGGTAAGATGGCTGGTTATGGTAAAAAGCTCGTTGACCTCCACCTGCTTAAAACACCAGAGCTTGACCCTCCCATAGCACGGTTTCAGGGGAAGGGCAATGACAGGGTAGAGAAGGTACGCTATGATTCACAGGCTGAGAGGGTATACATTAACACCGTTCAGTTTTTTGAAGGCATCCCCGATATAGTCTGGAACTACCAGATAGGAGGCTATAAAGTATGCGATAAATGGTTGAAAGACCGTAAGGGAAGGGCGCTTTCCCTTGAAGAGACTAAATACTATTTACGTATTGTAACTACTATTAAAAAGACAGCCGAACTTCAGACCAAAATTGACGACCTTTTCAGATTGTTATTTTAACTTCTTATGCGGTAATGCATAAGGGTACGTCCATGCAATAAGCCCTATATGCCTTCCTATTTATTAGCCTGGTCCTGTGTGGCGCTTACAGGCTGTATAACCTCGCAGGTTGTGGCACAGGAGTGGAGGGTTATAACTGAAAGAGTAATAAGAGCAATAATGATAAATCGTTTCAATGGTTTTCTCCTTTTTTCACTTCAGTAGCTGGAGGGCTCCGATAATATCTTTGCCACCTACAAAGACTTCCTTTTTTCCTTCTTTCTCAATAACACAGGATGGGGTTGCTTTTATCTGGTCATCACGGAGGAATTTTCCAAATAAATCAAATGTGGGTTTTGTATCAAAGGATTTAATCTTTATTCCTTTTGTATTCAAAAATGCCTCTAATTTGTCAGGTTCGCAAATCTTTTGATTTGAAGCCTCTATAAGTGCATTCCTTACTAAAAGCGCATGCTCGAAGCTTTTCTTCTCATTAAGTCCATACAGGAAATAACTGGCATAAAGAGAGGAGAATTTATAGAAAGGTGTATCAATAAAGGTAAAGGTAATGATATTTTTTTTAACGAGGTCAGTGATTAGCGGTTCAAGGGAAGGCTCCATTTTCTTGCAGGGCGAACAGAAATAGTCTGTATAAAGACGCACCAGTACTTTTCCACTTCCAAATGTGTGAAGTGACATTTCCTCTGCATATACAGGTGTAGCAGAGCCTCTGAAAACGAGAGAGAAGAGAATGAGCGCAATAACCATGGATGATAAAATCAGTCTTTTCTTTTTCCAATTGCAATTCACAAAAAATTGTAACATAAGCATACCTCCGAATGCCAGACAGTAAGAACAGTAGATGCTATACCATATCTGAAATCCCACAAGGTATACCTCAATGCCCACTCCGGCAGAAAACAGGACAAGGAGGGCATAGTGGGTAAATGAGTAGATGGGTTGATGGGGAAAGGGAGTAGGTTTCAGGGTAGAAGAATCTCTGTCCCTCATCATCTCATCCTCCCATGCTCTCCTATACCCCACCATGGAAAGTCCGATTATAGCTACCATATATGCAATACCTATATATTCCAGTTCAATACCAAAAATATCGCCTTTCAAATAGGTGCAGGCTGTCTCACAGGTAATATAAAAATACTCAATGCCTATGGCAATAAGGGCGAGGATAATTGTGATGATGCATCTTTTTGATTGAATAAAACGTATTA
>DHGO01000055.1 GCA_002402795.1 Deltaproteobacteria bacterium UBA4796
CCCTCATGTCATCGAGTTTCTGAGCGATACTATGAATCTGCTGGTCACTCAACTCTGAAAGACGCGCCTTAATCTCTTCTGCAGTAAAACCAAAATCTTTTAATCTCTGCTGGATGAGCTTTGTTTCGAGGAGGGTCTGAATCTTCCCTAAATCTTTTTCTCTATCTATAGTTGCAAGCTCAATTACCTCGGATGGAATAAATGCAGCCTCCACTCGCGGGACAATCCCGATAATGCACATCGCAATTACGAGATACCATGTGATATATCTTCTCATCCTGCTTACCTCCTTAAGAGAATTTCTTTTTTATATTATATAGTAAATTTTTACCTTAATTACAACATCTAAAGATGATGCATATAATCTGTTACGGAAACTGAATATGATTTATCCCATAAAATAAATCATAAAGTAAGGATGAAACAATCACGTGTGCTTCGGGTATTTTTATAACCACCTTCTTTGCTACTTCCATTGCGGTTGATTTCATGGAAACTCTATCGTATTTATTCAGGACAACAACGCTTTTCTTTCTGTCCACACCTTTGAAAAGGATATGGTCTGAAAAAAAATTCAAAAAAACTGAGGGGGTAATAATATCATCCTGTCGCAACCCTTTTGATGCACACATCAACTCCCACCTGAAAACCTTTTCNNTGGTATAACCGGCTCGTAATGGGCTGGAAATTTAAGTGAACATCCTTTTGCTCCATCTGCTTCCACAAGGACAACATCAAAGTAAGTCCCGAGTTCTCTAATCTCATCAAATGCTAATGCCGTAAGTTTACCCTGTTCAAGGGTTTTACCCACCCTTATGAGGGGTTCCTTAAATGAGTCTTCTTTAATGCCGGACTCATCTATTATTATGTATGGTTCCTTTGCATATATTTTTGTTGTAGTTGTGATTACAACAGACCTGTTATCTTTTATTAATTTTTGAGCCAGGTATTCTGTCAGGGTAGTTTTTCCGCCTGCTCCAACAACGCTTATATATTTAAATGGAAAAAGTTGTAAAGGATCAATCCTTTGAAAATGCCACATAGGGGATGGATCGTATACGATGTATTATAGCTCTTGCCATCTCTTCATCCTTTTTCTTCACAAAAAGGGCTGCATACCCTTTTTGCAAGATAAAAAGACCATCATATGCAGTATCTCGATACTCTTTAATGGTATAGATAATACCTTCTTTATTGAGAGCATCCTTGACAATATCCATTTCAAAGATGCTCTCAATGGTATGTATCTTTATCCATCTATTTTGATTCATTTCCTTTTTGTATTCCTGCCTTCTCAGCAGGACCTACCCAGACTTCTACGTCTGTACTGAATCCATCTCGTGATATCTTTATATTACAGGTTTTATCTTCTTTTACGAAGTTTATCGTTGTCTCTCTGAATTTAAAACTGTTTACAAATTTCCAGCCGTATTTCACCATATTTATCCTGAAATAATTCTCAAGGGATTGAACTTCTACATTGCCGTTCAAAATAAGGACGCCCACTTTCATAGCAGGTGTTTCATAAATAAAGCTTTTTTCCCTCACAAAGTTGAGTTCTTTAGGTACAGGCACGTCAGGGAAACCATAAAAGACCTGATTTACAGCAGTATCCTTTTGCTGCGGTGTCTCTTCCTGGCCCGTCCAGCTTTTAAATGTTGCACATCCAGGAAAGATAAACATGATAATAAAAAAGGCAATCAGTGTTTTTCTCATATTCTTCCTCCTTCATTATGTTTTTCTATATAGGCGTATACATTATGGTTGTGAATACTCTCAAAATTTTCTGCTTCAATGGCAAACCACGTTATATTTTTATCTTTTGAAAATATTGTTGCAATGTCCCTTACCACATCCTCTACAAACTTTGGATTGTTAAAAGCTTTTTCAGTGACATACTTTTCGTCTTCCCTTTTAAGTATAGAATATATGTCTGTACTGGCACATTCTTCAATGGTCTGAATTAAATCTTCTATCCAGAAAAATCTTCTGAATTTTACATCCACCCTTACAATTCCCCTCTGATTATGAGCCCCATACTGGCTTATCTCTTTTGAGCATGGACAGAGGGTGTTTATAGGAACCATAACCGATACAATGAAACGTTTCATCTCGCCGGAGTTATCCATATACCCTAAAAAACCACAGGTATACTCTAAAAAACTTTCAACCTTTGTAACCGGTGCTTCCTTACGTATAAAATAAGGAAAACTTACAATCAGATGGGCAGCCTCAGCAGAAAGTCTCTGTCTCATGGTACTGAGGATATTTGGAAAATTTTTCATATTGATCATACCCTTATTCTCATGCAATATCTCTACAAATCTGCTCATATGGGTACCCTTATAATTGTGAGGAAGATTTACATACATATCAATTGTAGCTATGGTATGCTGATACCCATTTACTTTATCAAGTACCGTTATCGGGTACTTGACATTTTTAACCCCAACCTTATCAATTTCAAGCATCCTGTAGTCATTCATATTCTGCACATCAATCATATTGTAGTTACTCTCTGTAGGAAGCACACGCCTTCTCGGATTCCCATACCTTAACTTCGTGTAATGAAAATGTTTTTTCCTTTATCCGCAGCTTTAATTCATGAAAGATGTACATGGCAATATATTCAGATGAACCCGCTCTTTCCTTAAAAAAGGATTTATCATTAATATACGAATGATCAAGGGAATCTAAAACTTCTCCGAGGTATTTTTTAAGGATTTGAAAATCCACAAGCATTCCATCATTATTTAGCTTATCGCCCACCACAGAGACTTCAACCATAAAGTTATGGCCATGAAGGGCTTCACATTTTCCCTGAACGTGTTCCAGTCTATGGGCTGCAGAAAATGAATCCCTTATAGAGATGGTAAACATACCCATAATCTATATGCTGGTATCATTAAAGTCAATAAGATATAGAGAGATTATGTAAATGAATAAAGAGTTTCTATTAAGCTATTTTTGCTTCTTAACTGCCTTACGTATTATCACATAGCCGTCTGTAGGACCGGGAATGGCACCCTCTATAATCAGAATGTTTGTATCCCCTCTCACATCAACAATCTTTAGATTCTGTACAGTCACCTTCTGTGCCCCCATATGGCCTGGCATCTTCCTTCCTTTCATGGTTCTACCTGGAAATGTATGGGCACCGATAGAACCTCCATGTCTGAAAAATTCATGGGTACCACGAGAAGCAGGAGCTCCTTTGAAACCGTATCGCTTTACGACACCTGCAAATCCCTTGCCCTTCGAGATACCGGTAACATCAACAAAATCACCGGGAGCAAACATTCCTATGGAGACTTCCGAGGCTACTTCGTTGACATCTATATCTTCATCCCCTACCATGAACTCTGTAAGAAAACGCATAGGTGCAATATTTACCTTTTTGAAATGACCGGTAAGCGGTTTATTAACACGGGTAACCTTTTTTATTTCATCAAAGCCCACCTGAAGACTGTTGTAGCCTTCTTTTGTTTTCGTCTTTTTCTGAATAATAAAATTGGGACCCGCTTTGATTACCGTCACAGGTACTATATTGCCATGTTCATCAAACACCTGCGTCATACCAAGTTTTTTTCCAAGAAGACCAAGCCCCATATTACCACCTCCAAAAATGTGCACAAATATAGTAAAAAAACCTGATAAAGTCAAGCATTTGTGCATTCTGGTACATCGAAAATTATTGCCCTATCTGTCGTCGGCAATAGTCCCTGAAATTATTCACGCCTATAAAAAACTCTCTCATCATAATAACCCAGTAGTATTGACCTTTTTCCGTAAGGGAGAGGAGATGGCTATGCTTTTTAAGCCCTCCAACCATTATAAAAAAAATAATTTCGGGCCAGAGATAGTAATATATATTCACGCCATGTTTTTTCTTTAGACTCTC
>DHGO01000095.1:0-129 GCA_002402795.1 Deltaproteobacteria bacterium UBA4796
AGGGTAAAAGGCTTACAGGGTTTTCCATATTTCTTCTTTGGATTTTCTAAATCCTTGCTATTGCCTATATTGAGAAGCCGTTTTTGCATTGTATAAATAGCAAGCTTCCCGCAATCTACACCAATCCAG
>DHGO01000095.1:145-3948 GCA_002402795.1 Deltaproteobacteria bacterium UBA4796
CGGGGTTGGAAGAGGCTTTGATGATTCGTTCAAGAAGGGCTTCGGGTTTTTGAGTAGGGTAACCTATCCTTTCTCCAGAAACAGACCCAATAGGATTTACATCATTCCACAGATCGTTTAATGCTTCCCCCTCTACTTCATCTAAGTACCGCTTTATTTGAGGCGTTCCAGATTTAGAAAATACAATTAAACCTCTTTCAATACCTTCATCAATCTTTTCTTGAGACCATATCCAATGCTTTCCTACGGGTGGTTCAATATACCCTCTCACGCCAAATTTACGAGCAGGACCACTACCAGATTGTGTAAAATCATGAAGTCTATATCGTCTTCCATTTTGATCAACATATCTATACATTTGATTTAGATAATTTTCTTTATGCGGGATTCTTATTTGCTTGAACAATACACCGTCAGATTTCCTATAAAACAAGACATAATCCGTAACATTGCCATACCCTAACGTTTGCGCTTTTACAGATTTTATTTTCTGCCATATTAGCTCATTTTGAAAATTGTTTTCTCCAAAAATCTCATCCATTAAAATTTTAACATAATGCCCCTTCTTCCAATNNCATAGATACTCCCATCCTCGCTCAGCAACTCCCGCAGGAATACAAGCCTTTTCCTCAAAAACTCCAAAAACTTCGCTCCGGCAATCTTATCTTGATATGCCTTCTGATCCTGGCTTCCCCTGAATTCCTGCCTGGTGGCGAACGGTGGGTCAATATATACCAGCCTCACTCCGGGCGTGCCATCGGCATTTTTGAGTTTTCCTTCCTGTTTCATCTGCAGGAGGGTTTTTAAAACCTGAAGATTATCCCCAAATATGAGCATGTTCGTCCATAAATCCCCCTCACTCTTGCCCTCTCCCACGCGGGGAGAGGGAATAGCTCCATTCCGGAAGGTCTTCACTTTCTGCAGGGGCACTGCCATTGTATCGGAAAGTATATCCACTTCCCGTTCCTTATCTGCATATACAAGCTCATATTCCTTCTTTGTATTGAAAACAATCGAATGTTTTAAACTCTCAAGATGGCTTATCAAGAGACTTTTTAATTCCTCCGGCAATGTTTTTCCTTGCTCTAAAGCGGTTTTAATCTTTTCAATCTCAAGTTCTGTCATTTCTTCTCACCGGACTCATAATGCAACGGTGTATCCCTCCAATTTAATGAATTCTAAAACCATTCTATAACAAATACAAAAAGTTGTGAATGAAAAATTCTCATACGCTATCCTTTTTAGCCTGCTATTTTAACCTTGCATTTCATGTATCTCCTTATATGAGACCTTTGCACATTATGCAAATTAAAAAGCTTTATTTTTGATAAGGCCTATCGTTCTATGATTTCCTTTTCTCTGTCTGGCTTGAAGATGAATGTGGTATCGCCTATTGGTTGATTTACTTTTATAGATGAGAATTCTACTGTGTTTATGTTACCTGTAAATTCATGAATCTCTATTTTCTTTACTATATTTTTTTTATCTATCCAGACTCTGGCAAGGGTGACAGTGCTATCCTTTTTTGGCACAAGNNTCAATCCTTGAAATGTCTTCTACAAGGTCAAGGAATGTGCCGCCTGTTTTTTCACGGTTGACCCTTTCTTTTATCACAAAGGGCTTGTCCTCTTCCGATTGCCATATGTGCTTTCCATCATAAATAAAATACTTTACCTTTGGCGCACTGTACCGCCACACAAAGCCTTTCTGCCTTTTGTAGAGGAACGTACCATCAAATTCCCTCTCTTTCTTCAAGCCCGCAATATAAATCTTTTGATGGAATGCTGCTTCCAAGGTAGTAATTTCAGAATATGTCTTTTTAATCCCATCAAAGGGCGAGGCAGAAGCATAACAGGGAATCACGCAAAATAAAAAGGCGAGAAGATAAATGATGGATGACGCACGATACATGAGAATAAACAACTTAAAAGTTCTTCTTAATTCTGTCTTCTGGCTTCTGTATTCTCTATCGTGCATCGTGTCTCATCTATCGTCACTTATCACTTTCTCTTCAGAACTTCCCTCGGCTTCACGCCATCAGAAGGACCGACTACCCCTTCTTCTTCCATTCTCTCTATAATCCGCGCTGCCCTGTTGTAACCTACTCTGAACCTGCGCTGAATCATGCTTATGGATGCTTCACCTTTTTCCATTACAAATTCAAGAGCTTCTTTGTATTTCTCATCATCGAGTTCATCAGCACTATTTTCTTCTTCCCTCTCCTCAAGTATTTCATGGTGGTAGGATGGTGTTCCCTGCTGTTTGAGAAACTCCACGATTCTTCTTATCTCACCTTCAGAGACATAAGGTCCGTGTAATCTCTGGAGTCTTCCTGCTCCCGGGCTTAAAAAGAGCATGTCACCGTATCCGAGAAGACTCTCTGCCCCATTAGTATCGAGAATCGTCCTCGAATCAACCCTGGATGAAACCTGACAGGAGATTCGGGCAGGGAAATTTGCTTTTATGATACCTGTCAATACATCAACGGAGGGCCGCTGTGTCGCAATAATAAGGTGAATGCCTGATGCCCTTGCCATCTGTGCAAGTCTCGCAATATACTCCTCCACTTCCCTGGAAGATACCATCATCAAATCAGCAAGCTCATCAATCACAACAACGATATATGGTATGGTTTCTAACTCCTCTTTGACCATCTTCTGGTTATATCTATCAATACTCCGTACCCCTTTGTCTGCCATCATTATATATCTTCGCTCCATCTCATCAATCAACCACCTGAGTGCTGTTTTTGCATTCTTGGGATTTGTGACAACAGGGAGGAGAAGATGAGGGATACCTTCATAAAAAGAGAGTTCGAGCATCTTCAAATCAATCATAAGAAAGCGAACATTCATCGGCGTAGCCTTGAAAAGAATGCTGCAGATCATACTGTTGAGGGATACACTCTTTCCAGAACCGGTGGAGCCGGCAACCAGAAGGTGGGGCATTTTTGTGAGTTCTGCAACAAAAGGCTCACCGGATATGGTCTTGCCAAGGGCAAGGGTAAGGTACGAATGGGATTTATCAAAGATATCCGATTCTATAATCTCTCTGAGATATACAGTCTGTCTTGTCTTATTGGGAATTTCTATGCCCACTACTGATTTTCCCGGGATGGGGGCAATAATCCTTATGGAGACAGCACTTAGCGCCATGGCAAGGTCATCTGAAAGGTTTGCTATTCTGCTAACCTTTATGCCCGGGGCAGGTTCAAATTCATACATGGTAACCACAGGTCCCGGTCTTACCTCTGTAACCCTACCTTCAACACCATAATCCTTTAATTTCTTTTCAAGGATACTTGCATTGAGCTGGATACTCTCTTTATCTACTTTTATTTCTGTCTTTTCAACAAGATCCAGTAGCGTTATGGATGGAAGTTTGTAGGGACCTATCTCTTTATAAAATTCAAAGGATTCCTGTGTTACCTTTTTTTCCACCTTTGGCTTGGGTGTTGGTTCTTCTGTTGTAACCTTTATCTCTTTCCTCCTCTCAACAGACTTCCTGCGTATAAGATTTTCTTCTATGAGAGAGAGTATGGGCGCCTGTATAATAAGAAAGATGGAGATACAGAATATAATGATGGATATAAGATAGCTGCCAAAGGAGCTGAAAAGGCTCACAAGGGTCTTTTCAAGCAAAACCCCTAAAAAACCTCCAAAAGGTATAAGAACGCCCTTTATCTGTATCCTTCCAATTATCATCTGGAGAAGAACTATGATGGATAAAAAGAGAAGAACAAGGCCTGATGAAAGTACCACTATATGGGGCGGATTTTTTTTTCGTATGAAAAAAACAGAAAA
>DHGO01000129.1 GCA_002402795.1 Deltaproteobacteria bacterium UBA4796
AAAGCTGAAACGAACATACTCTAAAGATATGGAACATACGCTTTCCAGTTTTACTTTTTAAATGATATTTATTAATACCACATAGATTTATTAAAAGTCAATATCTCAAATATCAATATATTTACTTTCAATATATTTATTTTCTGGTATAAGATTAATTAATCTGATATATTTATATCTCAATTAAAAAATGGAGAATTGCTAAATATCCAATATATAGAAACAGATAATTGAGGTAATATTATGGCTGTGTCAAACTACCAAAGCGACTTGAGTGCTGACGAAAAAGTTCTCATGGCAGTTGTCAGGGCTGCTGAAACATTTAAAAGGGTTGTTACCGCTACATTCAGAAGACATGGTCTCTCATTTCCTCAATACAATGTCCTTCGTGTACTTGATGCATCAAAGGATGGAAAAAGCAGAATCAAAGATGTCTGTAGCATTATGCTTGTTCCTGATGCAAACATGACAGGGCTTTCAAAAAGACTTGAAAAAAATGGTTTTATAATAAGAAAGTCAGACCCGAATGATGAAAGGGTCACCATACTGGAAATAACTGAAAAAGGCAAGAATACCCTTGCGAATATTGAACCAGAGCGTATCGCAAACATGCATGCAATGCTTCAGGGGTTTTCAGAAGACGAAAAACGTATCTTTCTTAATAATGTTAAAAGACTTCTAAAAAATGGCAGGCAGATAGCCTGAAGAAGTATCCTTTTAGGGAATTGATATTATTCAGTCCGCCTTTTCCTGGTAGAGGTATTCCACAAGCATCCAGTCAGTCAGACGGAGTCTTGAACTTAAAAGCTGGGAAAGGTCCATAAGAAATCTATTTCCAAGCCTCGGATTCTCATTGAGAAGCTGGTCAAATTTGTCCTTGGTCAGTATCAGGAGGGTTGTCTCCTCTGACGCAATGGCAGAAGCTGAACGAGGCCATTTATCAATAATACTCATTTCACCGAATGTTTTTCCCGGTCCCACTTCAGCAATGATCTTCTCCTTTTTCTTTGAATCTTCCTTGGATATTTTTACAGAGCCTGTTACTACAAGACACATATAAGCTTCTTTTGAACCCTCAACGAATATAGGTGAATTTTTTGCTAACTTTGCAACATAGAGGTATTTTGCCAGGTCTTCAATCTGTTCACTGGTGAGATTTGCACCCCACTTTGCTTTTGACATCATACCCATACGTTCATATGTGGATGATTCTGTTTCTTTAAGCATTGTAACCCCCTTTTATGTGCTTAAACCCTTTTTTTATTTTACAGAAATTATTCATATTGTCAAGAAGAGTTATTTGTTTACGATTTCTACATACCATAATTATGCTCAATCGCCTAAACATATCCCTATATCCCGCGCAGTCCGGAGTGAATCAGAGTCAAGAGGAACCTTTCGTATCTTTCCAATAACCTCTTCAAGCGGAACCCCCTTTACCTCAGGTGGATCAAGGGCTACCATAATACCAAAATTCTGTTCCTCTATCATGCGGACAGCAGCAGCGCCAAAGCGGAGTGATACAAGTCTATCAAAGGTTGTGGGAGAACCGCCCCTCTGAAGATGACCGAGAACAAGGGAACGTGTATCCTTACCCGTTCTTTTTGAAATCTCTTTTGCTACGTACTCTCCTATTCCGCCAAGTACAAGTTCCTGTCTTCCTGCCTCGCCTTTTCCCCGTGCCATCTCAACTCCACCAATTGGTGTTGTACCTTCTCCTACAACTACAATCCCATAATGGCGTCCATGGAGTTCATTTTCCATTATATGTTTGCATACCTTCTCTATGTCAAAAGGGATCTCGGGAATTAGAATAACATCTGCGCCCCCGGATAAGCCGCTGTTAAGGGCAATCCAACCTGCATGTCTGCCCATCACTTCAACAACCATGACCCTGTCGTGAGAACGAGCAGTTGAATGGAGGCGATCAATGGCTTCAGTCGCAATGCTCACTGCAGTGTCAAATCCAAAGGTTATAACCGTTCCGCCTAAATCATTATCAATGGTTTTGGGCACGCCAACGACAGGTATACCTTTTTTATAAAAATCATAGGCAATCTTGAGGCTTCCATCGCCGCCAACTGCAATAAGACAGTCAAAGCCAAGGAGCTTGAAATTCTCCACCACCTTATCCGATACATCTCGGATTTCTGTCTCGCCTGCAAGATTTGTGATGGACATCTGGAAGGGGTTTCCTTTATTGGTTGTTCCAAGAATTGTGCCGCCGAGACTTGAAATGCCCCTTACAGTCTCCGGTGTGAGCCGTACAATTTCGTTTGTATTCAGGAGACCTCCATAGCCATTTTTGATTCCATAAACTTCCCAGCCTAATTTCGAGGAAGCCATGACCACTGCTTCAATGACTGCATTTAATCCTGGCGCATCGCCACCACCTGTGTTGATGGCAATCTTCTTTCCCCGTGTCATATTTATCCCCCCTTATAGTTTACAATTTTATGTTTTCATGCAATATAGATGTTTCGCTTTCAACCAATCTTTATTCTATAGGGCTTACATTTTTTGTGGCGCCACAGGCTATTTCCAATGTATAATCCTTTATTATCTTTTATGCGTCTGTAACATACATAGCAGTAATCTTTTCTAAATTCCTCAAAGAGGGGCTCCTGAAAATACTTTACCTTTTGCTTGATAATAGACTCTGTCATCTATTTGAGAACACCCTGACTTTTTAAGATTTCTCTTGCCCTTCTGTCAGCTTCTTCGATTTCTTTCTCACATCCCTTAGAGCGGAGGAAGCTGTGAATCTCTTCAATCTTCTCTATTTTCCCCTGATTTATTACTTCATTATAAAGGGCCATGAAGCGTGCCTGGTCTTCTTCGTTCAAATTACATTCACTCAAGGCTTTTGTGCCCATGATAAAAAGAAGGGGAATCGAAATAATCAGGCAGAGAAAAAAATGTTTGATATACTCTGTGTTGACCATACAACTCCTTTCATTATATTATATTTTTTCGTATGCTACCACAAACAAACATCAAAATATAGTCCCTATTACAAGTCTTAATCACACGATACATTTGAATTCTTTCAAAAACTTCCATACTTCTCTTTGTTCCTTTACCCCCTGACATTACCCAGTAAGGTTGATAGTTTGACAATTTGCCTCATTGATGTTAATTTTAGATATGATTTGTTCGACAATATACTGTTTTAATAGTTGTCCTCGTTCTGTGTGTATAATTCAGTTAGCCTTTAAAACAATACTGTAAAAACTGATCTGCAAATTATTATCTATGAAGAACATTTAACAATGTTTATTTTCAGCATTTATTTGGTTAACGGAGGTGCATCACTGGATAAATGTGTGGATTTGGAAAACATAGAGGCACTTGAAGGGGTACATGTGGTAACAAGGGTTGTTTCCGACATAAAAGAAGGACAGATAGAACTTATATCATGAGACCGGTCATCCAGCAAGGATTGAGAAACATGCACAGGGGAAACCATATATGTTGACGAATTCGATGAGCGTGGTAGACTGTTTGCCATGACAGAATGATAAAAATTGTACCGGAGGTATATGGTATGAAACAAAGGGAAATCTATATTACCGAACACGACATGAAACGATTACGTGCGCTTATCGAGATATACAATGGAAAAGATAGGCCGTATATCGAGCTCCTGGAAGAGGAACTGGAAAGGGCAAAAGTGGTGGACCCAAAAAGTATCCCGAACGATGTTGTCACCATGAATTCGGTAGTCCGCATCAAGGACCTGGACACCAATGAAGAAAAGACATTCACTCTCGTTTTTCCTGGTAAGAGAGGGGTAACAGAAAACGCTCTTTCCATACTCGCACCTATTGGAACGGCCCTTCTTGGTTACAGAGAAGGCGATATTGTGGAATGGGAAGTACCGGCGGGGATGAAGAGGTTTCAAATAATGGAGATTATCTACCAGCCGGAGCGGCTCGGCAATTATGAACTATAAAGAGACCGCCGGAATTTAAACCCGGATATGTCATTAGAGCATGGTGTCGGATTTTGTCTCAAGCAAACCGTTGTGAGGTAAGGAAGCCTGGTCTTTTGTATAAGCAAAAGTTCTTAAAGCTGAACGCGAGTGAAAGGAATTATTCTTGTTGCCGACTCAACATTTTTGATTACCTCTGGTGCTACAAAGGGACAGAAGGATGACCAAGGACAATGGCATTTCAATGATCCCAGCGTCGCTTTTTCAGGCAAAGGTCATCATAAACACAAATACCCCGTAGGTCATAAGGCTCACAGTTTACGGATAGTGAGCGGGATTCCGCTTGTCACTCTTGTGTCACCTGCGAATGAATCGGACCAGGCCTTCATCTTTCCTCTTGTTGAAGAACTCGTATCCCGCTAACCCTCCCTTACGTTTTCTTACCTGATCTTGAATAAGGGCTATGATACAGAGGCGATCCATCATGACATTTATGAGTTGTTCGAAATCATCCCCATCATCATCAGAAAGGAGACGGTTTACCCAAAGGGATTTACCGAAGATGGTTATCCTTTATGTCCTTGTGGTTTTCCAATGAAACCGAGGGGCATTGAATACAACCAGAGGAGAACAAAATATGCCTGCTTTAAGCTTTGCATAAAATCCGGTCAGCCGTTACTGTTCCAATGTGATTATATCAAAGAGCAATACAATTTCGGCTATACATGCCATACTTACTTTGAGGATGGATACAGAAAATATGGGCCAGCAGTGCCTCACAGCTTGATCTACCAGAAGCTTAAATCGCTCAGAACTGGAATTGAGAGGACTTTTGGTCTCGTTAAAGAAAATAGATACCGTATGGAAATAACCAACTTTTACAAGGGCATCGATAATGTTACTATTCATGCAATTGAGCATGACATTGTCTTAACCCAAGACATTATCTTTGATTACATGAAATCAGGAAAAATCAGCCCTGTTCTAAATTTGAATTATTGAACACCCTCTAATAGCTGAAAAAGTAACACGTGTTACCCTTCTATGTGTTACATTATCCCAGATTACGCAATAGAGAATCAT
>DHGO01000088.1 GCA_002402795.1 Deltaproteobacteria bacterium UBA4796
AACGGTAAGGGGTTCAAAGTAGAGTTTATCCGATGTATCATAATCCGTGGACACAGTCTCTGGATTACAATTTACCATTATGGATTCGTAACCTTCTTCGCGTAAAGCAAAGGCAGCATGAACGCAGGTATAGTCAAATTCAATACCCTGGCCTATTCTGTTTGGTCCACCACCAAGTACCATTACCTTTGGTTTATCACTTACTTCTACCTCATCAGGGGCATTACAAGTGGAATAATAATAACGGGCATCTGCACCACTTACAGGAACAGCGCACCACGCCTGTACCTTCCCTGATGCGATTCTCTGCCTTCTTATCTTCTCCTCTTCTAAACTCAAGAGCTGGCTTAAATATTTGTCAGAAAAGCCGTCTTCCTTGGCTTTGACGAGAAGCTGAGAGGGAAGTTCTTTACCTTTATATTTCAAAATCTCTTCTTCAAGCCCTACAAGCTCTTTCATCTGTTCTATAAACCATTTTTTTATCTTTGTTATTTCATAGAGCTGGTCTACCGTGGCACCCTTTCGTAATGCTTCGTACATAATAAACTGTCTCTCAGAGGAGGGTACATGAAGGCGCATTATAAGTTCATCAAGGGAAAGTTGATGGAAGTTGCTTGCAAAACCAAGACCGTATCTTTTAATCTCGAGGGATCGTATAGCCTTTTGAAGGGCTTCTTTATATGTTTTGCCAATACTCATTACCTCGCCCACAGCCTTCATCTGGGTACCCAATTTATCCTCTGCTTCTCTGAATTTTTCAAAAGCCCACCGTGCAAACTTAATTACTACATAATCACCCCACGGGGTGTATCTGTCGAGGGTACCTTCCCTCCAGTATGGAATATCCTTGAGGGTATAACCACCTGCAAGTTTTGCAGATACAAAGGCTATAGGGAAACCCGTTGCCTTGGAAGCAAGAGCAGAAGAGCGTGAAGTCCTCGGGTTTATCTCGATGACCACAATTCTGCCTGTGTCTGGATTGTGGGCAAACTGTATGTTGGTGCCGCCGATTACCTTGATGGCTTCCACAATCCTGTATGAATATTCCTGTAATCTTTTCTGCAACTCCTCTGATATGGTAAGCATTGGTGCAGCACAGAATGAGTCACCTGTATGGACACCCATGGGGTCGATATTTTCAATGAAACAGACGGTGATCATATTATTTTTAGCGTCCCTGACTACCTCAAGCTCAAGTTCCTCCCACCCGATGACTGCTTCTTCAATAAGTATCTGACCGATAAGGCTTGCACGAATACCTCGTTCAGCAATGACTCTCAATTCTTCTTTGTTATATGTAATGCCCCCTCCCCACCCACCAAGCGTATACGCTGGCCTTACCACTACCGGGTATCCGAGACGGTCTGCAATGGAAAGTGCTTCTTCTACAGAATAGGCAGGAGAGCTTTCGGGCATAGGGATGCCAAGTTTATTCATTGTTTTCTTGAATTCGATTCTGTCTTCCCCGCGCTCAATAGCATCTGCCTTTACCCCGATAATTCTACAACCGTATCTTTTTAAAATGCCTCTTTTAGAAAGTTCTGCAGCCAGATTTAATCCCGTTTGCCCACCGAGGTTTGGAAGGAGCGCATCGGGTTTTTCCTTTGCAATAATTTTTTCGAGCGTTTCAACAGTAAGAGGCTCAATATACGTGACATCTGCCATCCCGGGATCGGTCATGATTGTAGCAGGATTTGAATTGACAAGTATGATTTTATATCCTGCTGACCTGAGGGCTTTACATGCCTGGGTGCCTGAGTAATCAAACTCGCAAGCCTGTCCGATGATAATTGGACCTGAGCCAATAATCAATACCCTGTTAACGCCCTTTATTTTTTTCATTATGGATACTTATTCTATGAAAATTTTATCGTCAGAATACTATCAGAGGCGATATGTCGTGTCAAGCATTTTGCAATATGCATGCATCAAATCTTACTCTATGGCTTTCCAACCGATTTTTTTCGGTAGTTTGTTAAGTAGATACCACCGCTAACCAACAGGAGCCCCATAATAAGCCCTGTGGTAAGTTGTTCTCCAAGGAAGAGGGCTCCGCAGATAACACCGAATACAGGGGTGAGAAAGTTGAATACAGTAAGTTCTGAAACAGGGTAGGTGTGAATGAGTTTAAACCACATTAGGTATGATGCAAAAGCAACAATCACTGAGGAGTAGACAAGGGCTAAAATTGCAGGGACACTTACATTGAGTATCCAGCTTGATTCAAAGATGAGAACGCAAATAAATATGACAGGGATGGAAAAGACCAGCTGGTAAAGAAAGGTATGAATAGGATGTACTCTTTCTGCAAGATATTTTTTAATATAGACGGTTGTTGCACCCCATAAAACTGCTGCAGCAAGCCCAAAAAGGTCACCAAGCAACATAGATGGCTTCCAGGTTCTGGGTTTCCCCTGGAAGACAGAATAAACTCCTATGAATGCGAGAACAAGACCTGCTATTTTTGTTATATTCAATTTCTCCTTGAGAAAAAGATAGGCTCCTATGGCTACGACAAAGGGGGAGCAGTTAAGGAGTATCCCTGCTCTTGTAGCATCAGTGTAAAACAAGCCAAGATAGATACAAACAAACTCCAGACCAAAGAGCAGTCCTACCATAAAACCATGAAAAAGACGGATATCCCTGTGAAAAAGACGTTCTTTAATGGAAAGGCAATACATGATGCCAAAGGCAGACGCAATCGACGATCGGAGAAAGGAGTTAAATATGGGAGCAAATCCTGAATTGGAAATCTTTACTGCTGTATAGTTCAAACCCCATAGCATAGTAAGACAGAGGAGAATAAAAAAGCCTTTTAGATCCAGATGTTCTTTAGCCATTGAACCTTCTATCGTCTTTTTTACTGAGAGTAGAGAATTTTATATTGATTTTTATACGACGATGGTTCTTTGTTTGTCAAGTTTTTGTACTCGTCCTGTCATTTAAGATTCAAAAGTGCAC
>DHGO01000114.1 GCA_002402795.1 Deltaproteobacteria bacterium UBA4796
GAGGCAAGGAAGCTCGGTCTTTTGCATAAGCAAAAGTTCCGAAGCCGAACGCGAGTGAATGGAGCCGCTGGAGCGTATTGAGCGTGTTTGCGGAGAATAGCCCGACACAGATACTCATCCTGATGGAAAATATGGGTTTATGCTATATCAAAAAGATTGAGATTCTCCTTCCATCTATTCTTCAAAATATCCTTAATCGCCTCACTTTCCTTATCAGAAATGCAAGACACTATCTTTCCAGCAATCTTCCGTGCAAGGGTCATAATATCCCCGTCTCGTACAATATCACCAACTCTGAAGTCCGGAATGCCTGACTGTCTTACACCAAAAAGGTCGCCTGGACCTCTTATCTTCAAATCCTCTTCAGCAATTACAAAACCATCTACCTCCTTTTCCATAACTTTTAAACGTTTAGCCGCTGTATCTGTCTTTCTCAAAGAAGCAACAAGTATACACCCTGACGGATATGCACCCCTTCCCACCCTTCCTCTCAACTGATGAAGCTGGGAAAGCCCGAATCTTTCAGCATTCTCGATGACAATTATGGTTGCATTCGGAACGTCTATTCCCACTTCAATTACTGTGGTACAGACCAAAATATCTATTTCCCTGTTCTTAAACCCTGACATAACTATTTCCTTCTCCTCCGCTTTCATCCTCCCGTGGAGAAGACCTATTCTGTACATGGGAAAGACAGATTCCTGTAAAAAAGTAGCTCTCTCCCTGGCATTAAGGAGGTCCACCTTTTCTGACTCTTCAATCAAGGGATATACAACGTATGCCTGATGTCCCATCTTTATCTCTTTATCAATCATGCGGTATGCCTTTTCCCTATCTTTTTCCAGAAAGACATGCGTTTCTATCTTCTGCCTGCCAGGCGGCATCTCGTTGATAATTGATACATCGAGGTCCCCATAGACCACCATCGAAAGTGTCCTTGGAATGGGTGTTGCTGTCATCACAAGAACATGGGGGGTAATAGACCCCTTGTCCCTTAAAAGTTTTCTCTGTATAACGCCAAATCTATGCTGTTCGTCAATGATAACAAACCCGAGGTTTTTGAAGACTACTTCCTCCTGAATTAAAGCATGTGTTCCAACCACAACAGGATATTCCCCGCCTTTTATTCTATTGATTATTTCATCCCTCTCCTTACCCATATTCCCCCGTAACAGAACCACTGGAATTCCAAGCCCTTCGAAGGTTCTATGTATGGTCAGATAATGTTGCTCTGCAAGGATTTCTGTAGGAGCCATGAATGCCACCTGCCATCCATTATCTATGGCAATACAGGATGCAATGACCGCACAGACTGTTTTTCCACACCCCACATCACCTTGCAGGAGTCTATGCATTGGCTCTACTTTCTCCATATCTCTCTTTATCTCCTCTATGACCTTTACCTGGGATGAAGTCAATTGAAAAGGTAAATTATCCATGAGCTTTGTGTAATACGGTCCGCCTGCCTCAAATCTGATTCCCCTTTCTTTCTTTGTCTCCTGCCTCTTTATATGTAATCCCATCTGGAATAATGCATATTCCTCAAGTATGAGCCGGTCCACCATTGGATGTCTTCCAGCATTTCCCGGCATCATCTCTTCAGGAAAGTGTATTTTGAATAAGGCATCGTAAAGCCTGGTTAAATTGTATATTTTCTCTATTTCATCAGGAATGATGCTTTTTACATGCCTTCCATAATCATCAAACAACTGTTTTATAAGCTTCCTTACAGACCCCTGCTTTATTCCCTCTATTTCTGAGTATACAGGAACTATTGCTGTAAAGGCATCAACCTCATCAGGGCTATCCAGAAGAATAATTTCTGGATGGATTATCTGTAGTTTATCCCGGAATTTCGTAACCTGACCGGAAAGAAAAAGTATATTTCCCTTTTTAGCTACCTTTTTTAAGTACTCTTTATTCCATTGAAACCACTTTATTGAAATCACCCCTGTTTCATCCCTGACAATCGCTTCATAGGCTTTTTTCCGTGCATGTTTAAAAAATAAAGACCTTGATGCCACCACTTCTCCAACAAAGATTGCCTTTTCTCCCTCACGGGCATCACATATCTTTTTAATAAAGCGCTTATCTTCATACCTGATAGGAAGAAAATAAAAAAGGTCTTCTAAGGTTCTGATGCCTTTCTGCTGGAATTTTATAAGGTTTTTAGGTCCTATCCCTTTCAAAGAATCAACAGGCGTGGTGATAAGTGTATTTTCCTTTTCCATGGGATGATTTTATATTACAATATAATCTGAATAAATAAAATAAAACCCTCAAATAAACACCCCTTTACGCACATTGCCATGAGGTTCACAAAGGATAGGATACAAAAGATACTGGAGTATGCCAGTATAAAACTCTCTTCAGTTGTATATCTGAACCATTTCGTCTACACTACCATTTTCGGGAGTATATCCGAAGTTCGTCTATCCTCCCATTTTTGGAGGATAAACAAACCATTTCGTATAAGTTTGGATATGAACAAGTTATCCTATGCAAAAGCAGAAAAAGAGTATAAGGTGAAGATATGAACTCATTTTCTCAAAGAAAAGGGATCAAACCAGTTAAAAGTATCATCCAAGTGGACGATATGGATGAGAATTTGCGTAATGGCTTATGGAATGCTTTAACAATTTTCTTTTGGGAGCGGGTTAAGGGTTTTCGGATTCACGAAGATAGAGAAGTTTCTATTCTATTCAGAAAAATTTGGGTCGGCTACTTTAAGAGACCTCTCGATACTTTAGATGATCATTGGAAACATACTTATTACTACTCCGACAAATATCTTGAAA
>DHGO01000036.1 GCA_002402795.1 Deltaproteobacteria bacterium UBA4796
GAAGAAGAAAGAGAGGCACTGGAAAAGGAAATCCTGAATATTGCACAAAGATGGAACATCAAGATTATGGGACCCAATTGCATTGGAATTGTTAATATGACCAATGGTCTTGTACTCCCCTTTGTACCGATACCCCCTGCCTATACAAGGCAGGGACCGGTTTCAATGATTTCCCAGAGTGGCGGGCTTGTCCATGATATTATACTCCTATCATCCTGTGAAAATGTAGGTATAGGCAAACTTGTAAGCATTGGCAACAAGTTGATGCTCGATGAAAATGATTTTCTGGAGTTTTTGATTTCTGACCCTGAGACAAGAATAATAGGTATCTACCTTGAAAGCATTAAAGACGGTAGAAGGTTGATGAGCCTTGCATCTTCAACAGATAAGCCAATCATATTACTGAAATCGAATATCAGCCCTTCAAGTCAGAGGATTGCGAAGTTTCATACCTCTGCCCTTGCAGGCGATGAGCAGGTTTTAGATGCAGCATTGAAGCAGGCAGGTATCCACCGTGTATTCAGCATTCAGGAGATGATAGAATGTTTTAAAATCTTTTTACTGCCTGTCATAAAAGGACCAAAATTAGCCTTTATGTCACGTTCAGGCGGTCACGCAGTGCTGTCCGCTGATGCAGCGCATCGTTATAAATTTGAACTTGCCGGATTTACAGATGACTTTTTTAAGATGGTAAGGCAAAAAACGAGGGCAGGCGTTATAAGGATGACAAACCCCCTTGACCTTGGAGATGTTTTCGATATCGGTTTTTATACAGAGATAGTAAAAAGCGCACTCAAGGAAAAGGATATTGATGGACTGGTCATTGTTCACCCCTGTGATTTTGAGAATGAGGTATCTCCAACAATAGACTTCATAAGGACTTCCTGTGAAATAACGAATCATTTTGATAAACCTGTAATCTTCTGCATGGTTTCTGATAAGGATCACTGGTTTGCCATGAAAGAGGTGGCTCCTTTTCCTGTATTTACAGATGTGGACTATGCTTTGAAAATGCTTGCAAAATCCTATGAACATTACAGATATCATGTAAAGGCTGCAAAGATGACCTTCCCTTCCGGAGAGAAGACTGCTATTGAGAAGCATATGTTAGTTTCAGGAGTTATGCCACCGGATGAGGTTTTCAGACTATTGAGTTCCTACAGGATACCTGTTGCGGAACATGCTATTGTAAGTAATTTAGAACAGGCAATCGATGAGGCAAAACATATTGGTTATCCTGTGGCATTGAAGATTGCTTCATCAAAGATTCTTCACAAGACAGAAAAAGGAGGGGTTGCACTTAATATCATGGATGATGAAGCACTTAAAAATGCCTTCCATCAGATGAAGTCAGAATCATATCTCCTACAGAAGATGTACGCACCCGGTTATGAATTTATAATAGGAGGGAAAAGAGACCCTTATTTCGGCCCTGTGGTTCTCTTTGGTCTTGGAGGAATCTTCACGGAGATACTTACTGATGTGATATTGCGTGTAGCACCTGTTGATGAAGAGTTGGCAGAAGAGATGATGAATGAAATTAAAGGTGCAGGAATCCTGAAAGGATTCAGGGGGCAGAAGGAATTGGACAGGAAAGCCCTTGCGCAGGTCCTTGTCAATGTATCGAGGCTCCTTATTGAATATCCTGAAATAACGAATCTCGATATAAATCCTGTCATAGTCTTCGAAAAGGGTAAGGAATGTGTTTGCGTTGATGCAAAGATAGAATGTTTGTGAAGCCTGAATATTTTTGAATAACGTAAAAGATGGAGACATATAGAGAAAAAGAAGGAAGTTTCTATATCGTAGGGGTTATTCACAGGGATGAAAAGGGCATAAAGATTCTTCCATATACAGAGGAGATGTGTATAAGAGACAGATATATGAGTGTTAGAAAAGATTTTTTTCTATGATAAAACTTTTTGTTTTTGATCTCGGGAATGTGATTCTTCCCTTTGACCACCGCCAGATTCCTGCCAGACTCCTTGAGAGATCAAAGGAGAAAGAGAGATTTTCCGCTCAAGAGGTCTTTCAGTTTATGTTTGATGGGGAACATGGTTTTGTCAATTCCTATGAAGAAGGTTGCATGTCATCACTAGAGTTTTTTTCTCATTTAAAAGAACGATACAGACTTGAAATGAATTTTGAAGAATTCAAAGGAATCTGGAATCCTATATTCAGGGAAGATGAAGAAGTCGTGCGAATTATTCATTACCTGAAAGATAGAGGTTACCCCCTATTCCTTTTGAGCAATACCAACGAACTCCACATGACCTTTATTGAAAAAGGGTATCCTGTTGTCCATGTGTTTGACGAATGGATACTCTCCTTTGAAGTAGGTGTAAAAAAGCCACACCGAAAGATTTACGATGAAATATTTAAGAGAATAGATATTGGAAAGAATGAAGCCTTTTATATTGACGATGTAGAAGGATACGTGGAGGCTGCAAAGGGTTATGGTCTTAAGGGAATGGTATTCAGAAAAGCTCAGGAACTCCAGGATATGTTGAAGAAATACAATGTTTAATAATAATTGTTTTGTTATTGGTTACTGATATTTTTTTATTTGATATTTTGAGATTTGGCAATTGGTGATTAAAATGATCTCTTATCCCCATATTGACCCTGTTATAGTAAAGATTGGCCCATTTTCCCTTCGATGGTATGGGCTTATGTATATACTTGGTTTCGTCTCTTCCTATGTCCTTGTGCTGTACCAGGTGAAAAGAAAAACCCTTAAGATAGAGCGCTCTCAGATTGATGACCTTTTATTTGCCCTTATACTTGGTCTCATTATAGGTGCACGATTGGGATACGTGCTCTTTTACAACATCGGTTTCTATATTCAAAATCCCTTAGAAATTTTTCAGGTGTGGCATGGAGGCATGTCCTTCCATGGAGGTCTCATAGGTACCCTTATTGCAGGCTTTATAGTGGTAAAAAGACAGGGTTTTGATTTTTTTAAAATCGCAGACCTTATCATCCCAACATGCCCTGTAGGTATAGGATTGGGAAGGATTGGCAATTTTATAAATGGAGAACTCTTTGGAAAACCCTCCACCCTTCCGTGGGCAATGGTTTTCCCTCAAGGAGGTCAAATTCCCCGTCATCCCTCCCAGCTCTATGAGGCATTCTTTGAAGGTCTTTTGCTTTTTGTGACTCTCTGGCTATATAAGGACAGGAAGAAAAGAGATGGTGATGTCTTTGCATTATTTTTGATGCTCTATGGGTTATTCAGAATTTTCTGTGAATTTTTCAGGGCACCGGACCTTCAGGTGGGTTATATTATGGGTATTCTCACCATGGGCCAGCTTCTCAGTTTTCTTATGATACTTACCGGTGTATTTGTGAAATGGTATATAGCGTCACGCAGGCCTCTTATTCAATAATTGATACTTCTCCTGTTTCTATATCGTAGTATGCGCCTATAATATGGAGCTTTTTTGCGTTGACCTTTTTTGCAATAATAGGTTTCGAAGATTTTATCCTGTCTACTACAAATCTTACATTTGTGCGTATGGCGTTTTCAAGTACATCACCTGATTCCTGTTTTGCCTTTTTTACTGCCGGTAAGATTGCCTTCACGATACTTCCTATGTGACCATGAGGTGTTTCACCATTTACTGCAGTTGTGATTGCACCGCATTTTCCATGACCGAGGACAACAACGAGGTCTGTCCCCAGGTGGCCTACAGCATACTCTATACTTCCTAATACACAATCATCCACAATATTGCCTGCCACACGGATTATGAAGAGGTCACCAAGCCCCTGGTCAAAAATAATCTCCGGTGGTACACGGGAATCTGAACAGCCAACAATCACAGCGAATGGTTTCTGCCCCTTTGTTGCTTCTTTCCTGTGCTTTATTCCCTGATTTGGATGTCTGGCATTTGCTGCCACAAAACGTTTATTTCCCTGTAAAAGTTTTTTTAGTGCCCTTTCAGCGTTCGTTTGAGTTGTCATTGTATACCTCTTTTTTGATGAGTATCATAAAGGATTCAAAAGATCTTATCAAGTTTTTAAAAACTTGTGTCATGAATTTATTGAAGAAATATAATAATGACAATAGGATGGAATATTGCATCTAAATATTTTTAAAGGAGATAAAAATTTATATTGACAACAGGATGCGCCATAAATATAATTGTGAAATTATTAACAAAATTTATTGACAACATATAACTATGTGTTTACAATAGACTGTTTACAAAAAACGATTATTATTTGAGCAATATCCAATATTAAATCAGGAGGTTAGTATGGCGGAAGAGAAGAAAACTATTACATCGATGATGGAGGAAACACGAAAATTTCCACCACCAAAAGAATTTGTTGCGCAGGCGTACATCAAGAGCAGGGAAGAGTACGAAAAAATGTGGAAAGAATCCATCGAAAATCCTGAAAAATTCTGGGGCAACGTTGCTTCAGAGCTTTTCTGGTTCAAGAAGTGGGACAGGGTTAATGAAGAGGATTTCAAAAATGCGAAGCTCCAGTGGTTTATAGGTGGCAAGACAAATATTACATACAATTGTCTTGATTATCAGATTGAAAAAGGAAGAGGAGATAAGGTCGCTATTATCTTTCAGGGTGAGCCAGATGATGATGTAAAAAGGCTTACATACAAAGAACTTTTAAGATTCGTTTCGCGGTTTGCTAATGTTTTAAAGAAGAAGGGCGTAAAGAAGGGTGACAGGGTAGCAATTTACCTCCCCATGATCTGGCAGCTTCCTGTTGCAATGATGGCATGTGCTCGCATTGGCGCAATTCACACAATCGTATTCGGTGGTTTTTCTGCTGAGGCTTTACGTGACAGGATTCTCGATGCCGGTGCCCATATTCTTATTACTGCAAATGGATACTGGCGTTCAGGAAAAAATGTGAGTTCAAAGGCAAATGCTGATACTGCAGTTGAATTATGTGAAAAGGCGGGGCACAAGGTAGATAAGGTTATTGTTGTAAAGAGACTTGAGAAATTCGATGTCCCGATGAAGGCAGGCAGGGATACATGGTTTGAGGATGAAATAAATGCAAAAGACATCAGTGATAATTGTCCGGCAGAGCAGATGGATGCAGAAGACCCCCTGTTCATCCTCTATACCTCAGGCTCAACAGGTAAACCCAAGGGTGTGCTCCATACAATTGGTGGCTATATGGTATTTTGCTATATCAGCTTTAAATACATATTCGATTATAAAGAGAAGGATATTTTCTGGTGTACAGCAGATATTGGCTGGGTAACAGGACATTCATATATCGTTTATGGCCCGCTCTGCAATGGCGCTACATCCATTGTTTTTGAAAGTGTGCCTACCTACCCTCAGCCTGACAGATTCTGGCAGATCGTTGAGAAGTTTAAAGTGAATATATTCTATACCGCACCGACAGCCATCAGGGCAATCATGAGAGAAGGCGATGAGTGGCCAAAGAAGAGGGACCTCTCATCCTTGAGACTCCTTGGTACTGTTGGTGAGCCAATAAATCCAGAGGCATGGATGTGGTATCACACAATGATTGGAAAAGAGAGGTGCCCCATTGTTGATACATGGTGGCAGACAGAGACAGGTGGAATCCTCATTACACCCCTTCCAGGCGCATGGTTTACAAAACCAGGTTCAGCAACACTGCCCTTCTTTGGCGTTGACCCGGTGGTCTTGAGACCAAGGGCATCTGCAAGTGAACCAGCAGTAGAAGCAGCGGTGAACGAAGGTGGAGAACTCTGTATCAGAAGATCCTGGCCAGGGCTAATGAGAACTGTGTTCGGTGATCCTGATAGATTCTACCAGACATACTTTGTCCAGCAACCTGGTTTTTACTTTACCGGTGATGGTGCAAGAAAGGATGAAGACGGTTATTTCTGGTTGATGGGTCGTATTGACGACGTTGTTAATGTGTCAGGTCACAGGATTGGTACTGCAGAGGTTGAGAGTGCCCTTGTTTCACATCCAGCAGTGGCAGAGGCGGCAGTTGTTGGATTTCCCCATGACATTAAGGGTGAAGACCTCTATGCATACGTAATCCTTAAGGTCGGGCAGACCCCGAGTGACCAGTTGAAGAAAGACCTCGTTGCTCACGTGAGAAAAGAGATCGGGCCTATTGCTGCTCCTGGCAAAATACAGTTTGCACCAGGTCTTCCCAAGACACGCTCGGGTAAGATCATGAGAAGAATCTTACGGAAGGTTGCATCCGGTGAAATTGACCAGCTTGGTGATACCACAACGCTTGCTGATCCTTCAGTGGTCGATGAGATTGTAAAGGGAAGACAGTAAGAATAACATCAATCTCTTAAAGATTCAATGCCCTCGAGGAAAAAATCTTCGAGGGCATTTTTTTTAACGGAAAAACAACTCTTATCAGATGTATCTTTCCAGTACCCTCATGAATGAGGGTGGGACCTGGACAATTTTGCCAAGAGAATAATTGAAAGTAATAAAACCGGTTTCTATAAGGGCAACGAGATTCTTCCCTTTTGTAATACGGTAGAAAATCCTGAAGCTACTTTTGTGG
>DHGO01000009.1 GCA_002402795.1 Deltaproteobacteria bacterium UBA4796
GAAGAGTTTACCCCACGGATTGATGTAATTAAAGATAAACTCCCGACAGTAAAAAACCACATCTGCTTTGGCAAAAAGATTCCAACCTATGCTGAGGACTTTTTAACAGTTCTTGGTGCATCCCGGTCCAATCCTCCAGATATTGAAATTACATATGATGATCCCTGTGGTCTCTACTTTACTTCAGGTACTACAGGGCAACCGAAACCCATTCTCCTTACCCACAAGAACATGGTCTGTTCATGCATCACAGAGAATGCCCACCACTGGCAGAGAAAAAATGACGTCTTCATCCTTATTCCACCTCTCTACCATACAGGTGCAAAGATGCACTGGTTCGGAAGTTTCATCGTAGGGGCAAAAGGCGTACTTCTGAAGGGTATTTCACCAGAGTGGATTTTTGAAGCAGTAAGTGAGGAAAAAGGTACAATTGTATGGCTTCTTGTTCCCTGGGCACAGGATATACTCTTAAAACTTGACAGTGGCGAATTAAAACTGTCCATCTATAAACTTGACCAGTGGCGGCTCATGCATATTGGCGCCCAACCAGTTCCACCTGCCCTTATCAAGCACTGGAAAAAATATTTCCCCACCATGCAGTACGATACAAACTACGGGCTCAGCGAGTCTACAGGACCTGGCTGTGTTCATCTCGGCATTGGCAATGAACATAAAATCGGTTCAATCGGAAGAGCCGGTTTCAACTGGGAATCAAGAATTGTGGATGAAAATGGCAAGGATGTATCAAAGGGAAGCGTGGGAGAACTCGTTGTTCGCGGTGACGGTGTTATGCGGGAATACTATAATAATCCAGAGGCAACAGCCAAGACCCTGAAGGGTGGCTGGCTCTATACAGGCGATATGGCAAAGCAAGATGAAGACGGTTTCATATGGCTCGTAGACCGAAAGAAGGATGTTATCATAACAGGGGGTGAGAATGTTTTTCCTGTTGAGATAGAGGACTTTTTCCACACAAATCCAAATGTAAAGGATGTTGCTGCCATTGGACTTCCTGATGAGCGCCTTGGTGAGATTGTGGCAATCATTGTTGATGTTGTGCCTGGTAAAACACTTACCGAAGAAGAGGTCTTAAAATTCTGTGAGAAGCTTCCAAAATATAAGAGACCGAGAAAGGTCTTCTTTGGAGAAGTACCACGGAATCCTACAGGCAAAATAGAAAAGCCAAAGTTGAGAAAGATGTATTCTGGGATGGAAGAAGCATTCAAAATTTAGGATATAGGGTAGAGGGTACAGGGTGTAGGGTAGAAACATTAAACCCTATCCCCTATGCCCTTACTCCCTGACTTCACCATGTATCCAACCCGTTTAGAAGAAAGTATTCGCTATACCTTCAAGAACAGGGCTCTTCTTACAGAAGCCCTTACCCACAGTTCCTGGTTTAATGAAAAGAAGGAATTGCGTACATCAGAGAATGAAAAATTTGAGTATCTCGGTGATGCCATTCTTAATAGTGTTATCGCTATCCTTCTATATAAAAAATATAAGGATAGGGATGAGGGTTTTCTAAGCAACGCCCGTTCTATCCTTGTCAAACGTGATACCCTCACACAGATTGCACAGACAATTCACCTTGAAAGGTTTATCTCCTACGGAAATGGCGATACTCTTGTACCGCCAGCCTCTAAAGTGTTTTCAAATATGTTTGAAGCTCTCATCGGTGCAATTTATCTTGATGGCGGCATAAGACAGGCAACAAAAGTGGTCAGGTATCTCTTTAAGCCCTATTTTAATGAGAGGCAATTGAATGAAAAAAATCCAAAAAACACCCTCCAGGAACTCTCTCAAAAAAAATGGGGAATACTACCCAAGTATAAATTTACACGGAAGGTACGTGATGGCTTTACCGTTGTTGTCTATGTGGACAAAGAACTGAAGGCAAAAGGCACAGGGAAAAACAAAAAAGAAGCTCAACAGAATGCAGCACAGAACCTTTTGAACATAATTAACGAATAGGCAAGTATTGAGTGTGATTGTTCCCATCTTTCTCCCTTATTTTGGTTGCCATCATAGATGTACCTATTGCGACCAGGCATCGATTACAAATGCTGGTGAAATCTCGATTGCTTCCCGCATAGAGCATAGCCTTGCCCCATATACAAATCTCAAAAATAGAAGCGTAGAGGTCGGATTATTCGGGGGTAATATATTTGGTGTTGACTACCACACGCTTATGACCCTCTTTTCCTTTTTCGACCCTTACCGTGACATTATTGAAGGCTTCAGGGTTTCTACAAAACCTGCGCCTGCGAATATGGAAACAGTCGACCTCCTAAAGGAAAAGGGTGTTACGGTTATTGAACTTGGTATTCCAACCTTTAATAATGCCATTCTCCACAGTCTCAACAGACACCATACTGTTGAGGATTTACAGAGCACCTTTTCCCTCTTAAGAGAAAAAGGCTTTTCTGTGGCACTTCAGGTAATGGTCGGGCTACCTTATGAAACAGGGAATGATATCAAAAATACTATTGAACATATTATAAGACTCAATCCAGACTATCTCAGGATATATCCCCTTGTGATTTTCCGTGGCACACCTCTCTTCAGCCAGTATGAAGAACGCACCTTTTCTCCAATATCTTTTGATGAAGTACTTCTCAGGACAAGCCTCATATACCTCTCTGCCCTTAAGCAGAATATAAAGGTTGCTAAGATTGGACTTACAGCAAATGAAATCATCGAGGAAGGGATTGCTGGCGGGTACTATCACCCTGCTTTTGGGTATCTCGTGAAGGCAAGAGTATTTTACGAGGCACTCCAGTCAAAGCTGAACGCATTACCGCATGCGAAAAAGGTGACAATACTATTAAACCCCAAGGATATACCTCACCTTTTGGGTTATAAGCGCTCTCATGTTCGCCACCTCACACAACAAGGCATATCAATGGAATGGAAAGAAATGTCATGCAGGGAAGGGACATTTTTCATCGAATGGGAAGATGCTAAAATAGAATGCACCATATTTGATGCCCTGCCTATACTACAGGGAACTGATTGATTTTATACTGTTACCATTGTTCTCTTACAATGCCCTGTACACCTTCATATATAATCTCCTGAATCAGTGACCTTTTTACCACCTGGGAAAAGAGTTTTTTCATATCGATTTTCATAACAGTGGTAAGGCGTAAAAAGAATCGCATCCTGTCATAAAAACTCACCTTTCGGGGTATGGTTGTATTCAACTGAACAAGCATTCTAATCAAACGCTCTTCATCAATATCCCTGAAGATAACATCTTCCATATCAAGGAGAAGAAAACGCACGCCCTCACAGACATATACATTGCATCCCTTGCAATCCTTATGGACAATATTCTTTTGAAACATGGTTTGAAAAAAACGAGCCAGTTTATCTATCAATATCTTACGTTCAGAAAAAGTTAAATGCCCGTAATGCCTGTCAAGGTAACGATCAAACTCTTCGCCACGGTCCTTTAAATCCTCCATAGCAATGTACCCATCTTCAGTTAAGGAAGGTCTGCGCACATAATAGGCAGCAGGGCCCATTGTATAATTCATATATGCAAGAACCACATGGGTCTTCCATGCCCTTTCCAATCTTTTTTTATTCCTGTAATACTTTCTTACATGGTCTGTATAGCGCTCAACCCTCACCTTTCTGTCATCCTTGATAACTTCAACAGGGGTGCCCTTCCCGCAATTCTCATAACCTGAAAGATACAAGTATTCATCTGCAACTTTAATTTTTGATGTTGCCTCAAAGGCTCTCTTTTTCTTTTTTCTT
This sequence comes from Deltaproteobacteria bacterium UBA4796, assembly GCA_002402795.1. GTDB lineage: Bacteria > Desulfobacterota > Syntrophorhabdia > Syntrophorhabdales > Syntrophorhabdaceae > UBA8905. The sequence continues at coordinate 3,769 of DHGO01000009.1, forward strand.
ATCCATCGTCTTCTCAAGCGCTGTAAATTTTCTTCCACATAACTCCTCAAAGCCGGTGAACCATAGGTGCTGAAAAAAGCCTCCTTTTCCTTTTCTTTCATATCATCATATACCATGGCAAGGGCATGGGTAAGATTGGATACCTCATCATTTAATGTGAATCTCTTTTTAAACTTCATTTTATGGAGGTCGATAAGATACAGTTTCCCATCATAGATAAGGATATTGTCGAGATGAAGGTCATTATGGCGTATATGATTTTTCTTAAGGGTATTGAGGAATGATGAAAGGAGAGAAAATAGGGTTGCCCGGTCTGCTTTGCCTTTTAATAAAATCTGAATGAAACTCTCTCCCTCAATAAATTCCTCAATAACACAGGATATTTTTTTGCCTGAACCATAACCAAAGGGCTCTGGGGTACAAATACCGATGCTCTTAAGCTTTTCACTGAGTTTGTATTCTTTTTCTCCCCTCGGAGAAAATCTATTCCTTAAGGCACCAGCAGTGCCCTTCTCCAGAAATAGTTTTATAAAAATCTTCTTCTCCTTATAGGGCGCAGTGTAATAATATCTCCTTCCATTGCCTTCTAACTGCAAGGCATTGACTATATCCTTAAGCTCTTCTTCTTTTAAAAACCATTTTATGCCGTCTTTCTCTATAACTCTCATAGGCTATCTACAATTTCAGCAAGTCTTGGTCCCCATATCTTAAGGCAGTATTTTTCTTCTGCAAAGGCACGTGCTGCCTTCCCGATTCTTTTACGAAGACCAATATCTTTACACAAAAGTTCTATTATGTCTCTCCAGCTCTCCGAACTGCTTTTTAAAAAACCATTTATGCCATCTATAATCATATCATTGGCTACTCCAACAGGGTGCGCAAGGGAAGGAAGTCCTGTTGCCATATATTGAATCAGCTTCAATCCGCATTTTCCGCGGGACCATACATCATCCCTGATAGGCATAATACCCATATCAAAGCTTAAAAGCGATAATATTTCCCTGTCTTTTTTCCATTTTTCAAAAAATATCCCTTTCCCTTCCATGTTAGAAGGTCTATCAGCAACAAACTTGAAGTTTATATCCCTTTTATCAGTAAGGGAAAGAAAAATTTCTCTCATATCAGAAAGATATTTTAATGTGGAGCTACTCCCTATCCATCCTGCAACAAAGGGCTCCTTTTTCTCGTGGTTCTTTACTGGATATTCGTTAGTATTTACAACGGTTGGCATGTAATGGATGCCTTCGGTTTTAAACTTCTTTGCCTCCCCAATGAGAAAATGGTTTCCGCAAAACACAATGTCCGCTGCCTTCATCATAGCCTCGAATCTTCTCTGCCTTGTCATGCTTTTTCCTCTTGTTCCATACATAACAGCATCATCAAAA
>DHGO01000150.1 GCA_002402795.1 Deltaproteobacteria bacterium UBA4796
TAGGTCTTCTGTGACGGGAATGAGTCGTAATCTTACATCTTTTCTTTGTCTTTATTCTGTTTACCCTCATGAGCCTGGCAATTCTGTTCTCACCGCAGAATATTCCTTGTGATTTGAGCTCTGCGGTAATACGGGGGCTACCACCAGCCCTTCATTCTCCTTCTGTCTTACACTCATGGGTCGCTTTTTCCATTCATAGTATCCGCTCCTGGATATATCTAATATGCGGTACATCTTCTTCACCCTGAATACGGAGCAGAATTGTTCGATAAACCGATACTTCATCTCGGGCGTTTTGAGAAGATGGCCCAGGCTTTTTTTAAGAAACTTCAGCGCAGAGGTTTCCCGAAGTAGGATTGGCAACAAGTTCATATCCCAGGCGTTTCGCTCTCTTTTTGAGGTTCGATACCACACGATTGCGGTATTGGGTCTCGTAAATATGCAGTTCCCGGTTCAACATAGGCTCTGCCATGCTTCATGAGAGAATAGAAGAGGATTGCCATTTTCCGGGCAGTAGCTATAACGGCCTTTGCTTTTCCGATCCTTGCAGCCAGTCTTCGATAAAAGGCACCCAACGCTGTTTCCGTTTTTCCGACATTGACTGCTGCTATACGGAGGAGAGTAGTAGCCCTATTTTTCGTACGACCCATTTTGCTTGAGAGAATCTTGCCGCCTGACTTTTTCTTCCCCGGTGACAGGCAAAGCCAGGAGACGAAGTGCTTCTGTGTGGGCCACTTCGCCATATCGTCACCGCATTCGCCGATGAGCCGGAGGGCGGTATAGGGACCAAAACCGTTGATCTGCGTCAAATCCACACCTGTCAGGGTATAGAGTGCATTTCGCACCGCAAAGTCGGGTTCGTGTTGCTGTTTGCCCCTGTGCCGGGCCTTGGGAAGGGGAATATCGGGAGTTATTTTCTTTTGGTTCAGTTTTGCTATAACCCTTTCTATCTGGGCATCACATTCTTTGATGCGATCCTCATAAAAGTCCCACAGTTTAACTGCCTGCTTTAAGGCAAAGACATGCTCATCGCGATAATTTCCGGTGAGAGCTGCAGTGATTGTCTCTTCGGACTTCTTGCAGCGTACATCTCTATATGCTGCCAATGTGGCTCAAGCAGCGTTCCCCATCGATGATGGCCCTTATGATCCTCATTCCCGTTGCTCCTGTTATGTCGGATACGACGTAGTGGAGTTGCAGGTTCATCTGCATAAGAGCTTTCTGCATATGCTGGATGTGGGCGGCCGAGTATTCAATCAACCTTTCCCTATGGCGGAGATAGGCTCTAAGACTGGCAATATGTTCACTTGGGCGGAAGCTTGCTTTCAATAAACCAAATTGGTGCAGTTTCTGGAGCCATTGTGCATCGTTGTAATCAGTCTTTCTTCCCGGTACCTGTTTTACCTCACGGGCGTTCACAAGGATCACCTCGAACCCGTCTGATTCAAGGATTTCAAATACGGGGATCCAGTACACCCCCGTTGATTCCATGGCAACGGTTGTTACTCCTACTTCCCGGAGCCACCGGGAGAGCCTGTGCAAGTCGGTGGTGAAGCTTTGGAACTGTCTGACAGGTGTCGGGTCACACTCAGGTGGTACGGCAACAATGTGAAACGTGGCGCCAACATCAATCCCGGTAGCGTGGGGATAAACAACGGAGAATCCCTGAGCATCTCTCTTTCTTGGCATTGCAACCTCCCTACGATGGATTTGGGAGGCAAAATGAAAACAGGGCTACTTTCCTAAACGGGATCACCTTATGTGTCGCCAATATTAAACACATTTTCATTCCTGGACCACGTTTTTTAACGGGTAGAAAACACCAATAAGCAGACGGCCTCTCCTCCCGCATTGAATTATATCAAAGTTAGTTTCTTTCATAACAGAGAAAGATAAAAGTCTTTAGAACGGTTTTTTAATATGTCGCGTTCCTCTTTCATATCTGCAAGTTCACGTCTCAATCGTCTTAACTCCTCATCCTCGCGTTTTAACAGGCCCTTTCCTGGAAAGGAATGCTCTTTGTCCTCTATATATTGGTTTTTCCATTTCCTTAAGGACATTCTCATGAATACCGAGATCCTGGGCTACCTCAGATATCTTTCTTCCTCCTTCTACGATAAGGCGGGCAGCCTCTAACTTAAACTCCCTGTCAAACTTCCTTCTTTCCCTTGAACTCATACACACCTCCTGGTCTTGTATTATAATACCCAAGCCTTTCGGTGTGTCCATTATTTTGGGGGGAAGGCCACATTGCTTCGAGCTAAACTGGTTCGTATCCCGAAGGGGAAGAAAGAGTACCAGGCTTTTGTCGAGGGCTCACATCAGACGGACGATAACGAGTTCTATATACCCCAGATAGAACGGTGTGCTGACCTGAAGGAGTTTTATTTTAGAGCTCTGAGATGGGAGTTTATGTATAATACTAATCGTCATCATTCGACCCTGGGAATGACACCATTGAGAAAGCTGTGGATGGAAAGAAAGGTAACAAAGCTAATAGCCCTTTTTCCGGTTATTGAGCTGGAAAGGCTAACAGAGCTTTATCAAAATCTTTTTCCTCAACTTGGATACTATGTATTAGCCAACGACCAGTCGCTATTAAGAAAATACTTTGTATTGCAAATTTTGTATTGTAAATTACCTTTTTTTGTAATAGAAATTATGAATAATTAATTAAGGGGGTTTGTTATGAATATTGTTGAAAGGGTAAAATCAATTCTTTTAAAACCAGGAGATACATGGGTAGTGATTAAGAATGAGGAGACTTCGATTAAATATCTTTACACATCCTATTCAGTCATACTGGCTGCTATTCCTCCCATAGCAAGCCTTATTGGTATGTCTATGGTAGGTTTCTCTGTCATAGGATTTCGTTACCGCGTACCTTTTGGTAGCGCTTTTCTTTCTTCCCTTCTTCATTATATCTTCTCTCTCCTTGGTCTCTATATAGTTGCCGCAATAACAAATGCCCTTGCCCCTAATTTTGGTTCCCGGAAGAACATACTCAACGCCTTTAAAGTTGTTGTCTTTTCAAACACCCCTGTGTGGATTGCAAGTATTCTCTTAATTATTCCATCTCTTTCTTCCCTTGTCATGATTCTTTCTCTCTATTCTCTTTACCTCTTTTATACCGGTCTCCCCTTTTTAATGGAAACGCCCCGAGACAAAGCCTTAGGATATACCATTCTCGTTATTATTATAAGTATTGTTGTCTTTTTCTTGATAGGTATTGTCTCAAACGCTATGCTTCCGAGCGGGATTCCATTCCCTCAACAGTCGATATAGACGGTATTCATTACTTTGTATGTATCCTTCTTGATTTATAAATGAAAAATATGAGTGGTAGCAGTATCGTAAATAGTACAGCAATCCAGAAAGCTTTTCTATATCTACTTCGTGCTGCTGTAAATTCCTCATATTTCTTCGTATATGCCCTCTGATACATAGCCATACATTCACCGAGTTGATTATAGACTTCACTGTTTTGATAAATCCTTGATAACTTATGCAAATCCCTTTCCCCTTTTAAAGTAAAACTGTCCTGTGGTATCTGTAAATTCAATTTCTTTGCACATTCAATTTCAATTTCGAGGTTTGCTGATGGTAATATCAGGTCTCTGTAATTCTTTTCTATTTTATGAATACAGAAGAAAAAATATAGTGAGCATACCGCTCCACATAGTGTGAGAAAAACCGTAGTAACATACAATATAGTAAAAATCTTTTGTTTTACTGGATTCTTATCGGGGGATTCTCTTTTTTGTGGCTTATTGTTCGAATGGAGTCGCATATTGAATAGAGGACATTATATAGTCATTCTGTATAGTATGCGCGCCTGACGTGACTCGAACACGTAACCTACGGATTAGAAGTCCGTTGC
>DHGO01000041.1:0-4622 GCA_002402795.1 Deltaproteobacteria bacterium UBA4796
ACCTTTAGATGCTGAATAGATACGAGGAAACAAGGCTCAAGCAAAAATGCGACAGCTACAAAAGCGAGTGATCCTTCTTTCGAGAAACTAAAAAAACTGAAGACGCTCTATGATGGAGGGCTCATAACAAAAGAAGAGTATGAATCAAACAAAATGGAAGTTTTAGATAAGTTGTGATTTGTTTATATTTTGAATAACCATCAATATTTGATGGGGGAAAAACAAGCCTCATATTTTAGTGCTTATTAATTCCCCCTTTATTCATTGTTATGTTGGGTGATTATTTTTTCATACAAGTGCCATAAATACTGCCACTGCCTTTAACGCAGACTGACCCAGGTCCACAGTCAGTATCAAATGAGCAGGTGTCACCGTAGGTTCTGTTGGGGTCCAATGGCGCTTCTACTGGTTTTTGATCATTACTGTTCCCAGGTGATATTCCACCTACGCATACACCATAAAGTGCACCATCTTCTTTTAAACATTTGCTTCCAGGATCACAATCTACATCAAATTGACAAGCGAAGCTCTGGGAGAATGTGATTAAAATTGTAGTTCCAGTAGCTAAAAGTAATGATTTGATTTTCATTTTCTTCGCCTCGCAATAATTTGTTTAAAATAAAATGAATAATACAATTATCTTGTATTTTACGGCTATGAAGCATCCCTTTACAAGGTAAATTTAAATTTTTTAATAAAATTTCTAATAATATAAAAGATAATTATTTAATATTTCGAGAATATATTTAGTGGCTAAATGTCTTTTGGATAAACATATAAGATTATAATTTTTATATTTTTCAATAGCCCTATTTTTCAAGTAACTAAGTTAATGAGGGTGTAATATCGAGGACAAAGGAATATTTTGATTATCCCAATGGTCAGGGAGGTTGTTCATCGATCAAGACGGGGAATTGGAGTGAAAGTGAGGTTGTTACTCGTCTAACTACACTATAGGATCCGTTTGGATCTACAACCTATGATTACGCAACCAGAGCCAGTCATGGCCTCGGAGATAATATTAAAATGACACTCTTTTTAAACCTCTACAGTTTCTTTCACAATTAAGGTAAAAAAAAAGATAAAAAAACCAAGTGAAAGTATATCTCAAGAACCTATAAAACTTTCAGCGTGATGTGTGCACGTTGTATGCCCCCTTATAGGGGGTAGAGAAATGCACACTTTCAGTCTCTATTGATCTTTTCTCCTTCCTATTATTCATTGTGAGAGATACTATAGAGGTCCACATCTGCATGTTGCTACTCTATTCGACCTAGGCCTTCAGGTGATGTTCCATTGTAGTAGCACATTGGAAAGGCCCTCCGGAGATCATCTTCAAAGATTTCAGGCTGGGGATGAAAGAAATGAACAAATTGTCTCCTTCCCCTTCGTAGTGCACCTCTTCCAATTCCCTGTTGCAACTGAAAAATAAACTCTCCTTTCTCAACTTCCTGTCGTACTGCATCGGTATCTCCAACAAACCCTTCACCAGCTAACAGAGCATCTATTGCACTTGAAGGCTTGTGCAGCAATCCAATGAAAAATATTACCTCACAACCTTTATATTCATCTGTTGCATTCTCTCGACCAAATGTTTCAAAGAACAATCTTTCATTTATTTCACTTGGCAGAATTAGCCCTTTTTCGACTAGCTTAAGCTTTATCTGGCAGGGTATAGTCGTAATCTGTTTTGAATGAAAGAATAGATATTTTGGTTTTGCCAGTATTGTATTGGCACCTGCCATTTGGCTCTCGATAGCCCAGTTTTCGTTATAAAAATTTACAATCTCAATGATCTTCATCAGATATGGATTTTCCAGATCGTCACCCTCGAACGCTCTTTTAATACTCTCTTTTCCAGAATTATGAGGGTAACACCAGATTCCAAGTTCATCATCCCATCTGAAATTTGGGATCTTATAAGTCTGTATTCTTTTACCATCAGATCTTTGAGTGTACCTGAAAAGTCGACGAAAATCTCTAGAAGCATCTGTAGTTACAAGGTTACTAATGCTTTCGTCGAGTAGTTCTTTTGTTACAAATAGAGCTGGTTTTCCCTGCCCTTTAATAAGAGTCATCTTTCGAAGTTCAGGAGGTGCACATGATGTCAACAGTATGGTTCTATAAAGGTCTGTTTCTCCAAGCCTACTCTCAATTATCCTAGAATATCGTATCAGGTCACCATAACGAATACCTTCTAGATTGGTGATGTCCGGCTCCAACCGTAGCTCTTTTTTTGTGGAAGAATTTAACTCTATTTCTTTAGTTTCGATCAGGTGGTTCAACTTCTCAAAGAATTGAAAAATTCCACTTGGTATTTGCCCCCTGAATGATTCGTTTACATTATATTCTCTGGAAAAAGTTGACAGTTTAGCTGATATATCAAGGCATGATCCTGAATGTAACATCGCATTAACCATGCTTTCGTCAAAGATCAGCAGTTTCCTTATCCGTCCATTATACTTGAAGTAATCATTCACATAGGAAGAACCGCTAAGTTTTTGGTGGGTATGTAGAATGACTGGAATATTCGGTAATCTCTCAAAGATTGTGGAAATATCAGGTACCTCATGGTGGACAACTTGATAAAAATCGCCTGGTACGCTCTTTTCTTGAAGCCAACTTGCAGCACGCTCAATCTCACTGATCTTTTCGAATGCTACTGATATAGGAAAAGTTCTATGTGCATCATGTTCATAAAGGAACTTAATGAAATGCAAAATGGTCTGCGTCTTTCCACCACCAACAGGAATTGGCACAGCATACCATCCAGATATCGAACCCTCATATAGTGAAATAAGAAGGTTCACAAAGTCCCTGATTGATTGCTCGTGTTCGTCAGTTACATACAATCCATTTCCTCGAATAAAGTTTCTAATTTTTTCTGTTAAAGTATTAACTGATTCCTGATCGTTGGCTACTACAGGATCTGCATATCTTCTAGCAAGCTCATCGCGTGCTTTCGCAACCTGAGTTAATAACCACTTGTACCTTCCTGCTCCTTTTTCAAAATACTTCTCACCGATTCCGCTGGGATTGGACTCAAAGATCCATAAAATATCTTCCTCTGCACATTCTAACTCAACCAACTCAAGCAAAATATGCCAGATCCTCTCTGAACGTTTTCCTTTGCTGGTGGCTTCTTCTATGATTGTTCTGTTGACAGGTGGAAAGGTAAAATCTATCGGCTCACTGATTGTGATTAGTGATGGTACTGTTACCCTGAGGCTTGAGGTACTGCTTGGTGTAGATTCTGTCTCTTCCGACAGATCTAATAACCATTGAGGTGCATCTTCAATTTCAGCATCTTCTACAAGAGTATAAAGAGGTCCATCAGGATGTTTGGACCATGGGGCAACTAAATAACCTCCATTGCATCTAATATCAAAACCAATATCTCCCTTTCTTCTGCACCTGTAATCTTTACCATCGTCTGGCAACTTAAAGTAATGATGGAAACCTTTATTGGTCTTAACCGTAAGTGTATCTGGTACTTCATATTCAGGAGGGAACAGGAGTTCATTATCAATGTCCAGACCTATAATTCCAGATATTCTTCCTGTCAGCACACCTGCATTAGCATTCCTGTCGAGGTTAACGCTTTCAAATGATCTCCAGACTGGGTTTTCGTATGACTCACCTCGAATCGGACTTTTACTATTTCGTGCAAGCTTAATGAATTGAAAACCTTTTTCTTCGAACAACCACCGCCATCCTGCCATTTTATTACTGGGTAATGCCATGTGTGTATCTCTTGAAGCAATCAGATATAGGATTTTTAGGAGGATAGCCTATATTTACGGGGTTTCCTTCCAAGGTTCTTGATGAATGACTATAGACTTTGTTAGTATATAGATTGTTCATCTATTTTTGCAAGGAAGGCTTGGAAAGGAATAAAAAATGCCCCCGGATATCTCATCTATATAGGTAAGATAAAGGGGGGCAATTTTGCCTTCCATTTGCAGTCATCCTGAATGGAAGTTGAGCTTGACATAACGTTCTCAACAATCGAAAGCCAGCATGAAGTTGTTTAGACATAGATTTCCTCTTATTTCTGGTTATATCAGCTATATAGTCAAGCAAAGTCATATTCCACATGATTGAATCCTGTATCTCTACTCAGAGGTGGTCATATTTTCAGCCGATCATTTGGTGACTGACTCATACCCAGAGCACCATTCAAGAATCTGAGTGATTCTATGGGAAATAATACATGTAATTTATATATATTATGCATCACTCAGGGGATGATTTTTTGAGGATGAGAGTTGCCTGATATGAAAATACGGGATCTGATTCAAGTGAACACCCCTGATAGGTAGCCGGGGGGATGCTGGCAGATGAGAGGGTGATAACCCCTCCAGCCAGAAAAGACCCCCACCCCCTTTAATGTTTGGAGAAGCTGAAGGGTGACATCAGAGCTATAAGGGGTGTAAGGTTTTATGAAGGCTTGAGTGGAAAGAGCTGCTTGGATATGGAAATTTAGATTGAAATCTGATATGACCATTCAAGCTCTGTTTTATGAGGCAGATGCATAGAGAATGATCAAACCTCTACTATGCATCTACTGGAGAAGATCAAAGGGGTTGGAAAGGCTTGCGGAAGTGGACAGGGCACTGGTG
>DHGO01000041.1:4689-5131 GCA_002402795.1 Deltaproteobacteria bacterium UBA4796
TGTCCCATCTCCTGCCGCTGAGCGACATAACTCTCGGCGACCCGTCTGGCAATATTCCTGATTCGACCGATATATCTGGTCCTCTCCGATACGCTGATCGCGTTGCGGGCATCGAGTAGATTGAATGTGTGCGAGCACTTGAGGCAGTAATCATAGGCTGGCAGGATGAGTTTCTTGTCCACCAGCTTTTTGGCCTCTTCCTCGTATATGTCGAAAAAGGCAGTCAATCGTTCGACATTGGCTTCTTCGAAATTGAAGGTGGAAAATTCAATTTCCGCCTGATGGAAGATTTCACCATAGGTCACCGAATCGTTCCAGGCGATATCGTATACGCTTTCCACCCCCTGCAGATACATGGCGATGCGTTCCAGTCCATAGGTGATCTCGACGGTGGTCGGGTGCAGGTCAATCGAACCGGCCTGCTGGAAGTAGGTGAACTGGG
>DHGO01000020.1 GCA_002402795.1 Deltaproteobacteria bacterium UBA4796
CCATCAAAGGTTGTATGCACAGGACTTATCGTTTTAATGAGACCCCCCTGTGCCATCTGGGCAACCTTTGTTATATCCCTCTTATTGAATCTGGCGTTTGTAGCAACTACTGCAAGTGTGGTATTGACTATTCCAAATTGTTTTTTAACAATCCCCCTTTTCATGCATTCAAGGGTATTTGCAAATTCAAAACCCTCCTCTGATTCCCGTGCACCGACAATAATCTTTCCTGTTATGTTATCAATAATATCTCCGAAGGCATTAACCACAACGAGGGCACCTATTTTTAACCCATCAGGTAAATTTATACTGGATGTGCCAAGACCGCCTTTCATAGCCCTTGGCATTTCAAAGAGTTTTCCTACGGTGGCTCCAACCCCTACCCCCACACTTCCTTCTTCCACATTATTATCAGCATTAATGCATGCCTCATATCCCATCTGTGGTGTTGGACGGGCCCTTGGGTCTCCGAAAAAAAGGTCAAATATTACAGCAGCTGGTATAATTGGAATACGCGCAATACCAACATCAAAACCTATATTCTTCTCTTCAAAATAGCGCATTACACCGGCAGCTGCCTCCAGTCCAAAAGAGCTTCCACCACACAGGAGTATTCCATGAACCTGCTCTACAATGTGATTGATACTTAGTGCATCTACCTGTCTTGTCCCTGATGCGCTACCGCGTATGTCGATACCACAAACTGCACCCTTCTCGCACAGCACAGCTGTACAACCAGTGTAGCCCACAAAATCAGATGCATGGCCTACCTTAATGCCCTCAATATCGGTTATTGCGTTTAACATTCTTCACACATTACCAGAAAGTAGATTTCCTTGTCAATCCCGTAGATAGTTACTTATTTTTGCAGATTTTTCTTCATTCTGCTTTTCCATTTCCTTTTTCATCTTTGTAAGTTTTTCGGTAATGCTTTTGTTTTTTATCGAAAGTATTTCACAAGCAAGAATCGCTGCGTTTCGGGATGCATCGATGCCTACCGTGGCAACAGGAATTCCTTTTGGCATCTGCACGATAGACAGGAGCGCATCAACGCCCTTGAGGATACCGCCGCTAACAGGTACACCAATAACCGGAAGTGTGGTATGGGAAGCTAAAATCCCGGGAAGATGGGCTGCCATTCCCGCAACAGCTATTATTACCTCAAATCCTTCATCCCGGGCTTTTTTTGCATGATTGATTGCTTTTTCAGGATGGCGGTGTGCTGATGCAATATCCAGAACAAATGGCACACCAATCTCCTTGAGAATTGTTATGCCATCTTCAACTACAGAAAGATCACTATCGCTTCCGATAAGGATAAGAACTTTTGGTTTTTGCATAAGCACGGCTCCTTTTATACTGGGTGGTATTGTAACATTTTTTTATCTTACCTGAAAAAAAGAATTTTTCTATACAATCAATTGTGGTCTTTTATTTTTTGTGTTTCAGTCTCTTCTTCTGTGTACCGATAAATCTCAACGATTGAGATAAAGAGTGCTAACACCAGTGGACCCATAATAAATCCTATAAAACCAAAGACTTTTATACCTCCAAGAATACTGAAAAATATTGCAAGGNNATTCCTATGATGAGAAGAATAATTCCCTTGAGGAGTGTGCCTTTCAACATAAGATATAAAGCAGCTGGCCCCCATATTATGAATGTACCGACAAGGGGAATGAAGGAGCAAAAGAACATGGCAGATCCCCATATGACTGGTAAGGATATTCCGAGAATGGAGAAGGCTATCCCACCAATAATACCCTGGACAACAGCTACTGTAACACCACCGTATATTGTTGATATAACGATATCCTTTATCTGTTTTACTAAACGCTCCTTCTGTCTTCTGGAAAAGGGCATGTAATCTTCAATTTTTTCAAGAAAGGTAACGCCATCGGTGAAGAAAAAAAACAAAGACAGAACCATAAGTATAAAATCCACCGCAGCAGATGCAATGTTTTCCAGACCACCCTTTATCATGCCTGCTGATTCTCTGCCAAATTGTGTAACACTGTTTATAAAAGCCCTTTGAAACTCTGCCTCACTCATGTTAAACCACGACAATATTTTCATTAGAAATGACTTGATAGCAGGATGTCCAAAGAGTGTATTCATGAGAAAAGACCTCCCTTCTTCTATGGACATCATGGACGATTTCAGTTCCTGTGTCAGTACATATGAAAGGTACGAGACAGGGCCGAGAATAATAACAAGAATAATAAAAAGAGTAATAATAGAGGCAGCAGGTTTCCATCTCAGATATCTGAGAAACGCATTATACAGCGGGTAGAAGATTATGGAGAGTACAATTGCCCATACTATGGGTGACAGAAAGGGTTTGAATATCTGATAGCTTAAATATCCGAGGAGGATTACAAAAAATAGGAGGGCATAGGAATAGAATCTATTATTTTTTAACATCAGGGTACAATATGAATTCTATTACAAAATGTTTTAGTCTTTGTTAAAGTTATACACCTTATACTGATGCTTCTTTAAGGTTTATTCTTTTCCCTTTCGTATGCCTCCTTGCCTGCTTCAACAGCTGAGGCTATAATGGATTTCTCTTTTTCTAAAAAATCCTTTCCCTTTTCTATAATGGACTCAGTCTTTTCCTTTACCTGCTCGATGTAACCTTCTGCTTTTTCTCGTGTGTCCCCTGCAAACCCTTTAATCATATTTC
>DHGO01000075.1 GCA_002402795.1 Deltaproteobacteria bacterium UBA4796
TGCGTGGAATGTGCTGATTCAAAATATTAGGGCAGGCTATAAAATAACCTGCCCCTTTCTATTTTATTCTCCTATTTCCATTCAGGGATGGGCAATTTCTTTGGTGACTCCCAATCCTTTATTGATTTCATCCATTCTGCCCGTTCCACAAATTCATCGTGTGCCAGTGGTACTGGTGGGTGACATACCCAGAGCGGGTCAAATTCGTTCTTTACCTTTAACAACCACTCATGATAGTTAGGCCCATACTTGGGTCCAGTGAGATAGAGTGGCTGATGAGGCCCAAGGAGGGATGTATAAAATCTCTCCCTTATATTCATCTTTGAAGTCTCAACATAGAAATGGTCAACACCCGTGGTATCCTCATCCTGATCCCAGTATATAAGAAATTCTGAATAACCTTGGTGACCGAGCTCAAAACTCTGGAACCATCCTGGGTCACCGTAATCAGGCATGAGAGGTGGTGTATACTTTCTTTTCAGGTCTGCATAGTATTCACCATGGACAGTAGCCTGGGAGAGCGTCTCGATGACATAGTCCAGAGATACATAGGAGCCGCACATAAGCCACATGCCAGCTGAGTCAGCGTTCTTTATCCATGATTCATCCGATGGTTTTGTTGGACGAGGAATACCGCCGAGTTCTTTCATTATGTCATTCAATACATTCTCATCGTACTTCATTTGTTCTTCAGACGTATAACCGATAAGGAGCACGCGAACGATAAAGAAGTTCTTTATAGTCTCCTCGCTCTCTTTACCCCACAGTTCCCAGAACTCCTCTTTACATTCTGCCTTTGCAATGGCACGCCAGAAGAGAGGCACCTTTGTCACAGCGCCTGCTATTTCCGCCTTTCCTATCTCGAACATGGCCTTCACCTGTGCTACCTTACTTGGCATCTGAAAGTTTATCCATTTTACACGCTTCTCAGGCAGTGTAAGGGCAGTATCTGGAGATATCCCTGTGGGTACAAGCGGTTCAGGCTGAAATGGCAGTGTCTTGATAGCCATCTTGGTAACGATACCAAGGCATCCCCTTAATCCTGTATACCCTCTTAGAAGACCTCTTAAGTCAGGTCCAGGACCTTCACCCCAGAAGGGATCATCTCCTATTGCAAAGGAACCCATCTTTACAAGTTCGCCATCAGGAAGAACCAATTCTGTTCCAAGGATACGCCTATGGGGAAGCCCAATCCTGTGGCTCAACGGAGACCATCCATCTCCTATGAGGTTTGCTATAGCCGATGCCTGTGCCCCACCTCCACCTATAACCACATAGGCACCTCTGTTCATTGCCTCCTGCTGAATGGGAGAATATACAACACCTGAACCCACAACAATATAAAAGTGTTTTTCGTCTATCTCAAAATGGTTCAATTTCTTCAGGTCAATCAAAAGTTCATTCTCCACATGACAATGGGAACGGGGGCCATAAAAGCCTGTGCTGTAAGGTACGTATGGCACCTTATAACGATTACATATCTTTACAATCCTCTGTACCTCTTCCGTTGTTTTTGGCATTATCACAGCACCGGGGATTTTTGTCATCACCCTTTCATAACCAAGCCCGCATTCATATCCACCAGGACCTGTCCTGTAACCCTCACATATAGCAGGGTCATCAGAGATATATTTAGCATCTACCACTGATTGTAATGCATTATAAGCTTCTTTTTTTATACTCATAGTCAACCTCCTTATAGTTCCAGTGAAGAGAGGATAAATTCAGAGATATCCATTACCTTTATACTATCCCCATTTTCTTTTATAGCCTGGTTAAAATTTGTCTTGCACCATGGACATGCAGATACAAGAACCTCAGCGCTTACATATTTTACCTCTTCAATCCTTTGTTTTGCAGAAAACGAGGCGAGTTCAGGGAATGCCTCTTTCGTGCCCCTTCCTGCGCCACAGCACAGGGCATTCTCCCTTATCCTTGGCATCTCTACAAACTTTGTACCGGGAATGGCATTTAGTATATTCCTTGCCTGGAAATAAAGACCCTGCTGTCCTCTTCTCCTCTTCAATGGAGGACTTACCATTCCCATCCAGCCACGTTCCCCATTCCATGGAGTCCAGGGGTCACAGAGCCTGCTTACGCTACAGGCATCATGATAGGTAAAACGAACATCAACAGGTTTTTTTGGTTTTAAACTCCCATTTTTTATAGCCTCGTCAGCAAACTCTATAAGGTGGACTACCTTAAAACCAAGGTCAGTGGTAGCGATATTCAACATCTTTGGATAGTCTACCTTCCACATTCTGTAACACTCTGCACAGCTGGTAAGGAGTACCTTTGCGCCTGATGCCTTAACTGCCTCAATATTCCTCTTTGCAAGTTCTTTTGCCTCCTCTATCATACCTACAGAATAGATGGTATTACCACAGCACCACTCATCCTGCATCGTCATAAAATCAGTGCCTGAGACATTCAGTATTTTGGCTGTGGCACGGGCAATATCCTGGTTGATGTATGAAGATGAGCACCCAACAAAATAAAGGACATCTGCTTTATTCGCCACCTTGATATCTGTGGTAACCCACTTTTTCCTGCTCTCATGGGCAGAACCAAAATGGTTATGTTTCGTGGTTATATTCTTTGCCACCTTCTTGTGGGCAGGCATTGGACCTGCACCGTCCTTTACAGCCTTAATTCTTAGCGCCTCGAGTGTTAGCTCTATTTCAAGGTCCAGGTTACGTTTACAACCCACATCGCATGCACCACATAAGGGGTCAGCATATATGATCTCAAGGAGTTTATCTGTCCATTTAAATCTACCCTCCTGGATTGCAACGCCTATCCTCATCTTTCCAAATGCACCGTATGTATCAAAATCATTCCACAGGTTTGAAGGACATCTTACTGAAAAATTAATCCCCGGCATATATGTATGCTCAACCCAGTAGCATCCCTTGCATTTAATGCACCTGCTCATGTCATAGGCGAAATTGTCCAGATTTGTTACATCCAGACTTACCTTCTTTTTTGGTGTATCAAACATCTCTTCTTTTCGCATCGCATCCTCCTTAGAAGCACAAATTTCCTGGATTCATAATATTCTTAGGGTCAAAGACCTTTTTAACCCTCTTCAGTGCCATTGTATAATTAGCTGCTCTATCATAGACAATAGGTCCAAGTTCACCAGAGGGCCTGGTAAAAAATGCCCCTTCGTTCATCATTGTGATGGCTGCATCACGATATAGATTTGCTATTAAAGCCTTTTCTGTCTCATCCTCAGGATTATAGAAAAGGGCAAATTCTACCTGGCATGCACGATTGTGCTCTATAGGCTGGATGTAACTTCCTATCTCTGCTGCAGGGTAACCATTCCTTGCTGCCACAAATTCCATAATCTCCATAAACATATCTGCCTTATCAGGTCTTGTTATAAAGAAAAGACTCTGACACCCACCCTTTACCCTCATTTTCCAGTAAGGTATATCAGAGGGCCATGGAGACCTGAGCATGGGTAAGAGTTTCCTGCCAAGGCCAGGGAAACCAGGAAGATTTTCCGTAAGGGTTATCTTTGGAAATTCAGATCTCAAGACTTCTGTAAGGAACCTTTCTTCATATGCTATCTTTTCCTCGGGCCTTCTTAAAAGACCACTCATCACAAAGATCAATGTCCATGGGGGTAGCTTTGCGCAGAGCGCATCAAAATCTTCGGGTACCCGCTCTGCTATGATTGCTGCAAAGTCCACATTATTAATGAGGAGACACTCCTGCCCCACTCTCCTTGGTAATATCCTGTAAAGAAAATCGATGGCATAGGGAAGGTCATATACAGGTGCAAAGTATATCTTGTCTATCCTTGGAATAGATTCAATCTTCATACTCATCCATGTGACGATACCCATTGTGCCCTGAGCTCCCTGGATGAATCTGTAGAAGTCAAGACCAGGTCCTGATGGATTTGCCCCCCTTGATTTTGATTCAGGAAATCCATTAACACTTGCAGAGCCGCATCTGAATATCTCTCCCGTAGGCCATACTACTTCCACTGACTGCATCGGTTCACCATAATCATACACGGTGTTTGTTAACACTTCCCTTTCAAGGGTATCTGTTAATGGAGACCTTTCTCCAGGAGGCATAAGTGGCATTACTACCCTCATACCCTTCTTTTTGAGTTCAGCCACAAGCTGACTCCATGTAACGCCTGGCTCAAACCTTACAAAGCGGTTATCCATATCAATCTCAAGAATTTTATTCATCCTTGAAAGGTTTACAACGATACCGCCTTCCTTTGGTATGGTGCAACCGTAAAAATGTATCTTTGAACTTACAGGAACAACAGGAATCTGATTTTCGTTGCACCACTTAACAACCTTACTCACCTCCTCTGAACTGGCAGGCCATGCTACTGCCTCAGGCATGCCTGGAGGAAGGAGGCTAAAATCCCGCGAATACTTCTTGCGGTCATTCAGGCTGTCGCTTACATAATCCTTGCCCACAAACTTTTCAAGTTCACTCTTGATTCGCATTGTACCTCCTTGTCCTTAAACATTTTTTTGATTATTGAATAAAAAATGATAAAGCTGAAACGAACATACTCTAAAAATATGGAACATACACTTTCCAGTTTTACTTTTTTAAATGATATTTGTATTTATTAATATCACAGAGATTTATTAAAAGTCAATATCTCAAATATCAATATATTTACTTTCAATATATTTATTTTCTGGTATAAGATTAATTAATCTGATATATTTATAGCTCAATAAAAATATAGATAGATTGAGGTAATATTATGACTGTGCCAAACTATCAAAGCGACTTGAGCGCTGACGAAAAAGTTCTTATGGCAGTTGTCAGGGCTGCTGAAACATTTAAAAGGGTTGTTACCGCTACATTCAGAAGACATGGTCTCTCATTTCCTCAATACAATGTCCTTCGTGTACTTGATGCATCAAAGGATGGAAAAAGCAGAATCAAAGATGTCTGTAGCATTATGCTTGTTCCTGA
>DHGO01000175.1 GCA_002402795.1 Deltaproteobacteria bacterium UBA4796
GACTCCGAGTTCTTCAGCGCGGAGTTTCGCCTGCCCGGTGAACAACCGGCTCATGTCTATGCCGATACCGGTGATTCCGTAATCGCGTGCCCAGGTGCAGAGCATCTAGCCCGAACCGCTGCCGAGGTCGAGCACTCTGGTCCCCCTTTCCAGACGCAGCGCCGCGCCGAGAGTGGCGAGCTTTTCGGGTGTGAACGGGTTATGGATGCGGTGAGCACTTTCGGTGATGTTGAAGATCCGTGGAATATCCAATGCAGAAAATCTCCTTTCGGGTGTGAATAGATTCAGTCACTGCCTTACATATACTTTTATGGTATTGTGTTGAAAAAATATATCAAATAATAAAAAGATGTCAAAGCAAAATCTTTCTTTCAAAAACCTGATGAAATGCTACATTATAAGGAAGCTCGGTCTTTTGTATAAGCAAAAGTTCTTAAAGCCGAACGCGAGTGAATGAAGCCGCTGGAGCTTAAATGAACGTGTTTGCGGGGAATAGCCCGACACAGATACTCATCCTGATGGAAAATCTGGGATAAATATTGTTAGAATAAAGAAAGTGTATTACATTTAAATCACATATAAGTACGTCAATACAATTGTTGTACAGTGATTGAACCTGACGAAAGGAGGGCTTATGAAAGAGGAGGTTAAAGAACCTAAGGGGTGGAGTCCTTACCTTGCTGGGGGGCTTGCAGGATTGCTTATGATCTTATCCGTATGGGCTACCGGTAAATATATAGGCGCATCTACCACCTTTGTGCGCACCACAGGTTTTATTGAAAAAGTGTTTGATGCAGAACGCGTGAAGAGAATGGAATATTTTGTAAAGGAATTGCCGAAGGTTGACTGGCAGTTAATGTTTGTTGTGGGAATATTCTTTGGTTCACTCATTGCATCCACAACGTCAAAAACCTTTCGCTTCCAGGCTCTTCCTTCCATGTGGATGGCACGTTTTGGTCCAAGTAAAGCAAAGAGGGCTCTTGTTGCATTTGTTGGCGGCATTATAGCCATGTTCGGGGCACGCCTTGCTGATGGGTGACCGAGCGGTCACGGACTGAGCGGTTCGCTCCAGTTAGCGGTAAGCGGATTTGTAGCACTCATATGTTTCTTTATTGGTGGTCTCGTGGTTGCTCGTATTCTTTACAGAGGAGGTACACGGTCATGACAGGTGAGCTCATTTACGGGTTTATAACGGGCATCATATTTGGATTTCTCTTACAGAAGGGGCGCGTGATACGGTACGAAAAGCAACTTGGAGCGCTCCGCCTTATTGATATGACAATTGTAAAGTTTATGCTCTCAAGTATCATTGTTGCAATGGTAGGTGTTTATTTGCTGAAGGACTTCGGCCTTGTCAAGCTTTCTTTGAAAACAACTGTACTTGGTGGTAATATCATTGGCGGTCTCCTCTTTGGTATCGGGTGGGCACTTTTTGGATACTGCCCTGGAACAGCTGTTGGCGCCCTTGGTGAAGGCAGGTGGGATACCCTCTGGGGGATTATAGGCATGTTGGTAGGGGCTGGAGTCTTTGCTGAACTCTATCCTGTACTTAAAAAGACTGTCCTTACCTGGGGTGATTATGGAAAGATTACCATTCCCCAGATATTAGGTGTGAATCACTGGATAATCATCGCTCTATTTACTGTTGGGGGCATCATCCTCTTTGTATGGTTAGAGAAGAAGAAAATATAGTACAAACAATGAGGCATAAGGGGACGAGAAAATGAGAGAAGGGGGTAGTGTATGAAAGGGGAAAGACTTGTTGTCATAGGCGGTGTTGCTGCAGGAATGAGTGCTGCAAGCAGTTACAAGAGGCTTAAGCCCGAAGTAGAGGCAATTGTTCTCGAGAAGGATTTTTTTATATCCTATGGTGCCTGCAGTCTCCCATACTACATATCTGATGAGGTAAAAGACTTCAACCAGCTCATCTCCCTGACACCCGGGGTAGCTGAGGCAGAGAGAGACATTACCGTTCTCACAAGACATGAAGCAAAAACCATTGATATAAAAAACAAAGAGGTCTCAGCGCAGAATCTTGATAACGGAGAGGAATTAAGGATTACCTATGATAAACTCATCATTGCTACAGGAGGATTGCCTGTAAAACCACCATTACCCGGTATGGACCTCAAAAATGTTTTTACCATGCGTACCTTAGTTGATGGTATAGAGATAAAAAGATTTATCGATGAGTGGAATGCCTTTCAGATATGTGTGGGGTCCCCTGAATGCATCTATCTTAACCGTTTCAATGTTGAAAAGAGACCCATGAAGGCTGTGATTGTTGGCGGCGGGTATATCGGTATGGAGATGTGCGAATCCCTTCGTAAACGGGGACTTGAGGTTACGGTGATAGAGAAGATGGATCGTGTACTCGGAAACATGCATAGCGAAATTACTGATATAGTGGAAGCGAAGATAAAAAGCAAAGGTGTTATCCTTCAAAAGGAGACATCTGTTGAGGGTATGAAGGGTGATCATGGTGTTGTACAGAGGGTTCTCACTGACAGGGGTGAAGTGGAGGCAGACATGGTGCTCCTTGCCATTGGAGTAAGACCGAATAGCGTTCTTGCAAAAGATGCGGGTATAGAACTTGGTGTAAATGGTGCAATCAAAGTAGATGGGTACCTCCGCACAAACATTACAGATATATATGCTGCCGGTGATTGTGCAGAGACCCTCCATATGGTGACAGGAAAGAAGGTGTACATCCCCCTTGGAACGACGGCAAACAAGCAGGGGAGAATTGCTGGAGAGAATGCTGCAGGTATGCAGAATGTCTTTGAAGGTGTTGTGGGCACTGCTGTAACAAAGGTCTTTGACCTTGAGGTGGCACGGACAGGACTTTCACCTCTTGAGGCAGGGAAGGAAGG
>DHGO01000174.1 GCA_002402795.1 Deltaproteobacteria bacterium UBA4796
AAGGCAATAGTAATGGGCAATTCTGTTGTGCCTGCATTGGCAAAACATAATTCTATGCCTGCATTTACCGCTGTCTTCACAAGAATCTCAGCCCCATTCACAGACATCCTCCCTTATAAGACATAAATTTTCTGTAGTATATTGAATCTCTCAATGATTGGCAATGGAATTTCTTTTAGAAAAAGCTATGCGTTGAAATGTTCTTTGAAAGGTGCCTGCCATGCATCCAAAAGAAGACCAATCTCTGTATCGATGATTACGTTATTATTCATGCCCTTTATTATAAACCTCCCATCTTTTCTTGTGGTGCCAATAATACCATATGGTATGGCATGAAAGATGGAAGTAAATTGAGGGAGGTCTTTTTTTCTGATGGAAACGATAAACCTGCTCTGTGATTCAGAAAAGAGGAGAATGTCATCTCTGAAGATGCTTAGCTTTGGTACAGAAGAAAGACTTATATCAATACCATAGCCGCCTCCAAAGGCACTTTCTGCAAGACAACAACCAAGACCACCATCAGAGATATCGTGGCATGATCGTATAATGCCTGTTGTGACTGCCTTTTCCATACACCTGTATATGTCCTTTGCTACCCTGCCTCGTACCTTCGGTGGTATATTCCCATGCCTGCCATAGAGGCTCATATATTCTGAACCACCAAGCTCAGGATAGGTAGTACCAATGACAATGATGAAATTGCTATGCTCCTTAAAGTCCATGGTGACTATTCTATCTGTATTCTTTATCACTGATATAGCTGATATGAGCACTGTCTGTGGTATAGAGATCTTTATCTCATTAAAGATGTAATCATTCTTCATACTGTCTTTACCTGAGATGCATGGTGTTCCAAAGAGAGTGGTAAAGTCAAAGAGCGCCCTGTTAGCCCTCACAAGCTGGGCAAGCTTATAATAGCCCTCAGGGTTTTTTTCAGAAAACACAGGGTCTGACCAGCAGAAATTATCGAGGAGTGCCATCCTTTTGAGTGTTCCACCGGTAGCAATGTTGTTCCGTATAGCTTCATCAATGGCACATGCCACCATGTGGTAGGTATCAAACCTGCTATATTTTGGACAGATACCATGACTCACCACAACCGCCTCAGGATTTTCGAGGCAGGGCCGGATAACCCCTGCGTCGCTTGGACCATTATTCAATTTTCCTGTAAGTGGTTTTACTACACTACCTCCCTGGACTTCATGGTCATACTGTCTTACCACATATTCTTTGCTGCAGACGTTCCATCGCTTAAGAAGGCTCAAAAGGGTCTCCGTATAGTTTTCTGGTTCTTCAACAGGTTTCTCATCATGGATATGCCTTTCCCACTTTGCCTTGAGTCTCATTCCTGGTAAACCTTTATGAAGGAAGTCCATATCAAGGTATGCAACGGTCTTTCCCTTATAGAGAATGTGGAACATGCCACTGTCAGTAAATTCACCAAGTACTGTAGAGAGTACCTGCATCTTTTCTGAAAGTTCAAGGAATTGAGAAACTTTGTCCTTACTCACTGCCACAGTCATCCGTTCCTGTGCCTCGGACAGCAGTATTTCCCATGGCGAAAGTCCCTGATACTTTAGTGGTGCTCTATCAAGGTGGAGTATTGAGCCTCCTGTATCCTGTGCCATCTCTCCCACTGAAGAAGAGAGACCACCGGCACCATTATCCGTAATAGAATTGTAGAGATTCCTATCCCTTGCAAGAAGGAGAAAATCGGTCATACGTTTCTGTGTAATAGGGTCGCCTATCTGGACTGCACTTGTTGGAGAGACTTCAGACAATTCTTCGGATGAAAAGGTAGCACCATGGATACCATCTTTACCTATTCTCCCGCCAACCATAATGATGGCATCACCAACCTTTGCCTGTTTTGTATGGGTGGGTTTCCCATGAATCTTTCGTGGCATGATACCGCAGGTACCACAGTATACGAGTGGTTTTCCGAGGTATCCTTCATCAAAGACAAGGGAACCATTGATGGTGGGAATACCACTCTTATTACCACCGTGTTCCACACCTTCCCGCACGCCCTCAAGCACCCTTTTCGGATGAAAAAGCCGCGGCGGTACCCCACCTTTATAGTCAGGATAAGCAAAGCAGAAGACATCTGTATTGAATATAAGCTTTGCACCTTTCCCTGTGCCAAAGGGGTCTCTGTTCACTCCTACAATTCCGGTGAGGGCTCCTCCATAAGGGTCAAGGGCTGATGGTGTATTGTGGGTCTCTACTTTAAAGGCAAGATTATATCCTTTATTGAAGCGTATAATACCTGCATTGTCTTTGAATACAGAGAGACAGAAATCCTTCTTTCCTTTATTTTTTCGTATTCTTTCTGTCGAACCTACAATATAGGTCTTGAAAAGACTATCAATCCTCTCCTTCTTCCCATCCTCCTCATATTCGATGATGGCATTAAATATCTTGTGTTTGCAGTGCTCAGACCATGTCTGGGCAATGGCTTCCATCTCCACATCAGTGGGTGACGGACCAAGACCTGCCTTTTCTCTTCTCTTTATGACATCCTTTCTGAGAAAGTATTTCTGGATCACCATGAGTTCTTCTGGCGATAGAGCCCATGTCCTCTCCCTGTTTATTTTCATCATCTCCTCAAGACCTGTATTCAAGGGGAAGGTCTCAACAACAGGTTCTTCAGAAATCTCTACCTTCGGGATATACATACCCATACCACCATCTTGTTCATACTCTTCTTTCCTTTTATAGATGTAACGCTGAATAAGGGTATTGGCCAGCATACCCTCGGCAATAGTTATTATATTCTGTTCTGTGAGCCCTCCCTTTAAAAAGTACATACGGGAAGTATAGACAGCTTCATCTTCTCTGAATGGCTGGAGAGAAAGGGACTCTATAACCTCCTTTGCTGTTCTGCCCACGTTGTCTGTGACGCCTGGCTTGAAACTTACTTCGATAGCCCAGTCACCTTTCATGGGTGCTGGTCTATCCACAAATGCTTTCTGGATAAGAGGATCAGGAAAGGTATCATTCTGTAGTACGTCAAGGATTTCCTTTTTAAGTTCTTTATCAATTGTATAGACATCCACGACATGTACTGCCTCTACATCAATGCCAAAATCTGTTTTTATCCTTTTTTTTAGCTTCTTACCCGGAACATCACGCACGCCATCCTTACATGCAACTTCAATCCTGTGAGCCATTATGATAAAAACTCCTTCAAATTTTTTATACTCTCTTCTACAGCGGACTCACCGTGAGGTTCAATAGTGTAAATGATAGGGTGAAGTCTTTTTATAAAGGACTTGAGTTCTCGGAAAGGAAAGGTGCCCCTTCCTATAGGCAGGTGTTCATCCATGGTACCGTGATTGTCATGAAGGTGCATCTCCCTGATGCTCTTTTGTAAAGGAAGAAGCCAGGTATCTATGGAAGCTTTTGAAAAGAGATTAAAATGCCCTGTATCAAAGCAAAACCAGAGGTTCTTATTATGAAAGTAATCGAGAAGGGCAATGAGAGTATCAGGTGTTTCTTCAAAAATATTTTCTACCATTACAGGCATATCTTTTTTTGCCTCTTTTAAAACCTCTGTCCATGTACCAATACTGCTTTCAAGCCACAATGTTTCATTTCCATCAAAACGCCATTTGTCGTAACCAGGATGGCACACCACACCCTTTGCATTGAGTTCCCCTGCAAGTTGAACAGTCTTCTTCAGTTTATCCTTTGTAATGTTTCGTACCTCCCTGTCGTATCCTCCAGGACTCAAATCCATAAAGGGCGCATGGACAGTACATGCAATATTAAGCGCCTCAAGCTTCCTTCCTAATTCCCTTACATCTTCTACGTTTATATCATGGAGCATATTATTTTCAAAATATATTTCAACGCCCACATTGAGATGAAGGATGCGATGCAAGTTTTTTTCCACCATGTTGTAAGGTACATTGATAAAAACAGGTCTATCTTTCATGGATTTAAAATTTACAGGGTTAAAAGAGATAAAGCAATAGGAAAATAGATGGAATGCAGAATACAGGAGACAGAATCCAGAATTAACATCAGGATTCGAGGGGTCAGGCGAATTATGCATGATGAAAGAATCCAGAAGACAGAAGTCAGTAGCCAGAATATCATAACGTGGAATGTTGAACATTGAACGTCTTTGCCCTATGCCCCATCCACCCATCCACTTTGTGCCTTTGTCCCTTGCTTTTATTGCCTCTGTGCCTTTGTCCCTTTGTGCCTCGCTTTTACTTTAGTGGATGGGAAGGGCAAAATCTGATATATTTTTCATTCCATGGACAGGATATTTGTAAAAGGCGCAAGGGAGCACAACCTCAAAAATATTGATGTGGTGATTCCGCGAAATAAGATGGTGGTCATCACAGGACCAAGTGGCTCCGGTAAAAGCACCCTTGCCTTTGATACAATCTATGCTGAGGGTCAGAGGCGGTATGTTGAATCCCTATCTTCCTACGCACGGCAGTTTCTTGAACTTATGGATAAACCTGATGTGGATTACATTGAAGGTCTCTCTCCTGCCATAAGCATTGAGCAGAAAACCATAAGCAAAAATCCACGAAGTACTGTAGGAACTGTTACAGAAATCTATGACTATATGAGGCTTCTCTTTGCACGGATTGGTCATGTCTTTTGTTACAGTTGTGGCAAGGAGATTAAGAGTCAACACGCGCCCCAGATTGTGGATGCCATCATGGCTCTCGAAAAGGGAACGCATATTACGATTCTTGCACCCATTGTAAGGGGAAGGAAAGGAGAGTACAGAAAAGAGCTTGATGAATTACGGAAACAGGGCTTTACAAAAATAAAGGTGAATGGCACGCTTAAGGACCTATCTGAAGAGATAATTCTCGATAAGAACAAGAAACATGAGATAGATGTGGCAATTGACAGGATTACTCTTCGCGATGGTATAGAGAGGAGGCTATTTGAGGCAGTAGAACTTGCCCTTCAGAAGGCAGGGGGTATTGTTAAAGTGGAGAAAGGCAAGGAGGCCACAATCTACAGCGAGAAGTTTGCCTGCCCGGAATGCGGTATCAGCTATCCTGAGATTGCACCACGTATGTTCTCCTTCAATAATCCCTATGGCGCATGTCCTGCCTGTCTGGGTCTTGGTGTAAAGGAATATTTTGACCCTGACCTAATTGTGCCCAATAAAGACCTCTCTCTCAGGGAGGGTGCTGTGATTCCCTGGGGAGAGAAAAATCCTATCCATTTCCTGCCCTTTCTTGAAGCCTTGGTGAAGCACTACAAAATAGATATAAGGAAACCCTTCAAAGAACTCCCTAAATCAGTGCAGGATGCTATTCTCTTTGGTTCAAATGGAGCCGCAATAGAATTTGCTATGGAGAGAGACACAAGAAGGGAATTTATCAAAAAACCCTTTGAAGGTGTTATCAAAGAATTGCAGAATGAATGGGAGCATGCTGATTTTTATGAGAGGGAAAGATTAGAACGTTTTATCAACCTCGTACCCTGCCCTTCGTGCAATGGTGCACGTTTGAAAAAGGAGATGCTCTGGGTAAGGGTAAATGAAAAGAATATTCATGAAGTCTCTCAACTGGCAATCGGTGAAGCCATCGAGTTTTTCGAGGGAATCAAATTAACAGAAAAGGAAAGGGAGATAAGTCGTACAATACTCAAAGAGATTATTTCACGCTTAAAATTCTTGATGGATGTAGGTCTTGACTACATTACCCTGAGCAGGAATTCAGCTACCCTCTCTTCAGGAGAATCCCAGAGAATACGCCTTGCAACACAGATTGGTTCAGGCTTAACCGGTGTCCTCTATGTACTTGATGAACCGAGCATTGGACTTCATCAGAGGGACAATGAGCGACTCCTTGCAACTCTTCGAAGGTTAAGAGACCTTGATAATACAGTCATTGTGGTGGAACATGATCACGATGCCATTGTCTCATCTGACTATGTGGTGGATTTAGGTCCTGGTGCCGGTGAGAATGGCGGAAGTCTTGTATTCCAGGGTACACCCGAGGAACTTAAAAGACATGGAGATTCAATTACAGGGCTTTATCTCTCCAAGAGAATGACGATTGCTGTGCCAGAGAAACGGAGAAAGGCAAAAGGATTTCTTCTCATCAAAGGCGCAAGAGCAAATAATCTCAAGAATATTGATGTTGCCATACCCTTAGGTGTCTTCACATGCATTACAGGGGTATCAGGCTCAGGAAAAAGTACACTCATAGTTGATACCCTTTACCCCCTTTTGAAACAGAAGCTTTACAGGTCAAAGGAGAAGGCAGGAGAGACAGAAGGCATAACAGGCTACGAGGCGATTGACAGGGTTATTGATATAGACCAGTCACCTATTGGAAGAACTCCCAGGTCAAACCCGGCAACCTATACAGGGGTATTCACTTATATCAGGGAACTCTTTGCACGACTTCCAGAATCCCGCATGAGAGGCTATAAAGATGGCAGGTTCAGCTTCAATGTAAAAGGTGGGAGATGTGAGACCTGCAGTGGTGAAGGTTTTGTGAAGATTGAGATGCAGTTTCTACCCGATGTATATATTGTCTGTGATGTATGTAAGGGTAAAAGGTATAACAGGGATACCCTTGAGATACTTTATAAAGGAAAGAGCATTGCCGATGTTCTTGATATGACAGTAACCCAGGCAATGGAATTTTTTGACGCCCTGCCCCATATAAAAAAGAAATTGCAGGTTCTCTATGATGTAGGTCTTGGCTATATCCGCCTTGGTCAGTCAGCAACAACGCTTTCAGGAGGGGAAGCGCAGAGAATAAAACTCTCAAGGGAACTCTCGAAAAGGGATACAGGTAGGACTCTTTATATCCTTGATGAACCAACTACGGGACTTCACTTTGTGGATATTGAGAAGCTTTTGAGCGTACTCTTTAAGCTTGTAGGAAGAGGAAACACAGTCGTTGTTATAGAACATAACATGGATGTAATAAAGTCAGCAGATTCCATTATTGATCTGGGTCCTGAAGGTGGTGACGAAGGTGGAAAAGTTATTGCAAAAGGCACACCTGAAGAGATAGTATTGAATGGGGCAAGTTATACAGGGAGGTTTTTGAAGAAATATCTATAATGCAGGGGATTAAGGGATAGGGTATATACAGAAGCCAGAAGGCAGAATTCAGAATGGCACATGAAGGACGATGAACGATGAAAGATGAACGATTAAATATCATTGTCATTCCAGCACGGTATGATTCCACAAGACTTCCTGGCAAACCATTGCGCAGAATAGGAAGAAAAACTCTTATCCAATGGGTATATGAGAAAGCACTAACATCAAAACTTAAAGATGAAGTAATCATTGCCACGGATGACAAACGGATAGAGAAGGTTGCCTGCTCTTTTGGCGCAGAGGCAGTGCTAACAAGCCCTCAATGTCAAAGCGGGACAGATAGGGTTTATGAAGCATTAAAAGATAAAAAAGCAGACATTATCATTAATCTTCAGGGTGATGAACCCATGATACGGGGTGATATGATTGATATGCTCTTTTCTGTTATGAAAAAAGAGAAGGTGGATATGGCAACACTATGCTCTCCTTTAAGAACGAAGAAAGAGTATAGAGACCCCAATACTGTAAAAGTAGTCCTTGACAGCAAAGGGTATGCCCTTTATTTTTCCCGTTCACCCATACCGTATGTAAAAGTCAGTGAGCAGTGGTCAGCGGTAAGTGGTAAAAATTTTATATACAAGCACGTAGGCATATATGCGTATACGATGTCTTTCCTTGAGACATTTGTTTCCCTGAAAAAAGGTAAAATCGAAGAGGCTGAATCCTTAGAGCAACTTCGTGTGCTTGAGAACGGCTACAGGATAAGGGTGCTAATTACTGAGTATGATGGTTTTGGAATAGACACAGAGGAAGACCTGAGAAGGGCAGAAGAGAGAATCCAGTAGTCAGAATTCCCCCATTCACTCATTCTCTCATCTACCATTCTACCCATTTCCCCATCCACTGCCTTTGTCCCTCTGTGCCTTTGTGCCTTGCTTTTTGCCTCTGTGCCTTGTTTTTTTTGCTTTTCCATAGATTTTTTGTTATTCTTCTTTTCACGCCGGAGTGGTGGAACAGGCAGACGCGCTGGACTCAAAATCCAGTGGAGCTTAGCTCCATGCGGGTTCAATCCCCGCCTTCGGCATTTTCTTTTTTTATATTTCTATCTTAACGGATTTCAGAGCCTCTATAACTTAACACCGAGTTTGAGAAAAAGTAACAGTTAGTTTGAGAAATTTTTACCGCTCAAAATTAGGTACCTTAAACACATAATCGTCCCTCTTTTTGCATTGGCATGTTTGCAATGGCCCAGCCATGACGATAATGAGCATTTTACATCAGCAAGATTAATTAATCCCTCTTTATATGCCCTTGAAAGCCTTTTAAAACTCTTTGTGGCTCTTATAAGGCTGCTTTTCCTTAATAATATATTATTATACCATATCCGATAGCCGAGAAAATCTATGCCTCGGTTGATAGGATATATATCGCTTTTAGGATTAAGGCTGAGTTTTAGCTTTTCAGCAAGAAATAAGGATATTTCCTTTTTTAACCAATGAAGGTAGCTACAATCGCTGTGCAGTATAAGAAAATCATCCATATATCTGATGTAATATTTAATTTTAAGCACATGCTTTATATATTGGTCCAGCTCGTTCAAATAAAGATTGGCACCCCACTGGGAGATTAGATTACCGATTGGCATATTCTTTGATCCAGGATCATCCCTATTATTTGAATTGCTAAAGATGATCTTATCGAACAAATACAGGGTATCTTTACATTTTATTTTTCTTCTTATTATATCAAACATTATATGGTGGTTGATGGAAGGGAAAAACTTTGTTATATCACATTTTAAACAATAGACTCTCCCCCATTTCTGCCTGGACATCCTTAAAAACTTAACAGTCCGAGCAAGCCCCGCATGTGTACCCTTACCTTTCCTGCACGCATATGAATCATAAATAAAAAGACTCTCCCAGATTGGCTCCACAATATTCATAACTGCATGATGAACTATTCTATCTTTAATGGGTGATACATAAATAATCCTTTTTTTCGGCTCGTAGAGGGTAAATGTCCGGTATGGACTCGGGGTATAAGTTTTATTGGTTAGCTCCCTTTGAAGGTTAATTAAGTTTTCTTCCAGGGCATCCTTATATTGAAGGATATCTCTGTAGTACCGTCTGCCCTTCGAAACCTTATAAAAGGCAAAGTTAAGGTTTTCTAAATCATAAATCTTTTTATATAGATTGCCATATCTCCTCATTATATCGCCGCCACGCCAGATGGCTTTCGGGATTCCCTACTAACCACCTGGGCAGCATTTTTATTTTTGCCGATCCATGCGGATGCGACAAGGGTCATAACCTGTACAGATTATGGACTGTCTTAAAAGGCAATACCTTTTAGGCTTCTCCCGATATCTGTGCTGCACGAGCGCCGATGTTCCAGTTGTAGTTCGAGGGCGCGTTGTTCAAGTTCAACGCGCCAGGGCACTGAGCGCCGTTGTTGCAGTTGCCCCCGCGAAGGTTTCCGGCTATGACCCTGAAATCTTCTTGATCCATCCCCCCACCATCTTGCCCAGCTCGAGAACCATTTTCTCCCAGTTTTCGTATTTATTAAAGGGAAGAAACCCCAGTTCCTTTGCCAGGCGTATCTTTGTCTTTAAGTGAGCGATCTCGATATCCAAATCCTGTAAGGTTGTTTTCTTAAAATACTTCTTTTGCGACCTGATTATTAGCTTATCGATTTCGTACATTGTGAGGCGTATCTCTGCCGATAGGGTATGTCGCTCACTTTTTGGAAACTGCTTTAGACAGATATACCCATATTTCATCATGTCTTCATGCTTTTGCTTAACAATAAGCGGTTCCATATTTATTGATTATTAGCACTGGCAAAACAGAACTGTCAAGCTATTTAAGTATTTTTTGGGGTAAAATTCATAATCAGAAGTTCGGTGGCTCTGACCTTATTGTTTGCACCCGCGCATGAATATGTGGTAGTAACCTCTTCGATGGCAAATTCTTTGTAAATCTTCCTGATTTCAGGTGTGTCGTTAATGGACATGATAAATTTACCCTGAATGGCATTCAGAATATCTCTAAGCCTGGCAAAATCATCTCTATGAAAAATTCCCTTACCGTACCAATCCTCACGTTTATAATAGGGAGGGTCGAGATAGAAGAAGGTATGTGGGCGGTCAAAACGTTCAATAAATTTTTCATAATGCATATTTTCTATGTAGACCCTGGAAAGCCTTAGATGTGCCGCTGAAAGTTCCTCTTCAACCCGGAGAAGATTGAAATTCGAACGTCTGGTGGTGTTAATCGAAAACGAGAAATTGTCGATCCGGCTGGAATAGCCATTTTTGAGCAAGTAGTAAAACCTTACGGCTTTTTGGATGTCAGTGAGCGAGGCAGGATTTTCGACTTTAAAGCGTTCAAATTCATCTCTGGCCACGAGGATCCACTTCAAGTAACGAATGAATTCCTCAAGATGATTTTTTATTACCCGATAGAGGGTAACCAGATTAGAATTAATGTCATTAATGGTCTCAATTTCAGATTCCTCCTTTTTGAAGAGGAGCCAGGCAGCGCCGGCAAAAACTTCACAATAGCATGTGTGCTGCGGCATGAGCGGGATAATTTTGTTTGCCAGTAATGATTTTCCCCCGAGATAACTTAAAAAACTTTTCATGGAGATCCCTCCTTCGTTACATTGATTTTGTGGGATTTCCCTGCTATATTTTAGCTGCCCTGGTCTCGGTCGGGTGATAGGCGGCGGATGGTAGCGGGTTATCCCGTCATCTCGTAGTGTGGGATGGTTTAAGGGAGGGCTTTCTCCCTGAACTACTGTCCGCTGGTCTTTAACTAATCTATATCATGCATGTTTACCTCTTATGCTCCCGCCCTTTCGGGCGGGGGTCAGGTTTCAGTCACCAGGACTCAGGGTACAAGTACTGCACGAGCGCCGATGACCCAGCTGTAGTTCGAGGGCGCGTCGCTCAAGTCCAACGCGCCAGGGCACCGAGCGCCGTCGCCGCAGTCGCCCCCGCGAAGGGAGATTCTTTCATCAGTAGCGACATACCAGAATCCTTGCCCATCAAAGCCCCCCTGACCAGCAGCTACAGTGCTTGCAGGGATCCCATGCCCTTTTAGCGACGCCTCAGTGCGTAGAGATGCTATGCTTTGCCCAGATGTAACTCCATCAACAGTCAGTCCTGTATTAATAAATGCTGCATGATTATAACCATCTGCTGGGTTTGTAAAAGGGTTGATAGTCTTCAAAGCAGTATATATACCATTATCTTTCAAACGCAACCCATCAGCAAATTCCCAGCGGTTCCCGCAAAAATCAGCAACAGGAATCTCCCATAATTTGCTCCCTCCACCTACAAGGGAGCTACCATAAGCAGCATCTAATGTAGGGTCTTTTAGCCCTATGTCGTTGGCATCTGCGTGCCATTGTGGGATATGATTGGAAGCATAATACCCGTTTGTATTGCCTCTCAACAGCCACCTATTTATTCTCGTCCATATCCAAAGTTCATTCCAATGGGCATCTGTTATTAAGCCACCCTTGTTAGCCCAACCTTGATATGTCGCATCCTGTCCTAAATGCAAAAATCCACCATAATCAAAACGTGATTTCAGATATTGTCTAAAATGAGCGATTGTCTGGCTTATCCTTGGCACTTTCAAAGGTTGGCTTACATAACAGTGCTTATTTTCACCACCATCACATACAGTTCCAGCGGACACCATTGAAGCATCGTTGCTTGAGCACAAATACATATCCACCCAGTATCCACCCATCTCATTCTCCCGCAAGACAGAAGAATGTGCCCAGTGAGTTGGGGTTGTACCAGTGGCTATAAAACACTGTCCAGCAACATTCTGAGGAGCACCTACGTTTGTAAAATCATCATCAGAAACGTATGTCTCAATTCTGTAATGTCTCCCCACAGTTAATGTTCCTGATGTTAGTTTTAATCTCTTTCCAAAGACTTCATAATCTGTGTTCTCTACCCACCCACTTTGAATCTGTTCAGGATGAAACCAATCTCCAACCGTGTTAGATGGAGTTGCAACTTTTGCAGTATCATTTAATGCACGACAGGCAGTGAAAGGAGGTATCCATTTCATATATGACCAGAAGCCATCTACATCAACAAAAATACCAATAAAGGTATCAAATTTGCTCATCTGCTCTCTTATCCAGAGACTATTACGTTTAACTATTCCCATATCTATTCCTCCTTATATTCCTCAAAACAAATCAAAACCGCCTCTATCTGATTATCAGGTATGCAAAAAGACAAATAATCTGCATTTTCATAATCGCCAACAAATCTATCTGTTTCTCTATATTCTTCAGGCACTGGACATACCCTTATGGACTGGCATACTTTCAGTTCAAAAAATCCATGCAATTCAGAATCTCTGGTTACAACAGGCGCATCTGGATTACATTCCTTCAATTTTTCTATCAATTCTTTTACTTTCATTATGCCTCCTTTGGTAAATCAAAATGTCTTATATCAATCTTATCCAAATCCAATGGTTTAGGTTCAAATCTAATCTCTTCACCTGATTCTTCGTCAATAATAGTATCAGCTTGAGGATGAGGCAACTCCATTTCACACAGGTGCCAATAGCAATCATACATAGGATTTACAACCAGTTTCAGATTATTGTCGAGATAGACACGCACTGTCTGCCCTTGAAACGGAGATAAATCAATTTCCTGTGTGGCAACCATGCCTTTCTCACATTTAAATCCATCGAGTTGCAATTTAGAGCCACTTAATTTAAGCATTGATACCCCCTTATTTTATGCTATATTGGACAGCTCAATATCTGCTGCAATATTGCCGATTCCGCTGTTATAAATAACACAAGTATTCGCTGCCTTGACAATAGCTATGTCTCCTACCAGACCAAATATGCCCACATCTTTAGGCATTACCTTCACAACATAGTTCGTGTCTCCTTTATTGTGTGTCACTGTTACGCCATTCTGTCCAGCGAGCGTCACTGTCCCGGTCATAAACACTTCTCCATTACTTCCCGGTACTGCCGAGGGCCATGCAGTCTTGCCTACTCCTCCCAGAAATACCTGCATGAATGCCCCTTGTGCATACGCCTTTGAAGGGCTACCTACACGGCCCGTATTGTGCGATGATGGGTCCTGGATATTCTGTGTCTGATGCGCATTAGCATTCTTATCATGGATGTTATTAATGCGCTCATCAAATAAGATATATAAAACTGTGTTAGGGAATATATCAGGCATAATTACCTCCTTTTAGGAATATACTTCATCACGATATACTATTCCTCTGATTGTTGAGAACATTGTCTCAGCACTTCGTTTAATGCTTTTTGTCCTGTACATCGTGTTGATTTCGCTCGTTTTTGCAAGTATATAATTACATTCGTAAGGTTTATTATTATCTATTGTCAGTCCTGTCGGTTTTGGAACTTCCGTAATGCTGTCGCCTGTAAGCACGCCTTCCCAGGTATAGACAACTCCATCAGCCCCCCATACACGGAGACGGTATGTAACGCCGCTTTCTATTTCAATCGATTTATCGAGCACAACCTTATCCCCTGCATCATTTGTGCCTCGTATCCTTCCACTTGAAGCAAAATCATTAACCTGTGATTGGAAGGCAAAACAATCGCCAACCTCAACCTCAATAGATTCACTTCCTGCTTCAAATTCTATCTCATGGTCAATATAGCGGTTATATTTAAGAAGTCGTCGCAAATATCTTCTTGCCTCTGATTCACGTGTAATGCCTACAAGCGGGGAGAGAGTCTTCACGATTGGATATTCTCCAGGTTGTATATCTTCTTCACTTATCGTCTTTTCATCATAATTCAAATTTTCATCAAGATAGGCAATCACAAGCACATTTGCCCTGTCTCTCTGCGGTATTGGATAGACATGGACATTTTTAGTATTCCCTTCACCGAATACCTGGACAGGTGAGTTAATCGGCTTGTCTATAATGATTTTATATTTATTTCCATATGGGACAATCTGAGCTGATGCCTGCTGTACTATTCTCGTTACCAATCCCCATAAATCCTCGCTAAAATCAATCACTGCATCGAATTTGTGACGTTGTTCGCTATCTACAAGTTCATTACAATATTCATCAAATTCTGCAAATGATTCCCATTCAATATGGTTTGTCGTAATCCGTCCGTGAGAGCCTTCAATCAATACCTTTGCGATTGCCCAGGCATAGCTGTCCGTGGGCGCATAGTTTTCATAGAAGACCATAACCTGCGTACCTGCCGGTATCCCTTCTGTTGAC
Source organism: Deltaproteobacteria bacterium UBA4796 (assembly GCA_002402795.1). Lineage (GTDB taxonomy): Bacteria > Desulfobacterota > Syntrophorhabdia > Syntrophorhabdales > Syntrophorhabdaceae > UBA8905. The sequence continues at coordinate 14,325 of DHGO01000174.1, forward strand.
TGCAAATATAGTCTTGTTCTTGTGCCATCAATCTCCCAGGTATGAACACGGTTGAAATATTTTGTGAGCAGTCTATCAGGCTGTGCAAAACCAGGCGAATCCATCCGCACAAGCCAGTAATAAAAAATGGACGGGGCGGACGGGTTAGGAAGTTGTGCATTGATGAGAATCTTTCTCATGCCATCCACAAGGACATTATTTACTGTATTGCCTGTGCCTGTTACTATGCCTTCATCTGCATAGACTGTTGTATCATACCTATCCTCTGCGGGCGGGACTGAAAGAGGCTGTCCTATGCCGATGGCAGTGATTTTAGGGCGTGAACCTGATAATCTATCCGTTGCCATAGCGGATACGCCAATCAGGGAGTGATTTGGATATGCAAGTTCATCGGTTATAATTTCAGAATAAGTCTTCAGGAATATGTCATCACACCAATAAATGGATGTCTGGTCAACGGTTGTGCGCCATATTCTGAAATTATATGTATCTTCTTCTAAGTTCAGTAATTCAATTATCTTTGTTACTGCCTCAAGTGGATTAGCGGCATTGCCGCTCACAGTGAATGATTGCGCCTGCGTTGAAAGATAAACATTATCTACTGCGAAGGCATTAATATTATGTGTACCATACAGATTTGTACAGCAATCATTTTCCCAATTGATACGTACCTGATATTTACCGATCTCAAGCCCTGATATGACAATATTCCATGAACCGTCTGCCAAATATCCATAATAGCAGGCACCAACCTCATAGGTCCCATGTAATATCCAGGAAGATGCCCCTTCTTTGCGGTAATAGACTCGATAACGAGACCAGGTAAAGGTTGTTGTTTCATCGATTGTATGATAACTAATCAGACGAAATTTGATTGCAGTTGTATTTATATCTGTATCAAAACCTCTCCAGATTCTTCCTGTAAATCCTGATGTATTATTTGTGACATTCCCAGCTACCCACTCAGAATAATCACCCATGATTAAATTCCATGTCTCCTCAGTATGTTTCTTATACTGGATGCGGAAGACAACACTGCGTGCCTGCGGAGAATTGCTTACAATTTCATAGAGTCCGCGGGGCGCAGATATAACAAATCTGCAACCTGTGATATCCTTCTTTGATGTGAAGGCAGTGTAATCTGTGGGGTTATCTGCGCTTGCATCATACCTGATTTTGGCTCCTGACAGATATTGAGTATATATCTTTCTGAATGTATCAATAATGCTCTGTTCATCATCTCCTGGGCGCAGAGCAACCTGCACCTGGTCATAATATTGATTTTCTGTATCATTAATACGAACATCGTCGAGCCTTGTAATGCGATGCGCTACAGGGCATATAAGCATGTTAAAGAATTCATTGCCATTTGCATCGTATGATGTATGTTCAGAGATAATCTGTCCGCCCACTTTCATTGTCCCGAATAACCAGGACTTTGCAAGTCCAGGACGATGGTCATTAACAATCCCATCCCATGTATAGTGGCGTGAATCCTTGAGATTATTATCCCAGCCAGAAAGGGAAGGTGTTTCAGGGGATGGTATAGGAAAAAGCGAATCAACAACCATACTGCCAACAATCGATATTGCCATAGATGCGCCTATGGCACCGGCAAGCGCCCAACCACCAAGACCTGCCCATCCTGCACCCCAAACCCCGGTCGCTATCATCGGCGGAAAAACAAAGGCAGCAACAGCAACCAAAAGCCCGCCAATTGCCCTGCCTATACTTCCTCCGCCTGCTATAGGAAGTGTTTCCCCTCCGCCTGCCTTATATCGATAATAGGAGATTATTACATAGTTATATTTTTTAAGTCTTGATACAATAACTCCTTTATTCTCATCACAGCGTAAAAGCTGCATATCAGGCGTAATTATGCCAAGATGCAAACCTTTATCAGAGCGCATCAGCGCAACTGCATAGGGTTCAGGATTAACAATCTTTTCCCAGTTCGCCCCTTCCTTCTGGACCAGTTCAGCAGATAATTCCATTTCGTTTCTTACCGGAAGGGTTATATTTATGCCTTTATAGACCTCACGGACAAGACCATAACAATTCAAACCTTTTAAGCGGTCCTGACCTCCTAAGGCATAAGAAATTCCTATAAGATTTGCCCAGTCTTTATGTGTTTCGGCTATGATTTCACGCCTATACATATCCCGTGCCTCCAGGTATGCCGGGGAAAGAGTTCAATCTCAAGACATTCCCGTGCCTTTTACAGTCCACTCTATTATGATTGCATGTATCCGGACTGCCTACTGTAAATCCTGAAGGCTGGGTGTATGTGCCGTCTGACTTTTGAATCCAGCATCCCTTGCCTTTATAGCGGTTCCAGCAAAAATCAGTAATGAATTTCTCATGCAGTAGTTTTGCAAGAAATGGATTGAATATGCCAACGCTCAGGGCGATTGACTGTTCTGAAATATCCTCTATCCCTATGATCTCAAGGGTCTCTTCATAAATTATTGTATCATTCTCAATGCTGTATTGTTTGAAGGTTACAGAATATCCTTCTACTTCACGGGAGGTTTTGAATTTATCGGAAAGCATTCCTTCTATGTTTGAGATAAGCAATCTCATTGTTGAAACCTGTCCGCTTGAATCTTCCTGAAGCTCCTCGAGCATCACAGGGAAGGGCGTATATGTATTGCCATTGACTTCAATTTCTTCAGGGTTTGGAGTAAGATAATATGTGCCATCATCAAGGGTAATTTCAAATAGTGCAATCCATGTGGATGGTTGATTAAATTTCAGATGCTCATTGTCCGTGACGGTCCGTGGCATATCTCTCCTTTTTTAATCTGTTGGAGGTGTCCCCACGACTTCTGGTCCTATGGATTCAAGGGTAAGGCTACATGTCCATAGAAAACCAGGGTGTTTGGGGTCCTCTGCCATTTCATCACTGGTTATAAGACACAGGATGCCAATTGGATATATCTTGCCATCTGGTCTTGGTTTCATAGACGTAGGAAAAATAAAATAGAAAGTCTCTGATTTATATTCATCGATAAAGGCAGCCAGAAGGTTCTTTTCTGCATCTGTAAGCATCTCAAATTCTATCTGTATTTTATATTGTGTGGTTGGGGATTGCTCTCTCTGTTGTATATAGCCCGCTGGCGTGCGCATGCGCACTTTAGGCATAACCTTCGTAACTTTATACCCGCCAAATGGAATTATGGGCAATTCATATTCTATATTATCGAGCACACCGCTCATGATTTCCCTCCTGTTTGCAGGAAATTCCTAAATTGTTTATCTTCTTTAACCTTGCGAACAACGGTAGATATGACAAGCTGGTCAAGGTCAAACTTGATATCGGGATTTTCGTCTATCTCAAGCCTTGTGCCTGATTCATTTTTCAATTCAACTCTCACATTCATAGGGCTTGCTCCACGTGCCATGAGGCCTAAGGCTTTCATCTGGCCAGGCGTGAAAACGCCTTCATCTTTTCTGATGATGGATAATACTTCATCAGGGCCTATACCGGCATGAAATTTTGGTACGAATTCGATATTGACAGGTTTTGCTTCATAGGGCATACCGCCTTTATGTACCCATATACCGCCTGTGGTGCCAGCAGAAACTCCGCCAGCAGAAACTCCGCCAGCAGAAACTCCAAAAAACTTTCCTATACCGCCTATGATTGCTCCTGATACCTGCTGACCTAAGGCACTTGCTATCGCCCTTCTGACACTCTTTGAAAAACTCTCTATATAATCAGATAGGTCTTTCAATTTTGCGTCAAATGCATCAAAGAAAAAGTCGGTAAATGCCTGTTCCATAGCCTGGGCGGTTTCTTTTGCAATCTCTTTTGCGGTCTGGAATGTTGAATTCAAGTTATAGAGAAATTCATTGAATCCCCTTAAGGCGCCTTCAGCAAATGTACCTGTCAGCTCTGTCAGGGTTAGGTTGAGTTCGTTAAGCTGAGTATTTATATCGCTGATCTTATCCTCTGCCTGAATCCTTGCTGTAATGTCTCCAAGCTCTATCGCACGGTCCCTTATGGATTCGTAATAGGTAAGAAGTTTTTGATATTCTGCAATACGACCTTTTGTAATATCAGTTTTTGATAAAGACATCTCCTTTTCAGCCATATCAAGGACGGCAAGACGGCGTCTGGATTCAGATTCAAGAATGGCGAGATTATAGTCCTCATTAATCTTTTCTCTTTCACGAGCGCCTTTTTCTTCTATTTCCGTAAGGCGATTCTGGTATTCCTCATACGACATTTCAGTTGTTTGCCATATCTCAAGAAGTTCCTGCGTCAGTTTTGTTTCTTCCTGAATGCTTTTTTGAATTTTATTACGTCTTTCATCAGCCGTAGATGTTTCGAGTTCGTTCACAAGCGCTGTATATTTTTTCTCCCCTTCCTCCCTTTTCTTTTGCAGTTCCTCATATTCCTTCCATTGTTTTTCCCATTGAACCTGCTCTGTCATCTTTTGAAGCCAGGCATTTATCTCTGATATTGAGCCAGGAATATCTTTAAACTTTTGTTTCATATCCTCTGCTTTATTTGTAATCTCAAGCACTTTCTGGTCAAATTCATCAAGCCCTGTTTTTGAAATATCAGTTTGAAGGTCACGCTTGACCTTTGACCATTCTTCACCAAGTTTTTTAGTATCATTTTTTACTATATCTATATCTTTTCTACGCTTGCCTGTATCAATACCTATTTCAGGGGCTTTTATTCCCCCTTTACCTTCCCATTTTTCAGCAAGTTCCCCTATATATTGGAAAAATGTTTCGTCAAGTTTTTTAAATTCTTCTTTAATACCTTTAACGCCGCCTTTAAAACCAGACTTTACCCAATCATATACAGCTCCGAATTTCTGACCAATTAATCCTGCTTCAGCTCCAAGAGTTTCAAACCACCACAATACTGGCTTTAGTGCATTATCTATTAACCAATTTATTGTCCCTGTCAGCGCTACAAATGCTGGTGTCAGACTATCGCCAAGAGTGGCTTTCAGTTTTATGATCTCAACTGATAATTTTGCTTTTGCACCTGTCAATCCCTCTGTTGCAAGCTTTGCATTTCCTATCTGCCCTTCTGTTTCCCGCATAATTCCATTATATTCTGCCTGCCTCTTTTCTGCCTGTGTAAGCCCTTCAACATTTTTTCCTATCTCTGCTGCATATTCCTTCCACATAATTGATACATTTTTTGTAACACCTGCATTATCAACAAGAATTGAATTTTCATTTTTAAGACCTTCTGTCGCTGATTTTACTGCCTCTCCCATTGAAAGATGCGCCTGTCTGTTGAATGCAGCAGCATCCTTTAACCTTTCGAGCATCTCTATGGACTCTTTTAGAGAAAAGCCACGGCTCAATAGATTCTGTAATGCCTGTGCTGCGGATTGCACATCAATAAGACCATCACTGGCAAGATTTGATGCTGCGCTGAGGGATTGTCCAATATCTTCACCTGCATAACGAGTAATAGCTGCAAGACCACGCAGGGCATTCTGCATTTGTTCAGTAGAATCAATTGAATCTTTTAATATAGAACCTAATTTATATAAGGCTGCTGTACTGGCAAGATTTTTTAGCCAGCGTTCTGCTTCACCAAGTTTAAGCCTGAAACTATCTGCATCTCCGGCTAATTTTTTAAAATTGCCTGCAAGACTCTGAAATGCCTCTTTGGTCTTGTCAATTGCAGTAATTATAAGCTGTAGTTGATTGCCAGCCATCTTATGTTATCCTTTCATCACATTTCTTCCGGCATATCGCACACGCATCCGGATGTCTGCATCTTTTATATTTTTCCTTCTGTCCTTTTTCTTCCTTCACAAAAAACCCTATCACTCCCTCTCTGAATATTACATCCCGTCTTTTATATTCGACATATTTTTCGCATTCTCTGAAGGTATATCCCCATTCGATTTCGTCTCTTTTTGTGATGTCTCCTCCTGCGAGGAAACAGATGAACTCTTCGATTGAATCATCTGGCTCTGAATCTTTTCGATTGCCCCGGTCAGCCTCTCCAAACTCAAGGCTATCGGGTTCAAGTCGAAAAAATCTTCTATCACCTGAATGGCGGTTTCTATATAAAGCGTCTCCTCAAGTTCTTTTTCGAGTGTATCAATCTCCTTTTCTCTTAAACTCATTCCTTCAGGCGTTAAGATAATTGCAATAACCCGGGGAAGTTCTTCTCCAAGAAGGGCAATCAATCCCGGTATGTCAATATTGCCTGGAATTTTCAGATGCCCTATGATGCTTATTAACTGCTTTACCTGCCCTATGACAAGAGGCTTCTGTATCCATCTTTTTCCATTAATTTCATATACATATTTCATGGCCCCTCCGCATTTCTTATGTAAATGCTATTGAAAGTTCATCATCTCCTGCATTTCTATTGAGCTTGCAGGTAATCCCGAGATTCCTTAGTCCCTCTTTGACATCATCAGAAATAGCTGTATATTGAACTTTAGGCGCTGTGATGGTGCAGATATTTCCTGCTTCGCTTCCTAAAGTAAGAGTGAGGGAGCCTTCATTGCCTGAACGGAGCTTCCCGTAGAAATCATATGTAGCGACAAGTACCATTTCAGGGTCAAATGTCATGGATGGTTTTCTATTTGTGATAACTGCGCTCTTATAACCGCTTGCGCTATTTACGTCTTTTCTAAGCGCCACTGCATTATTCATGTTGATTTCGAGGGCGCCAATTAATGCGGAATAGGAATCAATCTGGAATGCTGCGGAAAGAAAAGCAATGGGCTTTGTTGATTCATAGCTTACACCTGAAAGCATAGCTAAATCTGCAACAGAGAAATCAGCGCCTGTGAATTCAAAATGCAACCATCCAGGGGCATTACCTTCAAATTTTGGGTTTACATTGCCTCTTGCTCCCCATATCTTTTTAATAATCCCGTCTTCATACGATGCAATGGTGATAGAACTTACGCCGGTGGAGGCAGGCTTATATGTAACTGATGTGGCTGCCACAACGGTTTCGCCAAATCCACATGCCTTCAATAACACGCCCAATGCCGGGGCTGTACCTTTTGTGCCTGAACCTTTTATTTCTACGTCAAATTCAAACTTTGCAAAACGTGCCCCTGGTATGGATGCCCAGGGGGATAATGATGCAGAAACGTTTGGTCTTTCTCCCATAGGCGTGTCCGTAGAAAACTTGACATTCGCTGCAAGAAAGGCTTCTGTTTTGGTAAGGGTCTCGGCAACTCCTTCGCTTGCTTCAATTTTTGCTGCTAATTGTGTTCTCGCCTCTATCATTTGTTACCTCCTTTTCTTTTTGTTTTTTTCCTTTTACCTGGTAATTCTTGTATTCCTCTTCCGTCATCTCTTTATCATTAACGATATACTTTGTTTCGCCTGTATTCCATCTATCTTCCATGTAAACCTCCTTTTCATTTAATCGGGAACAGGCACATTGAGATAGTGCCTTGTCTGTATCTTGATGCTGTATGTAATTAATCCATTGTCATAATCTACAAAATCTCTGGACATACAGGTCCAGGGTTCAATATCATCTATGCCTAATCGCTTGCCGTTTATCGCCTGCTCAACTGCTTCAAGCAGGACATAGGAATCACGGGCTGCCTGCTCTTCTGGCTTTAGAGATAGATTGCGACACATAATGACTATCTCAAAATTAAGAGTATAAACAGGGCGTGGCTTTGACCTTGTATTGTCGTCTCCAACAAAATATACGAGGGCGCATGGATACGTAAGGGGAGATGGTTGGCCTTTTCTTCCCAGAGAGCCCACATAGGTAAATAAATTTACCCCGTCTTCATTCAATCCTTCAATGGTTGAAATTAATATATCTTCTATGTCTGCTATGTTCATTTTGCCTTCCTTTATTACCTGTTCTCAAGTATCAGCATATACTGCATGAGCTTCATCATGTCTTCATATACCATGCAGCATAAGCCCCGCTCTTTCTCATCTACTTCGGCACTAAATCCGCAGTGCCACCCATATTCAAGAACTGGTCTTTCTAATTTCGCCCCACTTTCCTTCAGGCTTGCGCACCCTGAAAGGAGAATTAGGATCATCAGTAAGACTATTAAGCTCTTTTGTAAGCTCTGTAAGCCTTTTATCCTTCTCTTCATATATCTCTTCCTCTTTTTTCTTTGCGCCTGTCTCTTTGCCCTTTTTGTAGATGAAAATGATAAAGACGGCTATGATAACGACAATGCCAAAGCAACCTGACAATTTTGCTATGCCTAAGATGCTTGCAATATCCACGATTATTTCACGCCTTCTATTTTCTTGACTGCCTTGATTCTCCCGTAGATTGCAATCGCCGAGCCTAAAAGCGCAATGATGTCATTGACAAAGCCTTCTGTGTCGCCTCCTATGTCATATCCGGCAATTTTCAATGCTGTGGCTGCAATTGCTATAATTGCGCCCCAGATTGTCTTGCTTGTTAAAAGCCCTTTAGTTTCCATGTGTTTCCTCCTTTTTTTCTACATAAAATTCATGGTTGCCGATTACGGCAACGAGCTGCATACTATCTGCCCATGATGCCCTGCATTTTGCAGTCTTATAATGGGTGGCACCGAAGACATTATCCTGAAACGTGTTGTCTTCAATTATCTTTTCTGCAACGTAATAGCACTCCCTGAGCGCCTTATCCTTTTGAAAGAAATAATCCCAGTTTTGAGCGAGCATGACAAGCTTTACTCTATTAGGGTCTTTTTCGTTGAAACAGGAGAACTGTTTTGGCTTTAGAATTACCTTTTTTATTGTCGAGCCAAACCATCCATCCTTTTTGACCCGGTTCATGATAACGAATGCTATTCCGATCTTCCCGGAAAGGGGTTCACCCCTCGCCTCTCCCCAAAGACACAAAGCCATCAATTTTTTGTCATCCAACCCCTCAAAAACCTCAAAACCGCTTTTTTTGGTCTCAGACATTTTTTGCCCTTTTTCAAAATCCTTAAATGGTCATTAATAGCCTTTTAAATGCCCTTTAATGGGTCATTAATAAATCCCAAAAATTACCCCCTCTTAAAACGCTCTATATTGCATCTTTTTATGGGGGGGTGCTATTATTCCATTATTTTCAAAACACCCCCTCTTAAAACTAAAATACGGCGAAAATTGAGGCATATCGCTTTTTAGCATTTTTTGCCCTTTTTTCTGTCCTTTTTAGTACCCATCGAGCACATCCTTTGAGAAGATTCTATCGTCTTCTGTTTTGTTCGTTTTGTACTCGCCTTTACCCGGCAAATCTTCTCCTGAGGTATCATCACCGAGGGCTATTTTCCCTGCCTGAATCTGCTCCAGTATCTTCAATGTATTTGTATATTTCTTTTCAACATTGTCGTTCTGGATTTCTGGACGCCTGCCGTAGAGATAAAATATCACCAGGTCGATAGAGAGCTTCTTCAAGAACGTTGGCACGGTGGAAAGGGGGAGTGTATATCTCCCCCTCAAATATCCGTCTATGAGCTGGTCTGCATAAGCAATGGCATCCGTAACAACATCCATATCTACAGTGCCTGTGGATGCATCGTTTGTGAGCATGATAATATCCTGCTCAGGGAGCATCCTTTTTATATCGTCTATAGTGCAGTAGCTCATCTATTTCACCTTTGCTGTAGTTTTACGCTACCGCAGTTTCAATGAAATATCCGAGGTCAGAGGCAATCACTTTTTCATCCGAGTTCCAGGCAACCTTGATGTAATGGGCGCCCTTAACGCCTCTCTTCTGGTCAAAATCCCTCTGGGTCTGTCTCAACATCTCACAGAAGGTAGCCCCGAAAGTGATGCTCCTGATGCCAGGATTTTTCTCCACGTAAAGGGCAGCACAATGCTTACCCCAGAGACGGGCATAGGCTGGAGTCTGTCCTTCCTTTGATGTGATATAGCGTGCCCTGCCAACCAATACCTGGTCTACTTCAAAGAGTGCGGCAACCTCTGGCGCTGTGGCGAGTCCGCCAGGCGAACCCTGATACCTGGTTGTGGTTTTCACTGCATCAAGAATTTCTGGAAGCTGCCTGAATTTTTTCCAGGCATCAGCGCCGAAAACCAGGGTATTTGCCCGCACAAAACAGGCCTCGATAGCGGTCAGTATATCGTTAATCGGATTATCGGCTGAGCCTCCCCACTGAGCAGTGCTGGTGAGCTGTGTTTTATTGCCTGATGGGTACGAGTTGGCGTTAAACACGATATCAACGACCCTTTTTTCCTGAGCTATATCGAGCATGAGGTTCAAGAAATCGTTTGTATCTATATCGGGCTGTAAAGGATTGTCAGCATTATCGATGCTCTCCTGTGGCAGCCAATCGCCAAGTGCGTGGTCTTTTACAGAGTAATTGTCTGTCGAGGTTCCCCAGTCCACTTCATTAGGCAGCGATTTCGGGCCTATCTTATCATCCACCAGCTTGAAACTGTCTGTCTTGGTATACACAGTGAACTTGTCTGACCTTTTATTAACCTTCACCAGCGGCATAAGGAGTGGCCATAACATGGCATCATTCCTGTATTTCACTGATAGGTTGGTCAATATCGCATCAACATGTAAATCTTTTGGTTCTGGCATAGTCTTTTCCTCCTTTCAAATTAGTCGCTTAACACGTATTCAACAAAGAATACGGCCTTGCCGGCAGTCAAGGCATGTACTGCTACCGTGAGCGTCAATTCTCTGTTGTCCGTGAGTTTTACCATTGTTGCCGCTGTTCCAACAGGTATGAGGTCGAATACCCCGCTCAGGGTATCGGCATCCACCGCAGCAAGTAAGTCTCCTGCGCTGTTTGCTTTTAAGGCGATCGTGCCGTCGTTGCTCGTCGAGACAAAAGGCGTAATGATATTCCCGATGCCTCTGGTAATAATGGCTTTATTAGGAATAGTCACACCGAGAGGGTGATCACCCGTTGCACCGCCACTTACAGCAAAATCGTATGTCGCCCTTGCAACGTATTTATTGTGTATTCCATCAACACCGGCGCTCGGGTTGACCTGGCCCTGATTGATGTGCACGAATCCTATATCTCCAACAACGCCGGATACCATTGCCTGGCCTATAATGGAATCGCCTTTTGCTGCTGCAACGGCTTTGCCGCTTCCATCACAGGTCAAATCCTGTCCCCGCGTTACGGTCCCCCCATATACAACTCTGGAGATGCCTTCCAGCATAACCCTTACGGGTTCATCTGCGACGGTTGTAGTATGCTGGAATATCCCAATCAGGGGATCTGTTGCAGCTACGGCGAGCGAAGCATGGTCATCATCTGCCCCAAATTTTGCAATGGTATATGCCGTTGTGATTGCCGCCGTACATTTCAAAGTCTTTTCAAGAATAGTGGTTTGTCCTATGGCGAGGCCCACAAGCGGTATACCGAGCAAGACCCCAGCGGTGCCTTCGTCAGGGCTCCCGGCGAATATAGTACATATGCCTACCACCATAAGCAACAAACACAGAAATAATGCACCCTTGGCGATTTTAAAAACTATTTTTCTCATCTTATGCCTCCTCTCTAAAGAGTTCGGGGTTTTCCCTGGAGACCGCAATCACAGCGTCTTTGTAGGATGCCCCTTTATTTTTTTCCATATATTCGCTGACCTTTTGCTCGCGAACCTTATCTTTGCCGCTTTCTCCTGATGCCCTGCCTTTTGTCGCATGCTCGCTAAACTCCACCTGCTTTGGAAGGGTAGTCAAAAGGCTCTTAAAAGCCTCCAGAGGGGCTTTTTTCACTTTTGCGTCCCCTTCGGCAAACTCATACTCGGCAACCCCGGATAAGATTTCCATGAAATCAACAGCCAGGACTTTCTGAGCCGGTGTGAGTTTTCCTTCTGAAACAAGCCCATCGCAGAAGGCATTGAATTCCGCTTTCCGTTTCTCCGCCCGTTCCTTTTCGAGTTCCTGTTTCAGATCCGCAAGCAACCTGTCCTTTGCCTTGTCTTTCTCCGCATAGTTAGAGATAGACTGTTCCAGTTGCTTGATTTTTGCTTCAAGCTCTACAATTTTGTCCATATCTTCCTCCTTTTCTATAAAATTCCATTTATCTTCATCTATTTCGATGCCTGCCTTTTTCGCTGCTTTAAGTATTCTTTGAGTGATAGTCTTCACCTCCTCTGCTGTATATTGTTCTCTATTTTTCGGCATTCCCCAGTATGAAAGGGCTGCCTGAACATGCGATTCATCAATCGGATAGCGGTAATTAACAGGGTCGGCAAATTCATCATCTAAGATTGATTCATATTCAGAGGGCTTTGTGACATTTCCACCTTCCTTTACAGCTATGCCGTATTTTTTAGCTCTTGCCTCCTGTGCCTTCTTCGCCTTTTCTCTGTCGCCTTCGGCAAAAGCACTTGCTTCGGATGGTTGAGGCCGCTTTAATTCATCAATATCCCATGTTCCCACAACACGGTCCGCAGTTTCGATGCCGAATTTTTCAATAAACCATTCTCTTAACCGCTGAAAAATATTGCCGAGTATATTCATCTGGTACTCATCGAATTCAATGGAGGCTGCCTTATCATCTGAGAACTGGACATCCGCAAGGCCCTTCACTGCCGGGGGCGTGGCGCCCAAAAATCCCACATGACGCAGAGTCAGATCAGGGTAGAGCGAAATTGAACGTTTTTTAAAAAGCCCTTTGTTCACCATTTCTTTGAATTCAGGGACCATATCTTTTGCCTTTGCAAGAAGCTTCCCCCCTTCCCGCTTAATTGCCTCTATCCAGCCCCACGCCGGGGAGTTATCTTTTGGATGGCCTATTACGATTGGCGCTTCATGCTGTGAAGGGTCATACCTCGATACTATCGTATCGAGGTCCTCTTCGGTCCATGTTCTTGTTACGCCTTCTGAATCCGTGAATGTGCCTGCCTTGAATATCTCAAACCACATAGATACCCCCTTAAACATATTCGTGTTCTCAAATCATTAGGTTAAGTCTATATCTATCGAAAATATATTTCTTATGAATAATTCAGAGGAAATCAAACAGGAATAATTATATATAAGATTATATGAGCTTTTGAGCTAAGGCTTGATTCAATAAGGGGGACTGTATGCCAGAAGGGAGCTTTTATATAGACATAGTGAAGCAATTAGGCGTAGCAGGCATTGTCTTTATTATCTTTTATATTTATCACAAAAGCCAGGTCAAACTCTTCTCAGGGATTATTGATACACAGAATGAACAGGCAAAACGTAATTTTGAAATACTTCAAAGCTTTATCCAGACTCTTGAATATCATGGCGCCTGCCTTGCACGCATGGAAACAAAGATTGACCAGAATCAATTTTGCCCTGTGGCGCGAAAGGAGAGTGGTAAATGAATCAGGAAATCATGATATTGAAGGGACAGATTGCGGATAGCAAACACAGATTAAAGGAACTGGACCTTGAGGCATCGGGGCTCATTATCTCGATCAGAGCAAATCTCAACCCCTACGAAGACGATATTACAAAACTAAAAATCCCTGAAGCAAGGGTCTCGATGAAAAGACTCTATGCTATCTACAACGAGATGGTCATTCTCAAAAAACGTGTTGCCGACATGGAAGAGGGCCTGGCGAATGGCTAAAAAACAGCTCTATTTTAATGAAGCTGAAAGGCTCTATGTGGTCGAGCAATGTACGCTCATGGAGATTGCCTCGCGTTTAAGACTTGGAGAAAAGACTGTCCGCATCTGGAAGGAAGAGGGGGACTGGGAGACAAAGCGTCTCCAGCATATTAAAAGTAAAGAAGCCTTCCATGAAGAGCTATACGAATTCGCCCGTAAGCTCATGAGAACTATCAAGGAAGATATGGAAAACGGCGAGAAGGTTGACCCTGGCAGGATGTATGCCTTCACAAGGCTCTTGCCGCTCATAACAAAGGTAAAGGACTATGAGGATGTGTTATCAAAGAAAGAGACTGAGGAAGGCAAAAAGGGTCTCACGGAAGACGTGTTGAAAATTATTGAAAGCGAAATATTAGGGATATAATGAAAGATGAAAAATATTTTCTTCCTTATCAAATCGCCTGGCTCAAGGATGAAAGTCCTGTAAAAATATGGGAAAAATCACGCCGTATCGGCGCCACATATGTTCAATCTTATGAAGATGTAAGGGATTGTGCCAGAGGCAAGGTCCCTGCTGTATGGTTCTCTTCCGCTGATGAATCAGCAGCAAGAGAATATATCGGCTATTGCGAGCAGTGGACAAGGCTCTTCAATGTCGCCGCAAAACCTCTCGGTCAGATAGTTATAGACTCTGATCGCGATATCAAGACTTTTGTTATCGAATTTGCAAACGGGACAAAGATACATGCTCTTTCATCAAACCCAAAGGCGCTCAGAAGCAAGGGCGGGAAGGTCGTTCTCGACGAGTTTGCTCATCATGATGAGCCGGAGAAGATGTGGTCTGCTGCAAGACCTGTCATTACCTGGGGATTCCCGCTTCGTATTCTTTCTACCCATAATGGAAAGTCATGCAAATTCTATAAGTTTGTTGATGCAGCCAAAAAAGGACGGCTTAGATGGTCTCTTCATACGGTAGATATATATAGGGCGGTTGAAGAGGGTCTTGTTGATAAAATTCTGAAAAGAAAAGCTACAAAAAAGGAAAGGGAAGAATGGCTCAAGGAACAGCATGACAACTGTTTTGATGAAAATACATGGCTTCAGGAATATTGTTGTATTGCGGTAGATGAGGCGGCTGCTTTTCTTACATATGAAATGCTCGATAAGGCGGAACGTGATGGAATCTTGACGCCTCATGAGGCAATAACAGGGGATTTATATGTTGGCGTTGATATAGGCAGGAGAAGAAATTTAACTGTTATATGGGGCGTCGAGAAATTAGGGCTTGTTTATTACACAAGAATTTATAAGGTGCTTGAAAAGGCAACCTTCAAGACACAGAGAGAGGCGTTATATAAGATTCTTGAGCATCCTGCCATGAGGCGGTGCTGTATTGATGAGACAGGGCTTGGTATGCAGCTTGCCGAGGAAGCACAGGATAGATTTGGTAAATTTAGGGTAGAGGCTGTAACATTTACAAATCAGGTCAAATCTGATCTTGCCCATACGCTCTATACGTATATTGAAGATATACAGCTTTACATCCCTGCGCTCCCGGAGGTGAGGGAAGATTTACATTCAGTCAAGAAGATCACAACATCGGCAGGCAACATTCGTTTTGATGCGGCAAACACTGATGATTCTCATGCTGACCGCTTCTGGGCGGCTGCCCTTGCCATGCACGCAGCCCACAATCCACATTCGGGGCCCATTGAAGTGAATATAGCGTCAAGAAGAACAAGAGAATCAACAAATATATTGAAAGGATATATATGAAAAAGGATGATACACCGGTCACTGATTATCAGTCGTCAGTTGCTATTCAATGCTGGAATTGTGAAGCCACGATGAAACGAATCGCTTACGATACTTTTTACTGGTTTTACCGGTGCCCTGATTGCGGGAAAGAGAAGGCTCAACCGCGAGAAGATAGGAGGGTTTATGACGAAAAAACTATGGATAAATGAATATGAATATGTCTCTCTTGCAGAGAAACAAACTACATTTGCGCAGGAGATTGCTACCCGCAAACGCTCCATAGACTTCTATGCCCTTGGCATGTACCTGCCCAATCCTGACCCTGTATTGAAGGCACAGGGAAAGGATATAAAGATATATAGTGAGCTTTTATCAGATGGGCACCTGGGAGGATGCGTATCGAGCAGGAAAGCAGGCGTAAAATCTCTTGAGTGGGGGATAGACAGGGGAAAAGCAAAATCAAGGCAGGCGCGCCTTATCGAAGACCTTTTCAAATCTCTGCCTATTAATAATATCATTGACACAATCCTCGATGCCGTATTTTTTGGATACCAGCCCATAGAGGTTATGTGGAAAAAGATAGGAAATTATATCCTTCCGAAAGATGTCGTTGGCAAACCGCCTGAATGGTTTATCTTCAGCCCTGACAATAACTTAAGGTTTCGTTCAAAAGAGAATTACTTTGAAGGCGAAGAACTGCCCGATAAGAAATTTCTCATTCCGAGACATTGTGCAACATACCAGAACCCTTATGGATTTCCTGAGCTGTCAAGATGTTTCTGGCCTGTTACATTCAAGCGTGGCGGAATGAAGTTCTGGGTCATTTTCACTGAAAAATACGGTATGCCATATATTGTAGGCAAAAAGCCGAGAGGCACTTTAAAAGAAGAGACTGATAACTTTGCAGATATGCTTGGGAATATGGTCCAGGATGCCGTGGCAGTCATCCCTGATGATTCATCTGTAGAGATTATAGAGGCATCAGGCAAGGGCGCATCTGCTGAAATATACGAAAGATTACTTGAATCCTGCAAGACTGAGGTAGCGATAGCCATCTTAGGACAGAACCTGACAACAGAAGTCAAAGGCGGGAGCTACGCTGCCGCAGAGTCTCATATGGCGGTGAGACAGGATATTATTTATGGTGATAAGAAGCTCGTAGAAGATACATTCAATGAACTTATAAAATGGATTTTCGATATTAATTTCGGCTCTGGAGAGTTGCCTGTATTTTCTATGTGGGAAGAGGACGACGTAGACCTTGACCAGGCTACAAGGGACAAGACCCTGGTGGATGCCGGAGTTAGATTCACAAAAAATTATTTCGTGAGGGCCTACGGTTTTGAGGAAGATGATATAGAGATTGGCGCAATACCGCAGCCCCAGCCGGCACAACAATTTGCAGAGAATCGGCAGGCAGGATTCCCTGACCAGGAAGCCCTTGACAATGCTATTGATAACATATCCCCTGAAACCCTGCAAAAACAGGCAGAAGGAATCTTGAAGCCCATTATAGAACTTATTCAAAATGGAGAATCCTATACTGATATTATGGAAAATCTTGTCGAAACATTCCCTGACATGGACACATCTGCACTTGAAGAGATGCTATCAAGGGCAATATTTGTCTCTGAACTATGGGGAAGACTGAGCAAAAATCAGTGACTGATGATTGGTGATCAAGGAAATAATTATGGCGAAGAAACTACCTGACCTGCTCTATACCATAGGGCTTCCGCCTGAAAAGGCGATAGAGTATTTCAAAAGCAAGGGATATGCCTTTTTCTGGGACTGGCATGATGTATGGCAGGAGGCACATACAAAGGCATTCACGGTTGCCAAAGCCATGAGGATGGATGTGCTTCAATCCATCCGTGATATGGTACAGAAGTCTCTCGACGAAGGAATTACATTTCAGGATTTCAAAAAAGACCTCGAACCTAAGCTCAAGGCAAAGGGCTGGTGGGGAAGGGTAATGGTCGGAGATGAAGAGGGTGGTAAAGAAGTACAGCTTGGCTCTCCCTGGAGACTCCATACAATCTATCAGACAAATATGCAGACTTCCTATATGGCGGGGCGATATAGGGAGCAGATAGAAAACGTTGATGATAGACCTTACTGGCGGTATGTAGCTGTCATGGATGCCAGGACAAGACCTGCACACGCTGCCTTAAACGGCAAGGTTTTCCGCTACGATGACCCTTTCTGGAACACGCATTATCCGCCTTTAGGATACAATTGCAGGTGTCGTGTCCGTGCTCTATCTCCACAAAACCTCCAGGATAGAGGATTAGAGGTTAGCTCTGCTCAAGGCAGAATCGAATGGCAGGATACAGTCGTGTCAAAGAAGACAGGCGAAACAAAGCCTGTTGCCGTATATCGTGACCCGTCAGGCCGTGTCATACCAACTGACCCTGGCTTCAGCTATAATCCAGGGAAAGAAGCCTGGCAGCCTGACCTATCGAAATATGACAAAGATATAGCGAAGTTATGGAATAAGAAATGATTAATATTACGGTAGATGATAAAGGAGTGGTTCAGCTTCTCAAGCGCATTGAGCAGAAGATGGGGAACATGAGGCCTGTAATGCGGGTTATAGCCGGGATTATGCATGATGCTGTGGAAGAGAACTTTGAGAAGGAGGGGCGTCCAAAGTGGAAACCCCTTAAAAAGTCAACAATTAAACAGCGTGAAAGGAAGGGACACTGGCCAGGAAAGATTCTCCAGGTAAGCGGACAGCTTGCAAGCTCTGTTACCCAAAAGGCAACGTCTACCTCGGCGATAGTGGGAACAAATAAAAAATATGCTGCAATCCATCAATTCGGGGGAGAAATTACACAGGCTGCGAGAAGCGAACTTTTTGTCAGAAGTCGTTATGTTAGAGGCTCTAAAAAAACCGGCACCAAAAGAGGGCAATTTAAAAAGGGAACAAAAGAGGGCAGAGGGTTCACATTTAGGGAGCGTCATATTGTTATCCCTGCGAGACCATTTTTGAAGCTTGATGATAAGACGCTTGACGAGATCAGAAACAAGCTCTTAGAATACGTAACAAAGGTGTAATAGTTGTAGACAGTTGTTATGCTTTTTTTATAAGGATTGGATAAAATATTTTTATGACTTTCGATACCTACTTAAAACAGCTTCTCCTGCCCATTTGAAGCATTGCTTCTGCCGCTCATTACTTCGTAGACAAACCGCTCACTGCAATCAAGCAATGCGCATAGCTCCTTGATATTCTTCCCGTTATAATGCTTTCTGATGTAGCGCTTCTTTGCCTCGGTCAGGGGTTTTGTAGAGATATAGAGGGTCATGGACGGGAAATTGGCGAGCAGAGATAGGAGCACGTCAAGCCCACACCACTCATATACCAACTTCAAGTCCCCTTCCAGCAGGTCTTCTATCCCCACCTCTATAACCCAATTTAGGTCCTTCTGCTCCGGCATTGCTAATCTCCTGTGCAATCCGCTATATGATTCGACCCGGCAAGAATATCAACAAACCAGAATTTATCTACTTTGCGAATATCGATAATCCCTATATTTTCGATGATGAATTTACGAATATCCTTTTCTCTGATAAAATATTCGTCCCCGCCTTGTTTTTCCGTCCTCGCTGTGCCCCGCCTCTGTGCCTTGAGAAGTCCCTTTCTTATCCATGAATCGGCAACCGTAGATTCATTTACCCCGAAACATTCAGCCACAGCTCTCGCCGTACATTTAGTCTGTTGACGAAGCAAATGCAGACGTTTGCGCTTCAGGGTAACAGCGGTGATAGTTCTTTTAAACCCTGACATTCTAAGCCTCCGCTGGATAGTAGCAGGGGTAAAAAGGGCATTCTTTTCAAGGATATGCAATTCTCTTTCAGACCACGGAGGCTCTTTGATTCTTGGTTCAAGGGCGCCAATTTCACGGGCACGCACAGTAACTACCCAGCGGGGCATATTAATTCTATTTGCAAGCTCACGTATTTTCCCCTGACGCGGATTGTATTTTTCTCTATAGGTCTTTCGTATCATCTCATCCATGAAAGGGGTGAAATGATATTTTGCAGGCCTGGTTTGCCTTTTTCGAGGTTCATTTATGGTTGTCATGGAGGATATAGCTTCCATTTTTAATATCTCCTTAACCTTTTCTTTATAGCGTTTTCCTTACAGGATAATTTCTCCCATCCGCATCTTCTACCACTTTAACAAGCGCACTATCTAAACATCCAAGAAGGATTTCTCTCACTCTCATAGCTCTTACTGCCAACTCGTTTCCGGCTATAGCTTCCACTGCACATGGATTTGAGTAACCATCATCAGATTTGAGTACACTTTTTGAGAGATAAAATCTCAAAAGGTCTGCTTGCTCTACGCTTAGTTTTATTTCTATTTCTATTGGTTGAATTTTTATCATTGCTTCCTCTCCCTTTTTAAATTTCTTTTATGATATTTGCTGTTATACTCACGGTCGTATTCAAGCTTCATAGCCTTCCTGCAAACCAGACAGTATTTCGCCCGCGTATATGCCTCGAATGATTTTCCACATCTTTCGCAGTTGCATATTCGTACCTCTCTCCTTTTGTACCGCTGTGCCTCTTCCCTTGCTTCATCTTCTCCGCTCACTGCTCCATCTTCCTCTCCCCCCATCCTTCGCTTTAACTCCTTGTAAATCCTGAACCCGCATGTAACACAGGCAATAGCTTTGGTCCCGTTTTGCCTGTCATCATCTCGGTACAGGCTTGTACTGCCGCATTTAGGGCAGATTAAACTCACGTCCACCCCTCTATATCCTTTCTTCTGTTGATTCTTTCCTTGAACCTGAAAAAATCATCGTTATTCATATCTATCTGGACATAATTGTCTTCGGGGTCCAGGAAGGTCAGACGGACAATGTTTGTTTCTTTTGCTATTCTGCTAAGCCTCGCGCCTTTTAATCTTGCAAATCCCTTTCCTCCATATAATCCATAGCTAATCTCAATCATGTTGCCTCCCTGCTAAGTTCGTATATTATCTTTTCTTTTAATTCACGCTTTGCGCCGATGAGAAAGAGTCGTTCATCAGGCCAGCTTTCAATGACCGCACGGTCTAAGGATTTACTGATGCGAATTGCCTCGGTAAAGCCAAGCTCCTCGCATTTTTCTAAGGCACCCCTTGGAATGCCAACCTTTTCCGCCATTTCGTGGATAAGCCTTCCATATCGTGTATCGTAAATATCCCTGCCATCAAAGATAATAGATTTCTCTTTCTTTGCCAGCTTTAGTAGCTCGCTTTCAACTGTCACGTATGCCTCTTTTAGTTTCGCTATCTTCTCTCCATATCTCTCTGAAATCTTTTGCATTTCTGCTTCATATTCTTTGTTTATTGCCTCTATTTCGGATAGAGTAACCTTCATGTTGCCGAGGTATAATTCTATTTTTTCTTTTAGTTCCTTTTCACGTTCACGCTGCATCTGGCGCCTCCCTATCTGAATCTTTTGTTTCAAGCATGTGCAATCTCATCTGTCCCAAATATTCTGGCAGTGTGATCATCTTGATTTTTGAAACCCTTGCCAGGATTTTAAGCGCACGTCTTTCAAGGCGTCTTAAATAGTCATTAATTTCGCTTCCTGCTGAAGCGAGATAATATCCTCCATTGCCGGCATCAGAGGAAGAACATATAGCAATACCCTCTGCGCGAAGGGAGGTAACTAATGTTCTTAGCATTCTCGTGTCATTGATTTTGTTTTTCCAGGGCTTTTCAAATACAATCTCATACAGCTCCCCCATGCCAATTGCGTTCGATTCTCCAATGTGCTTTGTTAGCTCAGTCAATAATCTTGTTTCTTTGTTATGCGTATCCATTGTCTTCATGATGCCTCCTTGCCTGTGTGATGGACGTAAACAGGCTGCTTTTTTAAGAATGATTCTAATTTGACATCATATATATCCATTATCCTTGACTTTGTAGCCTCATCTCCCAGCGCAAGCCCTATGTTCATATATGTGGTACTGCAACAGCGAGGACATGTCCTCTGCTCCACGCTAAAGACCGTTTCGCAATTCATGCAGAGCACCGCTCTTTCAAGCGGGATTACCTGTATGTATTCGTCTTCATTGTCCCCGCTCCCTGCCCATATGAACTTTCCAACAAACCATGCAACCAAAAAACTTATTGTTAAACCTCCTATAATCCAGCCCATATTTACCTCCTAATAATTTATTGGACAGCCATTGCATTTTTCAGGCTGCCTCATGCTGCGAACTATACAAACAGAAATATCAATTCTATCCTTGTGTGCCTGACAGATGATGTTTTTAGAGGGGTTCGAGCGAACTTCACCTGAATCCTGGACCCCTGGGCTCCTTGTTCCCTGTATTTTTCTCATATCGCCATCCTCCTTCTTGTTGCCGGGCGTTCCTTCATCTCCTGAAGCGCCCGGATAAGCTTCTTTGCTTGCCAGCCTTCAAGAAACCGCATATTCGATATATGAAAAAACCCGTACACAAATTTATTGAGCGCCCTGAGCTTTGCCTCCTGGTTGGGCTGATAGGATACATCGCACCACATAGCCTCAATCATACGGAGCTGCTTCGGCGATGCGAATCCTTCCCTCTCTCCAAAATCCTCATACTTTGATTTGCTGCCTTCTCTGTGCTCCCATCTGCCTTGTTTTTCAGCAATATACCTGAGTCTTTGAATCATTACTTCCGCCTGTCTATATGAGAGATTCAGGCAGGTATCAACATCGAACCATCGCCTGAGCAACCCCCGGTAATCTTCATCCGGCATCCCGATGGAATGAACGATGGTATGAATCAATTTTTTTTGATAGTTTGTAATAAGCATTTAATGCCTCCTTAAATGGCTCTTAATGGGCAATTAAGGCATGTCATATATAGCCTCAAGGTTTCAGGATTCCCTGCCTTCATGCCGATTTTTTTTGCAAGATTCCATTTCTCTGCGCATTTTGTAGCGGTGATTTTGCCCAGAATAGGACATTCAATGCCGCCGTTGCCGTATATCTTCTTGATTCTCTTTTCCATATTTTCAAGGCTCCCCGGATATTTCTCTGCAATGAGAAGATTTATAGACGATGTGCTAACACCCAGTTCAGATGCCACTTGCTTTATGCCTTTTATCTCTATTTCTCTTTTTAATATCTCGATTTCATTCATTATTTTCTCCCTCCTCCATTTTCCATGCTCCCTTTCTCCGTGTTCTCTACGCCTATGGGTCTATCAGGCCCAGGCTCTTTGACAAGCGTCCATACAACGCCTCTCCCACCCCTTCTGGAAGGCTGTATATATCCTAATTTCCTGTAAAGTTTCGTAAAATAGGCAACGTTTTCAGGGCTTTGCCCGCAGATGGCAATAAGGTCGTATCTCGTGAATCTTCTCATTACCCTGATTGCTTTCCACATTCTGTCCCAGCCGTTTTCGGCTGTTTTACGCTCGATTCTTCCTAAATTTTTTGTATTTCTGTATGTAATCTCTTTACCAGGGCAACCTTTTTTGAAGGTCGGATGGCCTTCCCTTTCTGCAAAGCGTACAATCATGCCTTCTTTTTCAAGTCTCCAGAGCACATGCCTCACGCGGGGACGGTCTTTGCCTGCCCTCTCGGCAACCTGGCTGACCGTGTAGATAGATGTGCCAAATGATTTACACGCCTCAATGACTTCTTTTCTCATTGCTGCCTCTTGCCGTCCAGATGTGCCTTTGTTACCTCTTTCAGGCTGTTTACCCTTGCAATTGCCTCTGCCTTATACATCCACACAACCACGCGCCTGAATCTATTCGCCTGAGCATGGATATAGGCGATTGCCTCATCGTTGAGTTTTGCCTCGCACATGTGCTCTGCTATTATCTTTACGTCTTCCTCTGTCAGCGGATGGAATCTGACTATTTCAGAAAATCTGTCGTATAAATGCTTGAATCGCATTAATTTTTTATCTGCCTGGTCCATGCCGATGAGAACAAGGGGGCTTCCTGTGGTATCGTATAAATCCCTTAAGGTTTCGATTATTTTCGCATCATGGGCAAGATAATCGGCTTCATCAATGAATAATACTCTTGGTCTTTCAAAGAGCTGCTCCACTGCCTGGCGCCATAAATCGGATGTTTTACGCATCGGGGCTTCGCCAAGCTCCGCTACGATTTCTTCAAGAAGCCACCTCCCGGACATAAGTTTCTTTGTTCTCACAAATACCCCATCGTTTTGAAGCCCCCACCATAAGGCGGTGCGGGTCTTTCCAACTCCTGGCTCGCCATAGACCAGAGCCATACCAGGAATTCCTTCCTCCCTTTTTTGCAGCCTTGACATGGCTGTAACAAAGGCATTAACATTGCTTGTTTTTACAAAAGTCCTTTTCATTTAACCCTCCTCTTCATAGATTTTTTTTATGTAATCCTGTAAAACAAATTTGTTTGCAATCCTGTGGTGAAAATGAAAAATTATATGGGCAAATATTGCGGCATTAATATTTCCCTCTGCTATAACCCTGTTTTCAAAGAGGATGTAATGTTCGATATATGGATTAAGTCCTGGTTCGTTTGTTATTCTTTTCAATATGTTATATTCACGGGGAGATAGATTGTGAAGTCCACAGATGTTGATATAATTTTCAAAGAAATAACAACGATAAGCAGGTATATCGACCTTTGGCGCGCCTATAAATGGAATATTTCTCTTGTAATGATTGATTATTTGAATATCAATATTAAAATCGAATGAATAATTTTCAGCTTGTTTAAGTTTTTCATATAAAGGACTAAACATCTGTTCCCCTTTCCTCTATTGTTTTTGCTGTATGGGGTTTTAAAAAAGGCTTAATCATCCTGTAATCGTTGGATTCTTCAAATTCCTTCTTAAATATGAAATCACTTTCTGTGACAAAACCGTTTTTTAGATGCCATTCATACCTCCCGATTGAATCGGTGCCGAAAAACGGCCTTTCAGGTCTGTCTGATGAAGGAGGTGGCTGGTCAACTTGCTCTCTTGCCGGCTGGCAAGCCTCCTCCGGTATATGTTCTTCGATGCCTGATATATCTATGTTTTCCGCTTCGAGCTTCTCTGGAAGGCGTGGGGCAGTCTCTATTACTTTCTGCCAGTCCATCTCTATTGATTTTCCAATGCTGGCGAGTTCCTTGATGTCTTTTATTGTTCTTTTTTGCAGATTTGCTTGAAGGGAACGTGATTTTTGAAGGGCTTCCATGTCAAGTTTTGTTCCTGATACTCTGGCAATTGGGTGGATATCTTCAACCCTCTTTGCTTCGCATAAAAACTCGCCAGATAAGGCGTAGACCCTAATGGATGTGAGGTCAAAAAGGCTGTATCTTATAATAACCTGCTCTCTCAAGCCATAAAGGGCGTCATCATAATAATCGGCATTAAGAAATCTTATTCCACGCTGCCTGATATTGGTTATTTTCGTGCTCATCATGAGGTCATCAAGCTCATGAGAGTCAACGCCGCTGCCAATTCCCTCATCAAAGACCTCTCCGATGGTTTTGCCTTTTACGTGCGGGCAAGGCTGCGAACGTAAGAAATCATGCCATATATCAATCAATTCAATGGTTTCTTCAATGGTTGGAATATATTGTTTATGAAGAGCTTTATGAAATTTTTCATTTCTCAATAGATGGGCGGGTTTATCCTGGATAGATGACCCAATGTAAGATGGGAGCAGACGTTCAAAGGTATTAGAAAACTCCTGAAACCATCTTTCTATTACCTTTGCCCTTGCATTATAGGGTTTTGCAAATATAGGGATTGTGCCAAGACGGGCAAAAAGCCCATATATGCCTGCCTCATCGAATGTATCTATAGATGTAAAGAATTTCGCTCGAAAGGCTTTTCCGTTATCGAGATAGATGACTTCAGGGTATTTTTTTAACCTTAATATAGAATTTCTGAAGGCGCTTGCCACGCATTGTGTATTTTCTTCAACCATAACCTCATAGCCAACAAGGTCCCAGCTCTTCCAGTCAAGATACCCAACAAGAACTGCTCTGCAGGGCTTCCCTGTGAAGGGATTTATTACCTGGAAATTGAGTCTGTGTCCGTCGGCAACAAGGGCCTGGCCCACCTCCAGGAGAGATGCATCGCGTTTGATATAAAAATTTACCTTATCTGTAAGGGCTTTCTGGCCCTCACGCATAAATACCCATCTATCATAGAATTTTGCTTTATAATCTTCTGCAAAACGCCTGAAAGTCATATGGGATTTATTGATTGCAATCCCTCGTTCATGAAAATAGTATTTGAGAAGGCGAATCGCAGAACCTATTTTGATCTTATTTGGATGGAGAAGTATGCCCAAAAATACCCTCTCTTCCTCATAGGAAAGGCGTGGTCGGTCAGGGGTTTTGTAATATTGAGGGATAAGGCGTGTCCAGTCCTGGGTTTCTTCTAAAAATGCCTTCCAGCGATAGAGCGTTTGATGTGATACGTCACCAAGAATGGCGTGAATGGCAGGATATAAATTGCCTGTATTATAGCCCTCACTAAATTCTTTGTCTGCGTCCGTGGCTTTGTTATGTGTCTTTCGATAGCCCTGCCACAGGCGAATCAGGTCCAGCCTGGCAAGGGCTATGCGTCGGGATTTTTCCGGGGTTGCTGTTGGAAGAATGGGCGCCCGCTCCGGGAGGGGTGAAGCAGGCGCCCGGTTTAGGGGTGTGGAGGTGGTTATGTGAGATGGAGGTATTGCATTTGATGGGAGTATGGACGCCTCTTGCTCTTTTTCAAAAAGAGCAATGCGGGTTCCTCCCGGGAGGGAAGAGATGTGGTATTCACGGCCCCCGCCTCGGCCGGTACGAGGACGAGAGGGCCATTTATTTAATCTTGCTTTTTTTATGATCCCTTGTACAGTCTTTGGCATTCCAGGAATGTCCTTGAGTTCGTTCGCCGAATACCATTCCTTCATTTTTACTACCTCCCTGCTTTTTCAATCTCTTTAAGAAAGAGAAGCCTTTTTTGCCTCTCTATTTTTAATCTCTGTAGCTCCTCGTTGATTTGCTGAATCTCTGCCCTTAAGGCTTCTGGGCCTGGCAACATAAAAAGCCCGCTGTGCCGGGAAAGAACTTCGATTGCTCTTCTCTGCCCGCCAGTTGCTTTAACAAAGGCGGGTAAATAATTTGCCGGCATATTGTGAGGATGACTCGTTGCCGTCCAGTTATTGAGGGTGGAAAGCGTAATCTCCTCTCCGAGGTAGTCGGTCATTCGTGCCGCAATTTGAGCGCGGGATATTTCTCTACCATACTCGTCATGCGCATGGCGGAGGTCGTCAGATAAGGCAGCCTTGAATTCTTTCTCAATCGAAAGGCTGCTATTTGCTATATGATTCTTTGTTGATTCCCTGATAAAATCAAAAAGAGTGGGCTGATTGTACTGCGACAATTGTTTTTTTTGTTTAGTCATTGACTGCCTGTCTTTTCTTTGATAGAATCCCTCTATGACGACTCATGCTCCAAAGTTTTTCGTAAGGCCGGTTCAGCATATCGGCTATGGTCTGCTGAATTTTGCGAGAAGTGCCATAGCCATTGAGAACAATTCTTACGGTAGTATGAGATACCCCAGCCTTATCGGCTATGTTTACAGGTTTAATCTTTCTGGCGTAAAGCATCGTCTTTATCTGATGCAACGTCATTTTTTTTACCTCCTGTATAATCTTTTAATTATCATTAATCTTTATTATATAATTTTCAGTTTGCTTGTCAAGAAAAAAATGAAGTTTAAAGTTATTTTTTTAAAAGATTATGCTCATAATATAAAAATTTATAATAATTATAATTATTTAGGTAAAACTTTAAACTTTGTTAAAGAGTTTAAAGTTCGGTTTAAAGTTTTACCCGAGAAGTTTAAACTATGAAATATAAGGTTAATGACCCTGCTTTAGCCAAAAGAATTGAAATGATTGTCCAGATTGTGGGGAATAGAAATAAATTGGCAAGATTAGCTAATATTTCATCCCCGACCATTAAAAAATTATTATCAGGGAGGGCAGATCCTACAAGAACAACTCTTTTGGCATTGTCAAAAGCTACTGGCATATTGTTAAGTTGGCTCATTGCTGGCGAGGGTCCTATGTATGAATCGGAGCGCCAAAAAGAAGTAATGATAGTTGCGGAAAATATGGAAAAATATCTTCCACAGGATGAGTTTGTTTTAATTCCTGTTGTGCAGGGCAGAATAAGTGCTGGTGGCGGGCTTGTGCCTGATAATGCTGTTGAGTCAATGTGTGCGTTTAAACGTACATGGATTGCAAGAAGGGGCGACCCAGCGCAAATGTCTATGATTAAAGTTCGTGGGGATAGTATGGCTCCAACGCTGCTTGATGGTGATGTGGTTCTTGTAAATCATGCAGAAAAAGATATATTTGATGGGAGCATATACGCAATAGTTATTGATGATGAAATCCTTATAAAACGCATACATAAAGACTATAAGGCTTCTTTGTTAAAGATAAAAAGCGACAACTCTGAATATGAGACCTTTACAATTGAATATGACAAGATTATAATCAACGGCATGGTCATCTGGTATGCCAGGGATTTAACACATTAAAATTAAATAGAGGAGGATATGATGGTTAAACTACCTCAAAAAGTGATTGAACGTTTAACAAAAACCATTAATAAATTTCAAAAAGTTTTGCAGGTTGCAAAAGATAGAGACGTCAATGAAGCCAATACCGTTATAATAGTCGGGGATATTTTATCTGATATATTCGGCTTTGATAAATATACAGAAATAACAAGTGAATTCGCAATTAGAGGAACATATTGTGATCTGGCCATAAAAACAGATGATAAAATTCAATATCTTGTTGAAGTTAAGGCGATTGGGATTGATTTAAAAGAAAACCATTTAAGGCAGGCTATTGACTATGGTGTTAATCAAGGGGTCCAGTGGATTGTTCTTACAAATGGTATTATTTGGGAAATTTACAAAATTCAATATAATAAACCCATTGACCATGATTTTGTCTGCTCATTTAATCTATTAGAAATAAACCCAAGAAGGGCTGATGACCAAGAAAAACTATATCTCCTATGTAAGGAGAGTTTGAGTAAATCGGTAAGAGAAGATTTCCACGAGCGCATTTTAAATGTTAATCGCTTTGTGATTGCTGCAATTATCCAGACCGAGGATGTTATTAATATTATTAAGAGAGAGCTTAAAAAGTTGTGCTCTGGATTAAGGGTAGATAATGATGAAATAGAAAGTATTATTTATAATGAAATCTTAAAAAGAGAGGTGTTGGATGGTGAAATAGCGGCGCGAGCAAAACAGCGTATTAAGCGGGTAATAAGCAAATCATTAAAGAAGGCTTCAGTGGAAAAAATAGATGAGCCCACAATACAAAAAATAATAGGTGCCCAACCTTCTGAAAAACCATTGCAAGAAGAATAGAATATTTCATTATTTTGCAATAATTATATAAAAAATTCAGGTTTTCCACATTTCAACAATTGCACATCTATCATCCTTATATATTGAAATATCCTTTTATTTCCACAACTTCCCGCTTCTTCCTGCCTTTTCTCAAATCTATCATATATTATGCAATTTCCTTGTTATTGATGATGAAATCCTTATAAAACGCATACATAAAGACTATAAGGCTTCTTTATTAAAGATAAAAAGCGACAACTCTGAATATGAGACCTTTACAATTGAATATGATAAGATTATACTAAACGGTAGGGTTATCTGGTACGGCAGAAACCTTGAATAGTTAAGAAGAAGGTATTAATTATGAAGAAAATAATTGTAGTTTTTGTGATGATATTAGTAGCCGGATGCGGTCCTATACAGATAAATATGGATAGCCTTATAAACCCCATAAGTTGTAATGTTGAAGTTAAGGATAACCGTCCGTATAAATATATTGCATCTGCTGCATATGGACCTATAGAAATAATACCAGAAGACTCTATAGAAAAAATATTAAAGGCAAAGCTTTGTAATAATAAAACATTTTATGAATGGTATAATAAAGATAAATCCATATATATAAATATTGATGAATTAGATTTTAGAATTGGCAATTTTATTACATATATAGATTTTATCTTATATATGAACGGTTCTATTAATATAGATACATATAATCAACAAATCAAAGCAGTTGCTGTAGTTCAATCTAACGGTTTTATACGAAGTTTCATTCCTACTTTGATTGATAAATGTATAGATGATTTTGTAAGCAAGGTCGAAAAAACAATTATTCAGCAGGGGTAAAAATTTCTCAAACTCCTGTTACTTTTTCGGTAATTTCGGTAATTTTTCTCAAACCTCAATGCGCGCCGTACAAAAACAAAAACCTTTTATATATTGATATGATACATATATATCTTATCTCTATATCCCATTCTCAAACTACCTGTAAAATATAAGCCTCGTTCCATGAGAAGCTCACGGAGAACAGACCTGTGGCATCGGTTCTCATCTTCACAGTAACATCCCAATGACATATTGGTTTGATGAGAAAGGGCAGCGAGCAGGTCAAGGACTTTACCTGCCTCAGAAGAATTCATTTCAGCTCGGAATTTCTTCTTAAAGGCTAACCACTCCTTATCTTCCTTCGCCTTCTGTCCTTCTTTCATAAGCTTCATACTCGGTGACAGGATGGGAAGCCACACATCATAGAAGTCCCTTGTGGCATATTCGCTTTTAGGTACACCTCTCGGGGGTCTACGTACTGTACCCAGGCGTAGCCCTTCGTCTTTTTCTCTTCTACTACCAAGCCGTACAATCCTTATTGCCATGCCATCTCCTCCTGTGTTGTATAGGTCTATGATGAAATTTTCATGGGTATTCCAGCGGAACTTCCCCCTCAATGATAAATATTAGGTGGCATAAGTATTTGTTACTTAAGGCTTTCTGTAGATTTAGGGGGAGAAATTCATCGT
>DHGO01000120.1 GCA_002402795.1 Deltaproteobacteria bacterium UBA4796
TAAAGCTGTTCCATACCACAAGGGTGCTCAGAAATTCTTTAAAGAAAAGGGCTTCAACGTATTTGTGTGATACCCATGATGGGATACAGGATCAAGAAATTCTTACTGTATCCCATCATATTTGTTCTTTCCATTATTATCCCTGGCCTGCTTATAACTTTTCAGGTATTGGAGATTGGAACAAAAGGACCATTGGTAAGAGTACACGATGGGGAGATACTGATATTGAAATACATCCATTCCATGTACGGTGTTTCTGTACAGGAAAAGATAATGATTGAGAAAGACCGGCTGAAAGTTTTTTATGTTTCTACAAGCGAGGCAGCCCTTGAATATTTTGGTATAGAACGAAAAGGCGAAGGGAATGTAGATAGAGCAGTAAAAGGATTCATTATTCCAAAAGAGAGTACAGGACACCATATTCTCGTTTTTCGGAATCGTGAATTAAAAATAAATGAATGTGGTGATATTGATGGAAGTATACATGTAAGAATAAGGAAAATACCTTTATTAGTGTATGTAGTATATAGTTTTTGGAGGTCGATTTAATGGAAGACAGAGAAAAATCTATACTTGACGAGGCTCACGAGCAACTAACCGAGGAACAGAAGAAAAAGCTTGAAGAGATTATTGAAGAGGAAGAGGGAGTAACACGAAAGGTTACCGGTTTCTGGAATATTATTATAACAGTCCTTGCTGCGGCAATGTCGCTATTCGCAATCTATGCCACAATATTTCCTGTGACGACTCAAATTTTAAGGGGTGTCCATGTTGCCTTCATGCTTGTACTTTCTTTTCTCTACTATCCCATGGCGAAAAAATTTAAAGCAAAGGTTAACCTCATTGATATTTTTTTAGCGCTTGTAGGAATAGCATGTATTGCGTATATGCTCATAGATTTTGAAGATTTCATATACCGTGCAGTTACTCCTGAAATGTGGGACAAGATATTGGGTATTGCTTTTATAATCCTTATCCTTGAAGCCACACGCAGAAGTGCGGGATTGATAATGCCTTTATCGTGCATTCCTTTTCTCATCTATGCTTATATAGGACCTATACTTCCGGCACCATGGACGCACAGGGGATATGATATAGAAAGAATTGTGGGTCATATGTATATGACACTGGAGGGTATCTTCGGAGTACCCATTGATGTATCTTCATCTATCATCATTATGTTCACCATATTCGGGGCATTTCTTACTATATCAGGTGCAGGAAAATTCTATGTCGATTTTGCCTTTACTGCCATGGGGAGAAAGCCCTCAGCAGCAGGCAGGTCTGTTGTTGCTACTTCTTATCTCCTTGCTATGGCATCAGGTTCAGGTGTGGCAAATACTGTTGCTATCGGGTCTGTTGCTTATCCCATGCTTTCAAAGGCAGGATATAACAGGGATGATGCAGGTGGTTTCCTTGCAGCAGGAGGTATGGGTGCCTTAACAACGCCACCTGTTATGGGTGCAGCTGCATTTCTTATTGCTGAATTTTTACGCATAAGCTATGTAGATGTAATCAAACTTGCGCTTATTCCTGCAGCCCTCTATTACTGGGGCCTCCTCCTTATGGTGGAGTTTGATGCGAAAAAATTTGGTCTAAAGGCAGTAGCCTTTGAAAAAAAGTATACATTGAAAGAATTGGCAAAGATGTACTGGTTTCATTTTTTACCCCTTGTTGCCATTGTTGTGTTTCTTGTAAGGGGATACACACCAGCAGTCTCTGTACTTGCTGCAATTATTACCTGTGTTCTTTTCTCGTTCCTCCGGAAAGATACCCGTTTCACGATACCAAAATTGATTGAGGCCCTTAAACAGGGTTCGGTTACTGTTCTTAATGTGGCTGCCATATGTGCCTCTGCAGGTATTATTGTGGGCGTTGTAAGCCTCACAGGTCTTGGTTTAAAACTGTCCTCTATTATTATTCAATATGCTGGTGGCAACATTCTCCTTACCGCTCTATTTACCGGTATTCTTTTATGGATTATAGGACTTGCTGTCCCCATAACAGCAACATATATCATTGCCGCTGTTATTGCTGCACCGGCCCTTGTAAAAGTCGGTGTTCCTGAATATGCAGCTCATATGTTTATATTCTATTATGCACTCCTTTCTGAGGTTTCACCCCCAACAGCTCTATCACCCTTTGCTGCTGCAGCTATCACAGGTGGCGACCCCTTCAAAACAACCATGATGACATGGAAATACGCTATGCCTGCCTTTCTCATGCCCTTTATTTTCACTGTTATACCTGATGGGAGGGCAATACTTCTCCACTGGGAAGGGGTTGGGATAACCCATGGAATGTGGATATTGTTCACCTCTTTTGTAGGTATTGGAATGCTTGCATCAGGCGCTTCTGGCTGGTTTTTAAAGAAATCGAACATAATGGAACGTGTAATTATGATTATTGGTTCCATTGGTTTTGTAATACCTTTACGCATAGGTGATATTCTCGGTATCATATGCCTTGTGGTAGTAATTATAATGCAAAAAATGAGGAAGGGAGAGATAACCTCCCGGTATTCAACGGTTTAAACCCAGATTTTCCATCAGGATGAGTATCTGTGTCGGGCTATTCCCCGCAAACACGCTCATTACACTCCAGCGGCTCCATTCACTCGCGTTTGGCTTTAAGAACTTTTGCTTGATAGNNACCATGCTCTAATGACATATCCGGGTTAAAATGAGACCCGGGTTTATAGAGAAAGAAAAAAGGGCCAGCATTAATTGCTGGCCCCTGGATTTGATGGTCATTGATTCAGGAAGCTTTTTCGAGTGCTAAGATAGAAGCACCCAGTGCACCTATTATCTGAGGCTCCACATAGATTTTAAGGTGTGTGTTTAAAACCTTCTCCAGCGCCCTTACGACACCGATATTTTTCGCTACCCCACCAGCCATAATGACCTCTTCCTGAACACCCCCGAGCCTGTTGATAAGCCCCATGGTTCTGTCAGCAATAGCCCTGTGGATGCCATAGAGGATGTCTTCAAGTTCCTCGCCTTCACTGACAAGAGAGATTACTTCAGACTCAGCAAAAACCGTGCATATACTGCTGATGGTAAGCTCTTTTTTATGATTGAGTGAAATTTCTCCTATCTTGTCAAGGTCAACGCTCAGTGCCTTTGCCATGACCTCGATGAATCTTCCTGTGCCAGCAGCACATTTATCATTCATCTCGAATTCCGTAACCCGCCCCTTTTCATCAACCCTTATAACCTTTGTATCCTGGCCACCAATATCTATGATGGTTCGTGCCTCAGGAAAGAGAAAATTTACACCCCTGGCAATACAGGTGATTTCTGTTACTGCTTCTTTTGCAAAGGTTGCCCTCTTTCTCCCGCAGCCTGTTGCAACTATATAAGAAATATCAGATTCTCCTTTACCCGGGAGGGCAAGGGCTTTCTCAAGGGCTTTCTCTGCGGTCTTTTTTGAATCTGCTCCGGTTTGAAGTATGGTATAGCCTACAATCCCCTTATCTTTATCATAGAGAAGGGCTTCAGTTGTGATTGAACCAATATCTATTCCTGCAACTAACATACCACCCTTATTTATTCTATGATTGCTAAAACAGTATCCGCTTCAACTTCCTGTCCAGCCTGAACCCTTATCTCTTTTATGACCCCAGATACAGGCGCAACCACTGGCATTTCCATCTTCATTGCTTCCAAGGTTGCTATCTGGTCATCCTCATTTACTTTATCACCAACCTTTACATTGATTGCCACAATCTTCCCAACCATTGGAATAGTAACTTCTGTTGCCATTTTGTTTCCTCCTTATATGTACTATATGTACTTTTATGCTTTTCTGTAGCCTAAAGCAAACTGGGCTATAATCATCTTCTGGATGTTGGATGTTCCTTCAACAATCTGGTAGGATTTTGCATCCCTTAAGTATCTCTCTACAGGATACTCTGAAGAGAACCCATAAGAACCGAATATTTTAACTGCTTCCGACGCACAGAAGTTTGCAGATTCAGCAGCATAATATTTTGCCATAGAAGTCTCGAGGGTATTATTCATTCCCTGGTCCTTCTGCCATGCTGCCCTGTAAACAAGGAGTTTTGCTGCTTCATGCTCTACTGACATTCTTCCAATCTGTTCCTGAACCATCTGGAATTGACCGATAGGTTGACCGAACTGCTCCCTCTCGTTAGCATATTTGCAGGCTTCTTCAATACAACTCTGGGCAACACCAACAGCCCTTGCTGCTGAGCTCAGTCTTGTGAAATTGAGCATTGTCATACATATTGCAAATCCCTGACCGGGTTTACCAACAAGGGCACTTTTAGGAACCTTTACCTCTTCGAAGAAGATTTCACCGGTTGGTGCACAGAAGAGGCCGAGTTTTGTATTGATAGCCCTCTGGGTGATACCAGGGGTTTTAAAGTCGATGAAGAAGGCTGACATGCCTTTATGTTTTGCGGCTTTATCTGTCATTGCATATACGACTCCGCAGTCACAGTAAGGAATTCCTGAAATCCATGTCTTTGTACCATTCAAAATATAACCATCACCTACTTCTACTGCTGTTGTCTTCATACTGGCTACATCAGA
The DNA here is from genome assembly GCA_002402795.1 of Deltaproteobacteria bacterium UBA4796. Classification (GTDB taxonomy): domain Bacteria; phylum Desulfobacterota; class Syntrophorhabdia; order Syntrophorhabdales; family Syntrophorhabdaceae; genus UBA8905. Next base: position 4,557 of record DHGO01000120.1, read on the forward strand.
TCCAGAGTTAGGCTCAGTAATTGCAAAACAGCCCCCACTTGTACCGGCAATCAACCCGGGAAGGAATCGTTCTTTCTGTTCTTCTGTGCCAAACTTGAGAAGAACACTCTGAGGACCATTCATCTGCAGGTTAAAGGGGAGTCCCCAGGATGGGCTAACTCGAGCAACTTCTATTGCCATAAGGGTTGCTGCTATATGGCCATCGGGAAGTGCCAACCCGCCGTACTTTTCTGGTGCAAGGCATGCAAACATACCCTGGTCACCCATTTTCTTCAATATTTCAGGACGGAATTTGTGTTCTTTCTCATCCTCTTCCATGGTGGGTTTGATGTTTTTTACTGCAAATTCATAAGCCATTTTACGCATTGATTCTAATTCATCAGAAAACTTAAAATCCATAATTGTTTTCTCCTTTCCTTACGAAATTGTGAAACTATTAACAAGGTTATATTATCAAAGCACATTTTCTATGTCAAGCTATTTTTAGCTACGGGTAACTTATTGATTTAATAAAGTACTTAGTACAGCGGTTCATAAATTCGGTTACGTATTTACGCAGCGGTCCGTTCAAGACGACTGCGCCAGTTTGATCTTGTTGAGCAAAATAGTGAGGTCGTTCCGAGCAAATTTCCACTCGAACGGTTGAGCAATCTGTTCGTAATAGCTTTGAAAGCCAGGGACTCGTTCTTTGAGCGATTCCAGAGATTTGAAGTCATTCGGTGTAAGGGCTTTACGCTGGAGAATTGAGAAATAAATTTCGATGTCAACAATCCAAAAAACGCGCCTTGCTGTGACATAGGTGGTTGGCGCATTACTTCATCAACGAGCCGATCGAAAGAAGCAATACCACTTCTGCGTTCGCATCGACCGAACAATTTAGCGCGATGAACATCGAGAGCGGCAATATAAGCCCAAGCGCCACACCTGAGGTATTCATGCTCCATCTTCATCACTTCATCCGGCTGCGCCGGATAGGTGGCATGACGGCGACGGCACGCCTGGATGCTTCCTTTTTCATCGGCAGACAGAACGTACTTATCATCCAGAAGGGCATGCCCGTTCCATACTCTTTCATAGATATCCAGAATTCTTCAGGCTTTCTTGGCAAATTGAGGATCACGAGGAAATATCCAGGAACAAAAACGCCAGGGACAAATGGCATCCTCATGAAGCCATCGCCATATCGTGCTGTCGTTGATTGTGGCTGCAAATCCCGATCCTCGAACTTCCCTTCCCAGATCGGCAACACTCCATCGAGAAAGCGGTACTTAAATGGATCTTTATAATACAAAGAGGGTTCATGAATCCTTAAGATAAGAAGAGACCAATTGACTATCTTATTGGGGAGGGGGTATTGTATAACAAATGTATTTGACGTATGCATTTTTTTTCTTGACTTTTTTTAATACAGAAGGGCAAAATGTATTTAGAATTCTTTTTTATATATCAAAGAGTTCTGGTTAATGTCTTAAAGAGCTTTAGCAAAATGATAATGAAAAATAGGAGGTGTAATTATGAGAAGTAAGTATTTTCAGCTGGGAATTAAGGGCCTTGTAGTATGTTTGATCTTGGTAGTTGCTACGATGTTTTTCATTCCAGACTGTCGCTCACAGGAAGTCTCGAGCAAATTTATTGTCATCGGGGTGCCTACTTCTTTGGGTTATCCTCACGGCGTTGAGGGATTAGAGGCGGTAAACATGGCCGTAGAGGAAATAAATACTAAAGGAGGTGTGAATGTAGGTGGTGTGAAGCATCTCTTTAAGGTATACAGCATAGATGATAGGTCTGCTACACCCGGAACTCCGTTGAATGACTCGATCATGGCATATGAGAAGCTGATTCTGGAGAGGAAGCCAAACGTTCTTATGGTAGGGACCTATCGATCCGAAGTTTTGCTGGGAGCTATGGACCTATTATCAAAACACAAAACCATCGAGCTTAACACAATTGCCATGAGCCCATCCATGGAGAAGAGAATTGCTGAAAATCCTCAAAAATATAAATACAACTTCCGGGTAACGCACAATGCACTTCAAATGGCTGCAAGCATAGCTGTGCAAGGCGATGCCTTTCAGAAGAAGTTCGGGTTCAACAAGGCATTCATTATACATGAAGACCAGGTCTGGGCTAAGGCAACGGCAGATGGTTGTGAAGTGATGCTCAAAAAGAAAGGTTGGGAGATATTAGGGCGTGAAGTCGTTCCAACGGCTGTCACCGATTATTCTGGCCCTCTCTTGAAGGCAAGGAATTCAAAAGCGCAGGTAATTTTTACGGTCTTTAGTTTACCTGAAACCGCTATATGCTCAAAGCAGTATTATGAAATGAGGATCCCTGCTGTATATGCCGGTTACCCTTCCTATATTGTGCCAGGACACCTATGGAAGACATTGGAGGGCAAGGTAGCCTACCAAGTTGTCACTGCCGGCGAGCTTGGTTTGGTTCCAACGAAAAAGTACCCCAAGTCAGTGGAGTTTTTTGAGAAATTCAAGAAGAGGCTGGGGCATTGGCCCGATGCAGATCATTCGGGCGCTTCTGCTTATGATGCAGTCTACATTTATAAAGAAGCCGTGGAGCGCGCGGGGAGCCTTGACCCGGAGAAGGTTATAGCTGCCCTTGAGGCTACGGATCATATGGGTGTAAATGGAAGGGAAAAATTTAGCCCACAGCATCAGATAATTTTCGGTAATAACCCTAAAGAAACAGCCTGTGAAGTGACCTTCCAATGGATAGATGGCAAAAGGGTGGTTATTGCTCCGGAAGCAATTGCCGAGGCAGAAATCCAACTTCCTCCCTGGATAAAGAAATAGAAGTATGGAACTGCTCATATATGGCCTGGTAAACAGTGCTATCCTCGCCGTTATGGCCATAGGCCTTAGCCTTACTTTTGGCGTAAGCGGAATAGCTAATTTTGCATATGGTGGATTTTACATTCTCGGTGCCTATACTTGCTGGGGGCTATTTACCCAGTTAGGGTTGCCTTATCTTCTCTCCGTGATACTATCTATGGCCGCGCTCGCTGCCCTGGGTTTTATTTTTTATTGGCTGGTCTTTCTCCGTGTAAGAGGGATGGAGATTTCTGAGGCCATCGCCAGCTTTGGCGTGGGGATAGCGATATTGGAGTTTTTAAGATGGTGGGGATTCATTGGTTTTTATTATAACCTGCCAGGTTTTCTGAAGGGAAGCGTAGAAATAGGAGGGGTCTTTGTTGATTGCCACCGCTTAATTATTATTGGCGTTGCTCTTGCCCTGGTTATTTTTCTATGGCTTTTCAGCCATTACACCAAGATCGGGTTAGCGTTTCGGGGGGTAGCACAGGAGGAGAGGACTGCTCTTTCCCTCGGTATAAATTCGGATTTCACCGCAGCCTTAAGCGTTGCTTTTGGCTCAGCCCTTGGTGTGTTAGCCGCCATAACCATTCTACCTACAGGAACGATTCTGATCGATAAGGGGTATGATGCTTTACTCTTTGCCCTGGCAGTGGGGCTTGTTGGGGGCTTAGAAAGCACCCTGGGGGTGCTTTTGGCAAGCCTTATTCTGGGATTTGCACAAACTGCTGTTGCTGTATATGGTGCTACCCACTGGATGATGGTCGTGACTCTGGGAGCAATAATTATAGTGCTGGCGGTGAAGCCGTCCGGTCTGTTTGGAAAGTCCAAGGAACTTGAGGAAAGAGTCTAAGGATGGTCAAAGAAGGCTATCGAAAAGAACGGTTAGATCGAGGAATAAAGGCGAGGTGCGACTCCATCTTTATGCTTACTTCTTACAGAGAAATACTGTATATGCTATTGCCCAGGGTGTTGCCGATTGCAGCATTAATCATTATTCCCTTAGTACTGGAGGTTTCAGGACAAGTCTATTGGCAGAAGGTATTTATTTTAGCCTGTGTAATTTCTCTCCTTGCCATGGGGTGGGACTATTTAGCTTCAGTAGGGTTAGTTTCGCTTGGTCAGGCTCTCTTTTTTGGTGTAGGAGCCTATATAGCTGGTGCCCTTAATCACTATCTTAAATGGCCCATTTTCTTAACTATACCCGTCGCTACTTTGGGAGGGGCACTTATTTGTACTCTCTTGCTGGCGCCAATCATAAGGATGAGGGGGATATACTTTGGAATGGTAACCTTAGCTTTTCCTCTGTTCTTCAACAGAATCATTGAAGCAACTAAACTTTGTGGGGGTACTGAAGGACTGCCAGGGCTTACGCAATTCCCGACCATATGGGTGGCAACGTACCTAATTATAGGGGCCTTGCTAATATGTCTCTTTGCTTTTCGAAGGATAATCGATACTGATTACGGGATGGTCTTGAGAGGCATCAGGGATAATGATCGAGCAATTATGGCTTCGGGCATCAATATTTATTGGGTTAAGGTGCAGGCAATTTTCATTTGTGCTGCCGCGGGAGCATTTGCAGGGGCTTTTATGAGTCATCATATAGGGATTGTGGGGATGTCTGTCTTCGCCCTGGACATGTCTATCATGCCCGTCGCTGCTGTGGTTTTGGGTGGAGGAGGAACATTTGCCGGGGCAACTCTGGGGACCTTTATCCTGGTGCCCCTTTCAGAGTTTCTCCGGGCTTATGGAACCCTCAGGATTGCTATTTACTCTTTGGTTATGGTTGTATGCGTTGTAGGATTGCCTGAAGGGATTTTCCACTATCTGCAGCGTAAATATCATCAATTCGATCGATGGGTAACTGTCGAGGCAAAGGAATGAAAAGAGATCTCCTGAAGGTTGTCAATCTAACCAAGAGCTTTGGCGGGGTAAGGGCAGTGGATGAGGTGAGCTTTGAGGTAGCTGAAGGGGAATTTTTGGGCCTCATCGGTCCCAATGGTTCAGGAAAGACCACCACAGTGAATTTGATTACCGGGTATGTTAAGTCTGATAAGGGAAAGGTTTTTTTTAAAGGGAAGGACATTACCGGGAAGGCACCGTACGCCATTGCCAACATAGGAATAGCTCGCTCCTTTCAGATGGTGAGGCCCCTTTATCAACTCCCAGCCTTTAAGAACATTGTTGTTGCTTTGCGGTCACCCAGGGTAATGAAAGAGATAAGGGGAGGCAAATATGGCGAGTTAGATGATATAGCAATTGATTTGCTGGAGGATGTTGGATTTGAGCGTGACTCCTTTGTACCCTATAAATTGGCCTCAGCCCTCCCACATGGTTACTTAAAGCGTATGGAATTAGCTCGCTGTATGGCTCTTCGGCCTGACCTATATATTCTTGACGAACTTTTTTCAGGGATGAGCATGTCTGAGGTTGCTGCTACCATGTTCATAATCGAAAAGATGAAGCAAGGAGGAAAAACTGTAATAATGATCGAGCATAGATTGAGGGAGCTTTTTAGAGTAGCTGACCGAGTGCTTGTATTGAATTTTGGCCGGAAGATCGCAGAGGGAACACCAAAGGAAATAAGTGAGAGTAACGAGGTTAAGAAAGCGTATATAGGAGTGGAGGTTGAGTTGGCATGAGTGCGGAAGTTGGGCCCATATTAGAAGTCAAGCACCTGATGGTTTTCTTTGAGAATGCTTTAGCTTTAAATGATGTTAGTTTGGAGGTAAATGAAGGGGAAATTGTAGGGGTTTTTGGTTCTAATAGTGCAGGAAAGACCACACTGATGAATTCTATCTCCGGCTTGATCATTGATATTAAGATTAAGGAGGCGAGGAGGGGTGGAGAGCGAGTTACTGTTCTTGGTGAAATAGACTATGGGGGAGAAAATTTTATTGATAAGCCCCCCAGTTATAGAGTGAGAAAAGGGATCGGCTTGAGTCGGGAAAGACACCCCATTTTTCGAGAGAGCAGCGTCGAAGAAAATCTAAAGATAGCAGGTTACCTACGTAACGGACATGAAGTAAGAGAAGGGATCAAGGACGTTTATAAGCTCTTTCCCGCTTTAAAGGAACTTAAGCGTAGACGGGCTGGATTTCTGAGTGGGGGTGAGCAGCAAATGCTTGCCATTGGGATGGCTTTAATGGTGAAACCTCGGCTGCTTCTAATAGACGAGCCGCTGCTCGGGTTGAGTCCTGCTATACAGGCTGATTTGGTAAGAACGATACGGGAGATTCGGCAAAAAGGGGTCACCATTCTATTAACCGAGCAATTTGCTCGTCCGCTACTCCCGGTGATTGATCGTGGATATGTGATGGAAAATGGCATAATTATACTCTCCGGCACAGGGCGTGAGCTATTGGAAAACCCGGAAGTAAAGGCGGCTTATTTTGGTACGTAAAATATGGAGTTGAAATGGAACTTCCGCAACTAACACAAGAAACAGTATGGAAAAAGTTTGAAGAGGCAGTTGAAAAACACCCTGATAAAAAAGCCCTGATTTATCTGGGGGAATCATGTACTTTTTCTGAGTTGAAGGAGATGATTGAGAGGCTTGCTGCTTCGTTATCCAGATTAGGCTTGAGGAAAGGGGACAGAGCTATTTTATATTATCCGAACATCCCACAGTTTGTTATTGTCTGGTATGCCTTGCAAAGGCTTGGCTGTATACCTATTGCTATCTCACCTATTTATACAGCTGCCGATATCGAATATATAAGCAACGATAGTGGCTCAGAGACAATCTTTTGCATGGATACTAACTTTGGGTATGTAGAGGAGGTGCTTCCCAAAACATGTTTGAAAAGGGTGGTGGTAACTACTTATATAGAGGTTCTCCCGTGGTGGAAACGGATTCTTGGCAATAGCTTTAGTAGAGTTCCTTCAGGGAAATATCGGCTGGACAGGAAGGCCGGCATTTTCTCCTTTGGTGAGCTATCTAAGAAAGGTCCTGCTCCTTCGACATTGCCCCCTCACGATGTGCGAGGCGAAGATATATGCAATATGCTTTATACGGGTGGTACCACAGGTCTCCCGAAGGGCGTGTCTTACTCTAACCTTTGCTTTTTAGAGAGCGGGGTAGATCAAAGGCTTATGAGCGTGCCAAAAATCCCCTTAGGGGACGATATATTAATTCAGACATCCCCTTTATTCCATATTATCGGACAGGTAGCAGGATTGAATGATTTGCTGTATGGCGATACCGTAGTGCTAATCCCAAGAGTTAACATTGATGGTATCCTCAATCACATTGAAAGGTTCAAGGTGAAATCTTTCACGGGGGTCCCTTCTTTGTATCGTATGATATTGGAACACGATCGAGTGGACTATTACGATTTAAGCTCACTTGAGTATTGTTTCTGCGCCGGTGACATGCTGCCCTTAGAGGTGGAACGAAAGTGGAGAAAGAAAAAATATGCGCCTATATCTCAAGGGTATGGGACAACAGAGACCTGCGGGCGAATCTCCTTAACACCAATAGATGAAAATCCCCCGGAAGGAACCGCAGGGAAAATTCTGCCTCGCGTTAAGTAT
>DHGO01000155.1 GCA_002402795.1 Deltaproteobacteria bacterium UBA4796
GTCTGTATCAATTCAGGAAAATTAAAAGCCACAATAAAGGCATCAACCAGTAATGTTGCTCCAAAAAGATATGCCTGAATCGCTTCTCTTACATACCCGAGGGGTCTGCTCACAAGGGTTATCAATGTGATGACAGAGCCTTTCTGAATGATATCGGTTATAGACCGTGCGGAGGATTGGGATTCAACCTTCAATTTGTTTTCCCGGGATATCTGTTTTCAAACGGTTTGTCTTTATTCTTTCCAACCGTATTCTCCAACGAGTTTTACAAACCTGCAACCTCCATAATTTTCCTCTTTATAGGTCTTATCACCTTCTTTAATGAAGACAATGAGATCCTGTAACTGCTCGTCTCCGATAGGTATTACCAGTCTGGAACCTATATTCAGTTGTTCGAGGAGGGGCTCTGGTGGACGTGGTGCAGCAGCGGTTACGATAATTCCATCGAAGGGGGCATGTTCTTGCCAGCCCAGTGTTCCATCACCAACGGTAATAACCACATTGGTATATTTAAGGTCATCAAGTACTTTCCTTGCCCGTTTCGCTATAACCGCAATCCTCTCTATCGAATATACCTGTTCTACAATATCTGCAAGAATGGCTGTCTGATAACCTGAGCCCGTTCCGATTTCCAGCACCTTCTCTTTGCCTGTCAGGTGAAGCAACTCTGTCATAAGTGCTACAATATAGGGTTGTGATATGGTTTGTTTTTCTCCTATGGGAAGTGGATAATCTTCATAAGCCTGTGGCCATAGCGCTTCATCAAGGAACAGATGTCTTGGTATCTTTCTCATGGCATTAATAACTTTTTCATCTTTTATACCCCGTGGGATAATCTGGGTATCGACCATCTGCTGTCGTTTACTTGCAAATTCGTCGTACATTATAAAGAAAGTTCTTTCGCCCTTTTATATGCTTTTTCTACCGCTTTTATGACCATTCCCTTAAACGCATCTTCTTCGAGGGATACAAGGCCGGATATTGTTGTGCCACCAGGAGAAGCGATCATCTCCTTCATCAGGGTGGGGTGTAATCCTTCTTCCTGTAACATTTTTAATGTACCCCTTACCAGTTGAATTGAAAATTTATATGACTTTTCTCGTGTAAATCCCATTTTTACACCCGCGTCAATTAATGCCTCGAGAAAGGATAAGAAAAAGGCTGGGCCACTGCCATTGAGGGCTGTTGCTGCATTCATAAGCTCTTCGCCTATCTCTATTACTTCACCAAGTTTGTGAAACATTTTTTTAATTTTTGTAAATTCATATGTCTTTATCAGACTATTTGCTGTGATTGCAATGGCACCTTCGCCAACTTTAATGCAGATATTAGGCATAACCCTGACTATTTTTACAGGCTTTTCGACAACAGAAAGAATATTGGTTATTGTTACTCCTGCCATTATTGAAATGATGATTTTCTTTTCATTTAGAAAAGGGGCAATTTGATGAAGGAGATCCCGTGAATCCTGAGGTTTGACAGCAAGGATGATCCACTCGCACTGTTTTACCATTTCATGGGGACGCCTGAAACACTTAACCTTATATACTTTTTCTATGTGGCGTATCCTCTGAAGTTTTATTTCAGAACAAAAGATATTCTCCTTTTTAATTTTATTTTGCAGAAGCATTCTTAAAATAGCTTCCCCCATATTCCCCATGCCAATAATTCCTATTGTATTCATGATGCCCTCCGATGTGCAGAATGCTATGAATTGAACAAGTGTAAACAACTCAAAAACATTATGTTTTTTATATCAGATAGATAGGATATTTTAAAGTTATTTTTTAGAAGCCTGAAAATGAATTATCCCATAATATGTATATTTTTCTTCAATGGTTTCTTTTTAAGAATTATATATGTCGCACCAGGCCCTCCATCAGGCATTGTTGCACTCGAGAAGGCAATAATCCATTTTCTGTGCATAGCCCTTATAATCCATTCTTTAAGCCTTTCTTTTATTACAGGTCCCTTTTTCGATTTTAATCCCCTGCCATGTATAACCTTTACGCAATATAATCCAGCCCTTAAGGCTTCTTTAATAAAATACTGAAACTTTTTATCTGCCTCGTCCACAGGACAGCCATGGAGATCGAGTGTTTTCTGAACAGAATATTCTCCTGACCTCAATTTTTCCATAATGAGAGGATGAAGACCGTCAGCATATCCTTCCATATATTCCGGTAGATTCGTTGTATTGATATTATCCTCGTCAAGAACCATTTTGAATTGGTGATTTGTATTACCTGCATGAAAGAAATGTATTTTCCTGACTGATTTTTTATGGATTCTCTGTAAGGGTTTTCGTATTTTTGTTACCTTACCGATTGTTTCACTCAATAATGCATTTTCATCGCTATGGTATTCTTTAAGGATAATGTTATGGTTTTTTATAAAATCTGGGAGATGTAAAAAGAGTCTATTAATGGAATTATCATTTTCCATCAGTACATATTTACTCTAAAGGCAGTATAAGTCAAGTGTTTATGGGATGTAAAGAGTTAGTGGGCGTTTTGACAATGTTCTATATTTATAATACATTTAAGACGTGAACTGGCTTAAGGAACTTGTAGATTATGGTATCATCGGAGTTCTTGTTATACTTTCTGTTATTTCACTCGCAATCTTTATAGAACGGCTCTTATTTATTAGAAAAATAAATATTGCTGACTACAGAGAAGATCGACATACCCTTGAGATTCATGCAACCCGGAGATTGTCTATTATTGCAACCATTGGTAGTAATGCCCCGTATATTGGCCTTCTTGGTACTGTATTGGGCATCATGCTAACCTTTTACACAATAGGGGTTGATGGTTATGTGGATGGTGCAAAGATAATGGTTGGTCTTGCCCTTGCGTTAAAAGCAACAGCAATTGGTTTATTTGTTGCCATACCATCTGTGGTCTTCTATAACTATCTTGTGAGAAAAGTCAGAGTTGTACTCCTTGAGTGGGATAAGGAATATGGAAGAGAAAGAATTTGATTATATCAACATGATTCCTTTTATTGATGTTATGCTTGTTTTACTTACCATTGTCTTGATGACAGGCACATTCATCGCAACAGGCATTATACCGGTGGAACTGCCAAAAGTTACGGGTAAACATGAAAATGTTATGAGAACAGAACTCGTAGAGATTGACAGAAGAGGATTGCTCTATTACCATGGAAAAGAAATTACCCTTCCTGATCTTCGAAAGAAGCTCCACAACACATCTCGAGATATACCTTTTTTGATAAGGGCGGATAGAAACATACCGTTACAGGATTTTGTTGAGGTTCTTGATATGATAAAAAATATGGGTTTCAGGAAGGTAAGTTTACAGACTGAAGAGTTAACAAGATGAAGGAAACATATATTGGAACAGGATTTTCAATCGTACTCCATACCTGTATTATATTGATAATATTTTATTTTTTTAATAATACCCCTTCCAATACCAGGACTGTGCTTATGGATTTCACCCTTTTGAAGGGAGAGTCATCCTATGGCAAAGACGGTGATAGTATAAATGGAAGGAAGGGAAGTGGCAAAGAAGATTTAAGGATTGGAAAGACAGGTAGCGTTAATGTTGGAAATCAGATAAAGAGTGCTGAGCCCTTTCAATATTCGCAACAGAATAAAGAAGGTATAGAGAAGAAAGCAGGTTCTGATCCGCAGGGTGAAGTAGTTATACATGGAGAGTTAGCTCATACAGGTTATGGTCATGAAATTTCAGGCAACGATGCTTCAGGGAATGAAGAAGCAGGAGGGGGTAGCGGAGGAGGAAGAATTTTAAATTATGCCAGATATGAAACGGGGGATAGAAGATTTTATTTTATAAGGGAAACCATTTTAAAGAATATTCACTACCCTGAAAAGGCTCGAATAATGGGTTGGGAGGGAAAGGTTCTCCTGTCCTTTGTTTTAGAGGATGGTAAGACCCGGAACATAAAAATCATCAATAGCTCTGGTTACCCGGTACTCGATGGAAGTGCAAAAGAGGCTATTGAAAAGACGGTTTTTTCTCAGAAGATACCCTATAAGCTTGTTGTAATTATCCCCATAGAATATAAACTCCAGTAAATATAGAAAGGATATGAGAACAATCTCACCGAATGATCTTATTCTAATAATCTATAAGGATAAGAGATACCTGAAAAGAGTTGACCCCGGGAAGGCATTCCATGGCAGGGGAGGCATATTGGAATTTGACGAACTCATAGGAAAACCATGGGGTGTAAAGATAGGCTACTATGAGGTGTATGAGCCTACCATGGAAGATTTAATTATGTATGGTGTAAGAAGGGAGACCCAGATTGTATATCCAAAGGATAGCGCATACATCTGTTTCAAACTCAATTTGAAGAATGGTTCACGGGTCATGGAGATTGGTGCAGGTAGCGGAGCACTTACATTGCTATTTTCAAGGGCAACAGGACCTGAGGGGCTTGTTATTTCTTTTGAAAAGGAAGAGAGGCACTATAATAATGCAAAAAAGAATATCGAACGTTTTCTCCAGTGGAAAAATGTACAACTCTATCATGGTGATGGAACGGAATATAATGGCGATGAAGTGGACGCCGTCTTCATAGATGTACGGGAACCATGGCTATGCGTTGGAACAGTAAGACGCCATCTGAAGTGGAGTGGCATTCTCGGGATAATTGTTCCTACCACCAACCAGATTGCTGAAAGCTTGAAGTCTCTCAGCGGTTTTGGCGATATTGAGGTGCTTGAAATCCTGGCGAGGAAATATAAAACAATTTCAGAACGGATAAGACCGGAAGATAGAATGGTTGCCCATACCGGTTATCTTGTCTTTGCTCGAAAGCTCGATGAGGCTTGAGCCACAGGCATCAGAGGATAACAAATCTCTTTATATATTGAACAATCTCTTCGGGTTCGTCAAACACCCTGAAGATATCCAGATCTTCTTTTGATATCATATTATTTTTAAGCAACGTTCCCTTAATCCATTCAATAACGCTGTTCCAGTATGAGGAGTCTACAAGGATTAGAGGAAAGGGTTTAATCTTTTTAGTTTGAATAAGGGTGATTGCTTCGAAACACTCATCCAGCGTTCCGAAACCACCTGGCATTACGATATAGGCAACCGCATATTTTACAAACATTACCTTTCGTACAAAAAAATATCGGTAATGAAGTCGCACATTCGAGTAAGGATTCGGAATCTGTTCAAGGGGAAGCTCAATGTTTATGCCCACTGATTTTACGCCTTCTTCCTTAGCCCCTCTGTTTGCCGCCTCCATTACACCACCACCACCGCCTGTTATGATATTGAAGCCGTTTCTTGCAAGTAGTTTTGCAAGATTATATGTTCGTGTATATAAGAGATCCCCTTCTTTGCACCTGGAACTTCCAAAAAAACTTACAGCAGGATGAACATCTGAAAGAGTCTCAAAACCTTCAACAAATTCAGCCATTATATGAAAAAGACGCCAGGTGTTTTTTAAGGTTATTTCATCTAACAAGTATTGTTTCTCCATCACAACTCCTTTTTGCCTTGAGATTTTATACCTTCACATATATTATGTAGCATAGGTATAGAAGTCAAATTAAAACGTATGGGTAACATATATATTGGAACAAGTGGATTTTCTTTCGATGACTGGATAGGGGAGGTATATCCCCATAATATAAAAAAGGATGCCATGCTTACATACTATGAAAAAGTCTTAGGTTTTGAAGCCCTTGAAGTAAATTATACCTATTATGCAATGCCGACACAGAAGACAATGGCGTCCTTTATGAGAAAGACTTCTCGTAATTTTTATTTTACAGTGAAAGCATACAAAGGTTTAACCCATGAACGGGAGGATTCTCTTGAAGACCAATGCAAACGCTTTAAAGATGGTATTGCCCCGCTGGGTGAAAATTTAAAGGCCCTTCTTTTTCAATTTCCTTATACCTTTCTCCCTGAGAAAAAAACCATCGATTATCTAAAAACATTGAGAAAAAATTTTCATGATAATAATATCATCGCCGAATTCAGGAATGTCAGGTGGTTCCAGAAGCAGTATATCGATATGCTGAAGGGACTTTCATGGGGATGGTGCATCGTGGATGAACCAAAACTTAAAGGGCTTGTACCTTTTTCTCCTGTCCTGACATCTGAGATTGGTTATTTCAGATTCCATGGCCGTAATAAGGCATGGTTTGGAGAGCCTGTAAATATACGTTATGATTATCTCTATACAGAGGAGGAGCTAAAGTCCTTCATACCATCAATTACACATATAGCCGGGAGTGCATCATGCACCTTTGTCTTTTTTAATAATTGTCATCAGGGAAAGGCTGTAAAGAACGCCCAGATGCTCAAAGAGATGCTGAAGGATAAGGGAAGGGAAAATCCTTGAATGGTGGGGAGAAAGATATGCGCATAGGTATAGATATAGGTGGAACAAAGATTATAGGTGGAATTGTAGAAAGGAAAGGTAAGGTGGAGATTACCCATAGACTACCTACAGGCGGAAAAGAAGGGTATAGAAGGGTGAGAGAAAGAGCAATTGAACTGATTAATACTATATTACGAGAAAGTGGTGTATCAAGGAATGAAATAAAACGGATAGGAATTGCCGCAGCAGGTCAAATAGATAAAAATTCAGGTACCATCATCTTCTCACCCAATTTAGGGTGGCACAATGCCCCATTGAAAAAGGATATGGAAAAGATTTTTGATGCAGAGGTTGTTATAGAGAATGATGTTAATGCTGCTACATTTGGGGAATGGAAGTTTGGTTTGAAAGAGCGTTCCAGGAATGTAATCGGAGTATTTGTTGGAACAGGTATTGGTGGTGGAATTATCATAGATGGCAGGATATATCGAGGTTTTTCTAACGTGGGTGGTGAGATAGGACACATGATAGTCAACCCTCATGGTTACAGATGTAATTGTGGAAACTCAGGTTGTTTTGAGGCATATTGCGGTGGTTCGTATATTGTGGATAGAGTGAGGAAGAGTATATATGAGGGATACAGAGGAAAAATATGGGATCTCGTTGAGGGCAATGTTGATAAACTACATACAGGGCATATAGAAGAGGCATACCTTCTGGGAGACACTCTATGTAAGAGCATATGGGGAGAGACAATTGAGTATATGGGTGCTGGTCTGGCGAGTCTTGTGAACCTTTTCAATCCCGAGATTATTGTTATGGGTGGTGGCGTTATAAATGGTTCAAAGCAACTGATTGAAGACGCATGTGCTGTTATGAAGAAAAGAGCAATGAAGGCATCACTGAAAGACGTGCGCGTAGAAAGGGCGCGGTATGGAGATAATGCTGCCATTATGGGCGTAGCATTTATCGATGTATAATGGGGAGGTATGGATGAACAGGGAAATATTCAGAGAATATGATATACGGGGTACAGTGGATAGAGATTTAACAGACGATGTGGTTCTGAATATTGGGAGAGCATTTGCCACCTATATGTTTGAAAGGAAGAAGAGGGTTGCATCCATCGGTAGAGATTGCAGATTAAGCTCCGGGCACCTGAGAGACCTCATTGTAAAAGGGATGACCGAGGGAGGGCTGGAAGTGATCGATCTTGGTATAGTACCAACGGGCTTATTCTATTTCTCGCTTTTTAACCTGGATGTTGAAGGTGGGATTATGATTACAGGAAGCCACAACCCTGCAGATCAAAATGGTTTTAAAATAGCAAACGGGAAAGCAACAATCTTCGGACAGGAGATTCAATATATCCGTGAAATTATAGAAGAGGCTCGATTTGTCCGTGGAGAGGGCGTTTATAAGGAACACGGAGATATTGTAAAAGACTATTATAATTTTTTGAGAGGCAACATAAGGATTCAGAAGAAATTTAAGGTTGTTATTGATGCAGGAAATGGTACGGCTGGCGTTGTTGCATATCCTATCCTTAAGGAAATGGGTCAGGAGGTTATTGAACTTTTTTGTGAAATGGATGGACGTTTTCCAAATCATCATCCTGACCCAACCATAGAAAAGAATTTAGAAACATTAAGGAAGACTGTACTCGAAACAAAGGCAGATGCGGGTATCGGTTATGATGGTGATGGGGACAGGATTGGCGTTATTGACAATGAAGGTAATATCATATGGGGCGATTACCTTATGATTATTTTTGCAAGAGATATTTTAAAAGACCATCAGGGCGCCTATTTTGTGTCTGAGGTGAAATGTTCAAAGAACCTTTTCGAGGATGTGGAGAAACATGGCGGAAAACCTATTATGTGGAAGGCAGGCCATTCTTTGATAAAACAGAAGATGAGAGAAGTAGGAGCGGTTCTTGGCGGTGAGATGAGCGGACACATTTTCTTTGCAGATAAATTTTTTGGATATGATGATGCAATCTATGCTACTTTGCGTCTTTTAGAGATTATGAGCAAAGACGCAAAGCCTCTTTCAGAATATCTGAAAGATATTCCCAGGATGTATGCAACGCCGGAAATAAGAATCGATTGTAATGATTCTATCAAGTTTGATGTAGTAAAAAGATTAACAGAATTTTATAGAAGCAGGTTCAAGGTGATTGATATAGATGGGGTAAGGGTAGTTCTTGATAAAGGATGGGGGCTTGTGCGCCCATCGAATACCCAGCCTGTTCTTGTCCTGCGATTTGAGGCTGAAAGCAAAGAATTACTGGAAGAAATACAGCAGACGATAACAGGCGATCTTGAACGGATTATGAAAGATTATAATAAAGGGTAAGAAGTGAAAAGGATATAAACGGCACACCCGGATAGGATGATTACCCCTAGAATATATGTTTACCATACCTTACCATATTACAAAACCTGCAAGATATATTGGTATTGAAACAAATAGAACCCTCAAGGATTCCCTGAACACACAGGTACGTTTTGCCCTTTGTTATCCTGATGTATATGAAGTGGGAATGTCTTATTACGGATATTTTCTTCTCTATGAGCTTGCCAATACAATAGATGGCGTATGGTGTGAGAGGTGTTTTGCTCCATGGCATGATATGGAGGTATATTTGAGGAAAAATAACATCCCCCTTACAACCCTTGAATCCCATACACCCCTATCAGTGGTGGACATTATTGGTTTTTCACTTTCCTATGAGTTGAATGTTACCAATATACTCAATATGCTTGAGTTGAGCGGTATCCCCCTCCTTTCGCAAAACAGGGATAGGCATCCAATCATTATAGGCGGTGGACCTCTCATGCTGAATCCTAAGCCTTATGAAAAGTTTTTTGACCTTATCGTTGTTGGAGAAGGAGAGAATGCCCTGGTGAGCATTCTAAAAATGATGAAGGCGTTAAAAGGTGAAGACAGAATCACCCGCCTTAAGGCTCTTGATGCAATTGACGGGGTATATGCACCCCTTCTTGACAAAGACCGTGTTCGTAGATTGTTTGTTGAGGACCTCGATACCTCTTACCATCCTGTGCATCCTCCCATACCTGTTGTTGGTAGTATCCACAACAGACTTAATATAGAAATATCACGAGGATGTGGCAATGGATGCAGATTCTGTCTTGCAGGTTTTATATACAGGCCCTACAGGGAGAGGTCTTTTTCAAAGGTAAAAGAACTCATTGATAAGGGTATGCGAAACACAGGCTTTGAAGAAATTTCCCTTCTGTCCTTGAGCTCTGGTGATTACAGTAACCTGCATGGCTTGATTTCATATATCAGGGATACGTATAAAGGTACTTCGGTCTCGCTCCCTTCTTTGAAAATAGGTAGTTTGAATGAAGATGAGATTGGCATTCTCGGTAATATTGCAAGGACAGGATTGACATTTGCTCTTGAAGCCATATCTCCGGAGATAAGAATAAGAATAAACAAACAGATTGAAATAGATGGTCTTGTGCGCAATCTTTCTTTTCT
Source organism: Deltaproteobacteria bacterium UBA4796 (assembly GCA_002402795.1). GTDB lineage: Bacteria > Desulfobacterota > Syntrophorhabdia > Syntrophorhabdales > Syntrophorhabdaceae > UBA8905. Next base: position 9,853 of record DHGO01000155.1, read on the forward strand.
CAGAAAATTGGGCTGGAGAAGGATTAAACTCTATTACATGGTGGGTTTCCCATGGGAAGAAGATGATGATTTTAAGAATCTGAGAGAGTTTGCGCTCCCTTTCGAAAAAGAAGGCATTGACATTATTCTTTCGTTATCTCCTTTCGTACCAAAACCACATACACCTTTTCAGTGGCTACCAATGGAGGATGAATCTATTCTCAGAGAAAAGATATTCATGGTTAAAAGGATATTGAAAGGAAAACGGGTACGGGTAAAATACAGGGATATAGAGACAAGTATTGCAGAAGCAATTGTATCGAGAGGCGATGAAAGACTGTCAGACCTTTTTGAATTTTTAGTCCGAAGAGGAGCAAAGCTCGAGGCGTGGAGGGAATTTTTCAATTCTGAACTCTATAACGAATGGTTCAATACAATGGGAATACAAAAAAAGGAATATCTGAGGGGAAGAGAACTGGATGAGAAGTTACCGTGGGATTTCATAGACACAGGAGTGAGTAAAGGTTTTTTAATGGATGAATTGCGCAGGGCGCAGAATAGGCAACTCACAATGGATTGTTATTCAGGCTGTGCCATGTGCGGGTTGAACTGTGATGCCATGATGGAGCATAAGGCAGTGAATATAGAACGCATTGAATTGAAACCTTCTGCTTCTGAAAGCGAGGCTCAAAAATCGAACCAGGGTTTCAGATACACTTTCCGATATGGTAAATATGGTGATGCACGTTACATCGGTCATCTGGAGACAATAAACTTACTGTTACGAGCCATGAGGTCTGCTGGTATTTCTATAAGAATGCATGGAAAATACCATCCCATGCCAAAAATATCTCTTTCAGAAGCATTACCTGTGGGAATAGAGAGTACCTGTGAATTGATAGAGATAGAGACAGACATGGGTGTTCTGGTATATGATAAAATGGTCAAGGAAATAAACAGAATATTACCGAAAGGAATAAAGATTATTGAGTTTATCAAGGGAAGCATTCCAAACATGGTAAGGGAATACTCGTATATTTTGATAGCCGAGAAGGAAGTTGATATGTTACTCTGGAGGATGCAGAATAAGAAGGGAAGATATTTTTATATATGGAAAGGCAGGGGTGTAAAAGGGCTACTCACCAAAGGTATATTTACAAGAATTATAAAAATGGAGGATAGACGAATCCATGGCATCAGAGTTGATTATTAACGTAACATTCAGTGAAACGAGAATAGCCTTTATAGAAAATGGGCTTCTTGTAGAATTTTTTACCGAGAGAAAGAATGATAACAGTATGGTGGGAAATATTTTTAAAGGGAAGGTGGTCCGCATTGTTCCAGGAATGGATGCGGCTTTTGTAGATATTGGTCTTGAAAAGTCATCCTTTCTCTATGTGGGTGACATTATTATCGATGAGATGATGTATGAGGAATTTGAGAACTCTGGATTTCACATTGAGGTGAATGAAAGGATAGAAGGGATGCTGGAAGAGGGGCAGGAACTTATTGTACAGGTATCCCGTGAACCTATAGGACAAAAAGGAACCAGGGTTACATCAAAGATAACACTGCCTGGAAGATTTCTTGTCCTTATGCCGGGGACAGAACATATAGGCGTTTCACGGAGGATTGAGCAGGAGGATGAACGGAAAAGGCTTGCATCCCTGCTCAGGGAAATATGTCCGAAAGGTTATGGTCTAATTGCGCGGACAGCATCTGAAGGAAAAACAAAGGATGATTTATTGAGCGATTTTGTTTTTCTGAAGAGAATCTGGGAAAGCATTCAGGAAAAGGCAAAGGTTGTAGGTGCACCTTCCATACTCCACCAGGACCTTGGCATTATTTTCAGAGTCATCAGAGACCTTCATTCACATAATTTGAAGAGGATAGTTGTGGACGATATGGCAGTCTTCAAAAGAATCGAGGATTTTTTAAAAGACTATTTGCCTGAAGAAAGCTGTGAGGTTATTTATTTTGATGAAAAGGATCCCATCTTCGAGGTATTCGGTATCGAGATTGAGATTTCCAAACTTTTCCAGAAAAAGATATGGTTGAAGTCCGGTGGATATATTGTGATAGACAATACTGAAGCACTGACTGTTATCGATGTTAATACAGGCAGGTATCTTGGAAGAAAGGATCTTGAAGACACAATCTTAAGGACGAATCTTGAAGCCATTAAAGAAATAGCCTATCAGATACGCCTGAGAAACATTGGTGGTATTATTGTTGTGGATTTTATTGATATGGAAAGGAAGGAGTCCCGGGAGATTGTTTTTCAGGCACTCGTTGATGCCCTGAAAAAGGATAGAATAAAGACATTTGCATACCCTATGAGCGAAATAGGTGTTATCCAGATTACGAGAAAGAGGACACGTCATAATATTGTCAATATGCTCACTGAAGTTTGCCCAATGTGTGATGGGTCTGGATACGTGAAGTCACAATATACGGTTTGCTATGAAGTTTTGCGTGAACTCAGAAGCTTCTGCAGAAAAGAAACAGGAAAGAAGGCAAACATTTATCTCTCACCAGAAGTTGCAAGCGTTCTGTACGAAGAAGAAAAGAGTTCCCTTGAGTACATAGAGAGAACCTTTCAAACCAAAGTAAATATTGTTGCCAACCCTGATTTCGGTATCGACAGATTTTATATAGAAGGAAAGAATTGATGGGTCTCGTTGTTGTTGGCCTCTATGTGGCCTGTGAAATCATTGCGAATATCACTGCGGGAAGACCGGTTCAATTTTTTGGTATTGTTGTTCCTTCAGCGGTCTTTATTTACACACTAACATTTACCCTTATAGATATCATACATGAAATATACGGAAAGGATGATTCCCGAAAGGTTATCTACGGGGCTTTCCTTGCCAATATTCTTCTTGTGGTTTATTCCTATTTTGTTATCAATATGCCTGCTCCATCCTTTTTTAAAGATGAACAGGCATATGCAACGGTTTTTGGTTCCACACCCCGTATTGTTTTTGCAAGTCTAACAGCATACCTTCTCAGTTCTCTTGTTGATGTGGAGGTTTACCATATCTGGAAAATTTTTATGAAAAAACGGAAATGGTCGAGAGTACTGGTGAGCAATGGAATCTCAACATTTGTCGATAGTTGTGTTTTCATCCTTCTTGCCTTTTATGGTGTTATGCCGGTTGCACCTTTGATTATAGGTCAGTATATTGTAAAAATGGCTATCACAGTCTTAAGCCTTCCCCTGATTTATACATCTAAATATGGCGTAAAGTTAATGAGACACCCATAAAGGAAGAAGGTCTATATCCTGATGGAGTATCAGTGTCATTCACCAGCAAAGATTAATCTTTTTTTAAAGGTTCTTTCCGAGAGGCCTGATGGTTTTCATAACATCGTGAGCATAGTGGATATAGTATCTCTCTTTGATGTAATCTACATGGAGGACATCAAAAATCGGGATATTGTGGTGGAAGACAGTAAAGGCATTCTGCCAGCGGGTATGAATAATACCATATACAGAGCAATTGCACTTATGAAAGAACGCTACAACGTTGAAAGAGGGGTAAGAGTTTTTGTTGAAAAGAATATACCAATAGGTAGCGGGCTTGGTGGTCCGAGTAGTAACGCTGCAACTGTTATGAAAGAGCTTATAAAAATCTGGAAACTAACTGTTGATAACAGCGATCTTCTTAATCTCGCAAGACTCGTAGGTGCCGATGTTCCTTTGTTTCTTTATGGTAAATCATGTGTGATTGAGGGTATCGGGGAGAAGGTTTTACCAATTCAGTTACCACCAATGTGGTATGTCATTGTCTATCCTGAATTTAAGTTGAAATCAAAAATAGTGTACGAACAGTTTAAAATCGTGTTGACAAAAGAGGAAAATGATATTAAATATAGTAAAAATTTTAATAACATCCATGACGTTGCGGACATCCTGGAGAATGATCTTGAAAAGGTCGGCATATCAATATGTCCACAAATTGGGAGAATTAAAGAGCGGTTAATTGAAGCTGGCGCCCTTGGCGCATTGATGACAGGAAGCGGTTCCTCGGTATTTGGTCTTTTTAAGAGTAATGAACATGCCTGTGATGCTTTATCAGCATTGCAGAATATGGGAAAGGCTTTTGTAGTACACAGTCTATAGGAGGCATGAATATGAATATTACAGACGTCAAGATATTTTCTGTTAATGAAAAGAAGGTGAAAGCTTATGCATCGATTGTATTTGATGATTGTTTTATCGTGAGAGACTTAAAGGTTATTCATGGAGAAAATAAACTTTTTGTCGCAATGCCAAGCAAAAAGATGAGAGATGGTTCATACAGGGATATGGTTCATCCTTTAAATAACGAAACACGGCAGAAAATAGAATCAAGTGTATTAGAGGCATATGAAAAAGAAATAAGTAAGACACAAAAGTAATACCACATTATTTTGGGGTGTCGTCAAGCGGTAAGACACAGGCCTTTGGAGCCTGCATTCGGAGGTTCGAATCCTCCCACCCCAGAGATTATTCAGGGGGATATAGGTGGATAAGTTAAGAATTTTTTCAGGTAACTCAAATATTTCTCTTGCTGGGAAGATATGCAAATATTTGAACACAGAACCGGGAAAGGCAATGGTAGGACATTTCAGTGACGGTGAGGTTCATGTAGAAATCCATGAGAGCGTTAGAGGAATGGATACCTTTGTTGTTCAGTCAACCTGTCCACCTGTTGACCATAATCTTATGGAATTACTGGTTATGGTAGATGCCCTGAGGCGTGCATCAGCTGCCCGCATTACTGTCGTTATTCCCTACTACGGGTATGCACGTCAGGATAGAAAGGTAGTTCCCCGTACTTCTATAACAGCAAAACTTGTTGCAAATCTTATAACTGTTGCTGGCGCATCAAGGATTCTTGCAATGGATTTACATGCCGGACAGATTCAGGGTTTTTTCGACATACCTGTAGACCATCTTTTTGCTCTGCCTGTTCATTTAGAATATCTGCGTAACATAAAGGGTGACCTTGTCATTGTATCGCCTGATGCAGGAGGCGTTGAAAGAGCAAGGGCTTTTGGCAAGAGGCTCAATGCATCCCTTGCAATAATTGATAAGAGGAGAGAGGAAGCAAATGTATCAAAAGTAATGAATATTATCGGTAATGTAAAAGGAAAAGTAGTAATAATCCTTGATGATATGATTGATACAGGTGGAACAATAGTACAGGCAGCAGAAGCGATAATCAAAAATGGTGCAAAGGATGTGTATGCCTGCTGTACCCATGCTGTCCTTTCTGGTAAAGCTATAGAGAAGATAAAAGATTCACAGATAAAAGATCTTATTGTCACAAATACCATTCCTCCTGCAGAAGATGCAGAGAAGGTAAAGAAAATCAAAGTGCTCGATGTTTCACCGATTTTAGGTGAAGCCATTAAAAGAATATACAGGGATGAATCAGTTAGCTCACTGTTTGTATAGAAATCAGGAGGAAACAAATGCAAGAAATACATATTAAGGCGGAAATAAGAAAGGGACAGGGCAAAAGTATTGCAAAAAGACTCAGAAGGGATGGCAAGATACCAGCGGTATTATATGGTAGAGATATAAAGCCAGTTCCTATAACCATTTACCAGAAAGACTGGGACAAATTAGGAAAACATTTAAGGCGAAATATCATAATGAAAATGGAAATCTCTTCAGATGAGGGTGCAGAGTCAAGGCCTGTAATGATAAAGGAGATTCAGACAGGATACTTAAATGATAGGATTCTTCACATAGATTTTTTACAGGTTTCTATGGAAAGGACCATCGAGGTGGAAATACCAATACACCTCGTTGGCAAACCTAAGGGTGTTGTTGATGGCGGTATCATTGAACAGCACTTGCGAACAATCAGGGTGGAATGTCTGCCCACACAGATACCTGAAAAGATTGACATCGATATTACAGACCTTGAGATCGGGGATTCGTTCCATGTACAGCAGATTACAATGCCAGGCGTGAAATTACTTGAGAGTGCAGATGTAGCAATTGTTACCGTTACACCTCCTGCAGTAGAAGAGGTTGCCAAACCACCTGTTGAAGAAGAAGTTGAGGTTGAAAGAATAGAAAAACCGGAGAAGGCAGAGAAGGCGGAAAAAGCTGAAAAGGCTGAAAAGGCAGAGAAAAAGGAGGAGTAAAGAATTTTTTGTTTTTACTCTGCGGTCTTGGGAATAAAGGTTCAAAATATAAGGACACCCGCCATAATATAGGTTTTCTTGTAATCGACCGTTTTTCTAAAAGATTCAATATTTCCCTTCGAAAGAGGTTATGTAATTGCAGGGTAGGCTTCTATAATGATGTTATCCTTGCAAAGCCAGATACCTTTATGAACCTGTCAGGTAGTTACGTCTCAGCCCTTATAAAGGAGATGGCAATACCTCTTGAGAATGTTGTTATTGTTCACGATGATATTGATATGGAATTTGGAAAGATGAGAATAAAGTGGGATGGAAGGGATGGCGGTCATAAGGGGGTAAGATCAATTATAGAAAACCTTCAATCCAGACTTTTTTACAGAATGAAAATCGGGATTGGAAGGGATAAATCAATGCTGCCGGAAGACTACGTGCTTTCGAAATTTAAGGAAGAAGAATTAGAAGGACTGACAGAGATACTGGACAGAGCAGTAGATGCAGTCCACATGTTTCTTTTTGAAGGTAAAGAGAAGGCAATGAGTATGTATAACAGAAGTTTGTAGTTCATAGTACACTAAGCAGGAGTTGCAATGGGTTTTTCCTGTGGCATTATTGGGTTACCCAATTCCGGTAAGTCTACAATTTTTAATGCACTGACGACCTTGTCAGTACCTGCACAACCTTATCCTTTCTGCACTATTGAGCCCAATGTTGGTATTGTTCCAGTTCCTGATGAGAGACTGATAAAACTTGGTAGTATACTTAACCCCGAGAAGATTACACCCACCACGATTGAATTCATCGATATTGCAGGACTCATAAAGGATGCCCACAAAGGCGAAGGCCTCGGTAACAAATTTCTGTCCCATATTAGAAATGTTGATGCCATTGCTCATGTAATAAGATGTTTCAGTACCAGGAATATTCCCCACGTATATCCTGATATTGACCCGGGGAGGGATATGGAGATAGTTGAGACGGAGATTATCATCTCTGACCTTGAAATAGTGGAAGAGAGACTTGATAAGATTGAGAGGCTTGCAAAGGTATCGAAGGATAAAAGTTTAATAGAAAGGGATTTGCTTTTTAAGATAAAAGAAACTCTTGAAAAGGGTGCTTTTGTAAGAATGGAAACATTTGATGAGAATGAAAGGGAAGTAATCCATTCGTTTAACCTCATTACAACGAAACCTGTTTTCTATATAGCCAATATAGACGAAGAGAATATTAATAATATACCCATGAATGGATTGGAAGCATTGATAAGGTCAAAAGGGAGAAGGATAGTTTATATATGCGGCAAGTTAGAGCAGGATCTTGCATCCCTGTCAGATGATGAGAAAAGCTCCTACATGGAATTATACGGGATGAAAAGGATGTCCATAGAAGAGGTTATAAAGGTCGGATACGAGATGCTCGGTCTTATAACCTTTTATACCATAGTTGGAAAAGAGATGAGGGCATGGACAATCCCCAAGAATACAACCTGTGCAAAGGCTGCAGGGAAGATACACTCGGACATGGAGAGGGGTTTTATAAAGGCTGAGGTAATTAACTATGAGGACTTTGTCCAGTGCGGTTCAGAACATGTAGCAAGAGAAAAAGGCATGCTCCGCATAGAAGGACGGGATTACATTGTAAAAGATGGCGACATCCTCCACATAAGATTCAACGTGTAGCATCAATAGCAACATCAATAACAGAAACGAGCTTCCCCTTGACAATTTATTGAAATTCAAGGAATATAAAAGATAGTTGTGCAATATGCGGGAGAACGTTTGATACTAATTTGACGTCAAAGTTATA
>DHGO01000127.1 GCA_002402795.1 Deltaproteobacteria bacterium UBA4796
CCAATCTGGGGGCCGAGAAAAAAGGCAGTGTATATTACGAGTGGCATACCAAAATCAGGTTTAAAGAAGTCTACAGATAAAAAAGAAAGAAATGATGATTCAATGGTGAGCAAAGATATGCCTATAATGACATATAAAATTATCCTCTTCATCTTTTTATAAAAATAACTTCTTCCAGCTGTTTAAAATTATTAAAAGGCATTGCTTCTATATCAGCAAAAATTCCAGGCTTACTTCGATTAACTGTAATGATAATACCCACAGGGAGACCCTTTGGATATATACCATCTTTCCCTGAAGTTACAAGTTTATCTCCAATTTCAATCTCGTCATTTTTTAATACATATTTCAATTTGAGTACAGTCTGGCCTGTTCCTTCAAGCATTCCCCGTGTACTTTTACCTTCTACATAAACATCCACAGAAGAGTTTGTATCATTGATAATCATTACTTTAGAATGCCATTTGTTTACCTCTACAGCCTGTCCAACTATTCCGATCGGGGTGATGGCAGGCATCTTTTCCCTGATCCCGTGGTCTTTACCCCTGTCGACAATGATAGATTTAAACCAATTTTTCAAATCTTCACCAATCACCCTTGCGGCAATTACTGATTCAGGATTCTGTTCAGAAAACTTAAGGATATTTTTTAGCCGTTTATTTTCTTTTTCTAATTCAGGAATCTTTTGATTTTCTAATTGAAGGGTTTCAAGCTTTTTTTTTAAAAGTACATTCTCTTTTTTTATATCAAGTAGATCGGCGTATGTTGCAACAAAACCCTTTACAGCGTATGCAGGCTTACTGATTAACGTTAATGCAGGACCGGCAATCTCACTGATGCTGTTTCTGATCTTTGCATATCCTTTTACAAAGAAAGGAGTATTGGTGAAAACAAAAAAAGAGATGACAAGAATTAATATGGCGAAGATTATAACAACAGAATTTTTCAATGCCTCACGTTGCTAAAAGTATGTTGCGATTTCTTTCAAAAGGTCTACTTCATCAAGTGCTTTGCCAGTACCTTCTGCAACAGCAGTCAGTGGGTTCTCTGCAATAATGACAGGCAGTCTGGTTACTTCCTTTATAAGGAGGTCGAGGTTTCTTAAGAGAGCTCCACCACCGCTTATAACTATCCCTTTATCAACAATATCCGATGCAAGTTCAGGAGGGGTTCTTTCAAGGGCAATTCTTATCGCCTCAATAATGGCATTTACTGGTTCTGATATAGCTTCCCTTATCTCTTTCGATGAAATCTCCAATGTTTTTGGAATACCGCCAACAAGGTCTCTTCCTTTTACCTCCATGGTAAGCTCATCATCAATCGGATTGGGGTATGCGGAACCGATGGTAATTTTTATTATCTCTGCGGTCCTTTCGCCGATGAGAAGGTTGTATTTCCTTTTAATGTACTGTATGATTGCTTCGTCAATTTTGTCACCTGCTACTCTAACCGAGTTACAATAAACGATACCGGCAAGGCTTATAACAGCAACCTCTGTTGTACCACCACCTATGTCTACAATCATATTGCCACTTGGCTCTGTGATGGGAAGACCAACACCTATGGCTGCAGCCATAGGTTCTTCAATAAGATAAACCTCCCGTGCACCAGCAGACTCAGCAGATTCCTTTACTGCCCTTTTTTCTACAGGCGTTATGCCTGAAGGTACGGAAATCACAATTCTCGGTCGAGCATAGGATTTTTTATTATGTATTTTTTGAATAAAGTATTTGAGCATTGCTTCGGTAATTTCAAAATCAGCGATTACTCCATCTTTTAAAGGTCTGATGGCAATAATATTACCGGGTGTTTTACCCAGCATTTTTTTTGCTTCTTCTCCAACAGCAATAACCTTTTTTGAACCTCTATTGTCCTTATAGACAGCCACCACGGATGGTTCATTTGATACGATGCCTTTTCCTTTTACATAAACAAGGGTATTGGCCGTGCCAAGGTCAATGGCAAGGTCTTTTGAAAAAAAACCGAATAAGGATTCGAACACAGGATAACTCCTTGCGCTTTAAAATGATTGCAAATTGCCTTTTAATATACTATTTTAAGAGAACAAAATCAAAAATAAATAAAATATCCTGGTAGGTACCAATGCTGAAATTTATGAGGAAACACGCAACGAGTTATATGATCAAAGCCATGTTTGCCCTTATTATCATTGTTTTCATTTTCTGGGGAGTTGGCTCATTCAGGGGTAGAGAGAGATTGGTTGCACAGATTGGACCGTATAAGGTCTATTACCCCGAGTACAATGAGACTTATAACAGGTTATTAAACTTCTATAGGGCATTGTACAGGGATGCTCTTGACGAAAATGTGCTGCAGTCATTGAAATTGAAAGAAAAGGCTGTGGATGATATCATTTACAGGTACCTTCTTTTTAAAAAGGCAGATGAAGCAGGTATTACGGTCTCCGATGATGATTTTTTTAATCACCTTACAACTATGGATATTTTTAAGAGGGGCGGCAAATTCGATAAGAAGGTCTATATTGAAGTGCTAAAGAGAAACGGCATAGATCCAAAACGCTTTGAAGAGTCAGAAAAGATGTCCCTCGCGATTACAAAGATAACATGCATAATAAATGACACAGGTGTCTTTCTTACAGAATCTGACATATGGACATCCTTCATAAAAGAAAAAGGTATGGTAAAACTCGGGTTCATTAAATTTGATCCCGATGCCTATAAAAAGCAGATTACAATAGATAATAATGAAATTCTTTCTATCTATGAAAAAGAAAAGAATACCTATAAAGGAGAAGATGAATACCACCTGAGATACATTACTATTAATATGGGAAATACTCTCAAAGATGATATGGTCTATTTAGAATTATTGAAGGTTAAAGATATGGTTGCTTACGGGAAAGAAAAGGGGTTGTCCGTTATTGACCTTGGTATGATGAAGGAGGGCGAGTTATTAAAACGGTTCAAACATCTCCGGATTGATGAATGGCTTAAGAGTTTAAAGAAAGGAGATATTTCCCTGCCTCAGAGGACAGAATCACAATCCCTTATATTTCAGCTGGTAAATATAGAACCGGGCAAGCCCTTTGATAAAGAGATTGCGTTACAAAGGATTAGAAACCGCCTTATCACTGAAAAGGCAAAGACGCAAGCCAGGGCAAAAGCAGAGGATG
>DHGO01000167.1 GCA_002402795.1 Deltaproteobacteria bacterium UBA4796
CCTTTTTAGAACTATAGGAAAAGATGGTATTACAGAAAAGGAGATGGGCCGTGTCCTTACGAAACTGAATGCATACAACCGGTCGCTCTGGAAAAAACCATATCCTTTTATGGTGTTGCCTTCGCAAAAATATCAATTCAAAGAAATGAAAGAAATCTCAAAGAATTTAAAAACAAAAGAGATAAAAAATCTCGTTCTTCTCGGGATTGGCGGTTCATCTCTCGGTACAGAAACAATCTTTCAAGCGCTCCTCAACCCTCTCCACAACATGACCGAATCAGCAAGAAATGGGAAGCCCCGTTACTTTATTCTCGATAACATTGACCCCCACAGGATCAACAGCATCATTCATTTTATCGAAAAAGAAAAGGACAGAACTTTACTCATCGTTATAAGTAAATCAGGTGAAACACCTGAGACAATCTCACAATTCATGATTTTCAAAAAACTGCTCCAGAATACAAAGGATTTTCGAGAGAGAATTATTGTCATAACAGACAGGAATAAGGGTATCTTGAAAGAAATTGTTGACAGTGAAGGTTATCCTGTACTCAATGTCCCGGAAGGTGTCGGTGGCAGATTCTCCGTTCTTACTCCTGTAGGGCTTTTCCCTTCCCTTACTATGGGTATCAATATAGAGGCATTGGTAAACGGCGCACAGAAAATGGCACTCCATATTAAGAATACCCGTGCACCAAAAAATATGGCAATCGTACTTGCTTCTATCCTCTACCTCATGAATCGAAAAGGGAAGCACATACATGTTATTATGCCCTACTGTGACAGACTCTCTGGTTTTGCAGACTGGTTAAGACAATTAGAGGGAGAAAGTCTTGGAAAAAATGGTCTCGGTGCAACACCTCTGAAATCTCCCGGCGTTACTGACCAGCACTCCCAGCTCCAGCTCTACATTGATGGGCCAAAAGACAAATGTATCATGTTTCTTTATAACTCTACAGAAAGAAGGCAGATACCAGGAAGCTTTCCATACATCAAAGAACTCGATTATCTTGCACAAAAAGATTTGAAAGACCTTTTCCATGCAGAACTTCTTGGCACCATGCTGTCCTTGACAGAAGTAAAAAGACCTAACTTTATGGTATCCCTTAACAGAATTGATGGAGCCAGCCTTGGCGCCCTCTTTTTTCTTTACGAAATGGTCATTACCTATATGGGCTATCTATATAACATAAACCCTTTTGACCAGCCTGGTGTAGAACTCGGAAAAATATACACAAAAGCCCTTATGGGAAAAAAGGGTATTACGGAAAAAGAGAAGAAAAGAATGGAAAGAATAGTATCAACCCGAAAGACGGTTATAACCCTTTAGTGCATAAATCTTACTGTACTTCCTTATAATACTCCTTCACCTGGTACATAAATGCTTCAAGGCGGGTGAGAATGTTTGTTGAACCCTGACCATCGTATGCGATATTGAGAACGGGAATATTGTATTTATTTTGAATCAATCTCATTACCGCACTTGATATTGTTCCAGGCATACAGGTAAATGGCATCACATTCACAATACCTGCTACCCTTCTCTCAATAAAATCAACGCTTTTCCCTACGCTCAAAATTGCCTCGCCCTCAAAGCTTACATGGATATAGGGACTTGCCTTGCGAATTATATCTTCTACCTTCGGCTCTACACCATACTGTAAGTGTTTTACAAATAACTGCTCCATCATGTGTTCATCTTTGTTCTGAATATACTGTGTCAGAAAAAGATTGAGTTTATCACCGAGCAGGCCCAGGCCTTTCTCCTTAATTCTCTTTCTGCCCATATAATTCACATATGATATCCATTCACCAATGGATGCAAGCCATGCCACACCACCAAAATCTTCAATCCTTTTTACTAAATTTTCATTGCTGAACCTGTTTGAACGTATATATATCTCACCTACAATACCTATGACAGGTTTCTTTTCAGGAACCTTTTTAATAGAGAGGAAAGCCTTTACTGTATTTTTAAGTACATTAAAAAGGTTTTCACCGCCTCCTTCTATAGCTTCTGATATTTGCACGATGGCTTCTCTGTATACTCTATCTGTCTCGCCCCTATTTTGCTCATAGGGTCTCGTTTCATGGAGTATCTTTGTAAGAAGGTCTACTGCCACCAGCCCCCTCCATGCCAGCCTTGTAAATTTCCCGCCAATGATATTAAACTCCTTATAGAAATGATGGTCCTGATTGGGTGCGTAAATGGATACATTATCGAAACCGAGTTCGTTCAATACCATACGGTGAAACCTGTTGTATTGTCCGAAACGGCATGGACCCCTCCCTGAAGGCATAAAGAAAGCACTCCTTGAAGGATCAAAATCAGACTTCTTTATAGTGCGCACCATGTCTCCTGTTGTCAGAATACATGGGTAACACTCCCTGCCTGTAGTAAACTTTCTTCCTAAGAAAACGGTTTCCTCGTTTGACTCTTCCATAACCTCTGCATCCACTCCGCAGGCTTTAAAGGCACTTGCAACAGCAATAGAATGATCACACATATAGGGGATATATAACTTCCTGCGGTTGCCATCTACACTGAACTGCGGCATATGTCTGGATATGATCTTTCGTTCACCTTTAGCATTTTTGATGCTATCAAGAAATGCTTCAAGTCGTGTTACAATCCCTGCATCCGCGCTGTGTTCATCAATTTCAATCTGTAGGAAGGGCTTTCCCCCGATGGTTCGCTTAAAAAAGTGTGTGATGAATGAATCAGGACCACAGCTAAAGTTCGTGATATATATTCCGTACAAATTCGGATGGTTCTTTATCGCTTTTGCTGCTCGTAATATTTTCTGGCCATATCCCCAGTACATGCTTTCAAGGTCTTCATCGCTTTCTACTTCATCCATCATGGGAAGCATATCAAGAGGTAAGGGCTTGACACCAAGATCCATTAATTTTTTGTGGATATTGAGGTTAGCACCGGGATCAGTGCTGTTGTAAGGTCTTCCTAAAATGACCATTGCCTTTTCATCACCTTTCAGCGTCGATAAAAATTCTGTACCCAGCTCTCTTAATGCTCTATAAAACTTCAGCTGCACCTCATGGGCAGCATCAAATGCCCTTGTTATCTCTTTTTTAGATTTCCGTAAGGTTCTTCCATAGTCTATGAGGTTTTTAAGAGCCAGTTCCCTTCCTTCACCGAAATAAATAACAGGGGTCTCCACCTTAACACCTGATCCGTAAAAATCTATGGAGGCTCTTACCGTATACGGTATCGATTGAGCATAGGGACAGGCAAAGGTATTGACTGTACGTTCAGACGGCTTTATCAAATTTATTATGCTGGGAATAAAGATTCTTTTGATACCCTTTTCAATAAGATTGAGTATATGACCATGGGCAACCTTTATGGGGAAACAGGTTTCAACGATAATATTTTCGACCCCTTCACGGACAATCTTCTTATTTGTACTATCGGAAAGGACAATCGAAAAACCAAGTTCTGAAAAAAAGGCTTTCCAGAACGGTAAGAGTTCATGCATATAGAGCATTTTAGGAAAGCCTATAGGTTCCCCATGATTCTCTCTATCATAGATGCTGTGCAGTAACTCTTCCCGTTTTTTGAAATAGTCCTGTATTTCTTTCTTTTCTATTCTTCGCACAACATCGTACTTCTCACATCTGCTACCATAATACAGGGGAGCCTCATTTTCTACAGTCACCTTCCTTATCTCGCATAGGTTCTCACATCCCTTGCACTCAAATGTTTCAATCCTATATTCTCTCCTGCTCAGATCAAAACCCTTGAAACCGCTCGTCTTCCATGTCTTCTCTTTCATGGCAAGTATGGCAACACCAATTGCCCCTGTTACATCGTGATGAGGTGGAACAATAATAGGTTTATTGAGCACCTTTTCGAATGCCGCAACAACACCCTTATTGAATGCAGTACCTCCCTGGAAAAAGATTCTATTTCCTATCCTTTTGTCACCCACCACTTTATTGAGATAATTTGCAACAATTGAATAGGAGAGTCCTGCAACAATCTCGTCTGTCTTCGCTCCATTCTGCTGGTGGTGAACCACATCAGATTCTATAAATACTGTACACCGCTCACCCATCTTTATTGGCTTTTTAGATGAGAGTGCAAGGTTACCAAACTCCTCCTTTATAGATATGTCAAGCCTTTCTGCCTGCTCCTCTAAAAAAGAACCTGTTCCAGCTGCACAGGCTTTATTCATCTCAAAATCAACAATTACGCCTTCGTCAATGCTTATGTATTTCGAGTCCTGACCTCCAATTTCAAAAATTGTGTCCACATAGGGATCTATATTTATTGCTGCTTCAGCCTGGGCTGTAATCTCGTTGCGCACTATATCAGCACCGATAAAATCAGCAGTTAAATATCTTCCCGAACCCGTTGTGCCAGCACCAAGGATAGTTACCCTGTCGCCAATCTCTTTAGCTATCTCTTCAAGCCCTCTTTTGACAGCTTCAAGGGGCCTTCCTTCTGTCATGAGGTATCGTTTTGAAAGAACTCTTTTATGTTCATCAATCACCACAAGGTTGGTGCTGATGGAACCAACATCTACTCCAAGATAGGCAGGCGTTTTTTCCGAAATACTGTGCACTTCATATGAAATATTCAGATTCCTTTCTGAAAGCGTCAGAGGCTCATGTCCTTCAATATGAACTTCCCGTTTCATATATTTATCAAGTTCTCCAAAACCAGAAAATCCTTTGCGAAGAGATGACTCATCGAGTACTGTCCAGACAGCACCTATAGCGCCCATAGATGTAAAATGTTCGGGTATAAAAAATTGATTCTCTGGAAGAGAAAATACCTCCTTGATTGCCCTTCTCATGCCTGTATTTGCAGCAACACCACCGACAAAGGCAACAGGGTACTTAAGTTCTCTTCCCTTTACAATGTTTCCCTTTAGATTTCTTGCAAGGGCATAACAGAGTCCGGCAACTATTTCGTAATCGGGTGTTGCTGTCTGCTGGAGATGAATCATGTCTGATTTGGCAAATACAGTGCAACGCCCTGCAATTCTCGGCACATTGTTTGCCTTCAGGGCTATCTCACCAAACTCTTCTATGGTAAAACGGAGGCGGGATGCCTGCTGATCCAGAAAGGCACCTGTGCCTGCAGCACATAAGGCATTCATTGAGAAATCCTTTACCCGTAATCTTTCGTTTTTAGTATCCTTTTCTAAAATAATAAGCTTTGAATCCTCGCCTCCTATGTCTATTATGCTGCCTGTATCAGGATAAAGATGGCTGAAACCACGGCTTAAGGCAACTATTTCATTAATAAAAGAAGCACCTATGAGAGAGGCAAAAAGTTTTGCACCTGTACCGGTTGTTGCAATAAAGTCAACAGGGTATTTCTTTTCTAATTCTTTGATGAGGTCTTTTGCAACCTCAAGCGCCCTGCCCTTGTGGCGTATGTACCTATCTTCAAGGATGGTGGTAAGTGATGCATCCATGACAATGAGATTTATGCTTACAGAACCGATATCAATCCCAACCATGGACATTTTTTAAAGACCCCCTCATCGCCGAAAAGCATAAAAGTATAAAGGTTTTGCTTTTATAAGATTCTTATGATATTTATAACAAAAAAAATATTTTATCAAGTTCTATTAATGGTAAGACGTGTTAATATAATTGTTACAGGTATTGTGCAGGGTGTTTTCTTCAGATACAATACTATGAAAAAAGCGAATGAATTGGATATAAAAGGGTGGGTTAAAAATCTCAGGGATGGTCGGGTAGAAATTATGGCTGAGGGAGAAGAAGAAAATCTTAATAAATTCATAGAATGGTGCAAAAAAGGTCCTCAGGGTGCCTATGTTGAGGCACTCACCTTAGAATGGAAAGAGTATACCGGTGAGTTCAGTACATTCCAGATCACTTATTAAACCTTCTTACTACCCTGTTTTTCTTTGTATTGCTCAGAAACCCTGCGTTGTGGTGGGTGGCGGAAAAGTAGCAGAACGAAAAGTAAAAATGTTATTGAAATTTCAGGCTTCAGTCATACTCATAAGTCCTGAAGTAACTCCACGGTTATTAAGGTATGCAGAAGAAAATCGTATAAAACTTATAAGGCGTCCATATAGAAAAGGAGACCTGAAGAATGCACTTCTTGTCTTTGCCGCCACAAACGATGGGACAATTAATCAGAATGTAAAAGAGGATGCACAAAAAGTCCGGATTCCCGTCAATGTTGCGGATAATCCAGACCTATGTGATTTCATTGTGCCATCGATTATAAAAAAGGGGCCCATTGTCATTGCTATTTCTACATCAGCTACCCTTCCGCTTCTTTCTAAAAAATTGCGTAAAGAGATAGGCAGTATCATCAATGATAAACACATAACCTATGCAAAGAATATAGGAAAATTAAGAAAGATGGTAATGAAGAACGTAACGGATGAGGCTAAAAGAAAACAGATAATGAGGCGCATTGAGCGTATGCATGTACATGACGTTTTATCGCAAAATATGAAAGAGCTGAATAATCTTTTTTTCTCCCGTAAAAAATGAGTATTTATATATTTTATCTTTCTCTCTCGATATATCTTTTATCTACAGTATTCTATTTGCTCTACCTTATTTTATATAAAAAGATAATCGAGCAAATTGGTTACTATACCCTTTTATCGGGATTCATTGCCCATCTTTTCTCAACACTGCTGAGATATATGGAAGCAGGCTATACCCCTATAACCAATTTTCATGAAGCCCTCTCCTTTTTTGCTCTATGCATAGTCTGTGTTTTTATCTATATAAAGAAAAAATATAGAATAGACACCATTGGCAGCATCATACTCCCTTCAATCTCTCTTCTTCTCATATGGGCTTCTTTTTATCCATCAGATATCAAACCATTACCACCTGTCCTGAAAAGTTATTGGCTTCCCATACATACCATATTTTCTTTTTTGGGAAATGCAATATTTTTTACAGGTTTTTTTATATCCATCGTCTATCTTATAACTGAACGAAGCATAAAAAAGAAAAAATTGTCTGCCCTCTCCCGGAGATTCCCCTCTCTTGAAACCCTTGATGCAATCAACTATCGGTGTATCGCGTATGGTTTCCCTTTCCTCACCATTGGCATTATTTCAGGATCCATATGGGCTGGTTTTGCATGGGGTTCATACTGGAGCTGGGATCCAAAGGAAACATGGTCGCTCATCACATGGATAGTATATGCCATCCTTATTCATAACAGACTTGCAATTGGCTGGAGAGGGAAGAAGACTGCTTATATGATGATCATCGGTTTCTTTTCTATACTGTTCACATTTTTTGGTGTCAACCTGCTTCTGGGAGGACTTCATGCATATTTATGATAAGACCATAAACATAAAATGATTATTGGTGTTTTTGGACTTAATCATACTACTGCACCGGTGGAAATAAGGGAAACCTTATATCTATCGGAAAGTATCACACCAATTCTTATAGAGGAACTAAAAAAGCATGGTATATCAGAAAATGCCATACTCTCAACCTGTAACCGTACTGAAATTTATTTTGCCACTGAGGATATGGAAGAAACAATTTACACCATAAAGAAGATATTAGGGAAGCATTGCAATATTCAGCCTGAATGGTTGAGCAACTATACTTATTGCTTTACTGGAGAGGATGCCTACAGGCATCTTTTTCTTGTTGCATCAGGACTTGATTCCATGGTCATAGGCGAACCACAGATCCTTGGACAGGTAAAGGATGCGTACAGAACGGCGACGTTTCACAACGCAACGGGATTTTTTCTAAATAAAGTCTTCCACAAGACATTCAATGTAGCAAAAAGAATCAGACGGGAAACAAAAATAGGATATAATCCTCTCTCCATTACTTCTGTAGCCATTGAACTATCGAAAAAAATATTTGGTGAGTTGGAACACAAAAGGATTCTTGTCGTTGGTACAGGAGAGATGTGTACCATTGCACTCAAGTATTTCAAAAAAGAAGGTGTGAAAGAAATCCTCATAACCAATAGGACTTTTCATAATGCGCAGAAGCTTGCAGAAGAGGTTATCGGTACTGCTTATCCCTTTCGAGATATACCTGAGTTACTTACCGCTGTGGATATGGTTCTGACTTCTACAGGCTCTGAGCAACCAATCATCAATAAGGAAACAGTTACAGGGGTTATGAAAAAACGAAAAAATAAGCCCCTATTTTTCATCGATATCGCTGTGCCACGGGATGTAGACCCTTTCATAAACGATATCGAAAATGTTTACCTCTATAATATTGACGACCTTATGAGCCTTTCACAGATACATCGAGCTGATAGAATGACAGAATCCAGAAAAGCTCATGCCATTGTAGATGAAGAAATCAATAAATTCATCCAATGGCTTCAGCATCTGGATATGGGGCCTCTCATAACCGATATATTTCTTAAAGCAGAAGAAATAAGGGAAAAGGAATTGCAGAAAGCCCTTTCGCGGTTAAATACCGTTGATGACGAAACTTTAAAAATTATAAATCTCCTTACAAAGAACATTGTGAATAAGCTTCTCCATCCCCATGTATCGCTGATTAAAAAAAATGGCACTCCTCAGGTTCTTGAAATGATGAAAAAGTTGTTTAAACTCGAAGGGTTTGAAGAAAATGATGATGAAGAAAAATTGGATAGTTGGGACAAGGGGTAGCAAACTCGCATTAAAGCAAACACAAATTGTTATTGATGAACTTAAAAATCTTTACCCTGAATACAATTTCATTCTAAAAATTATCAAAACGAAAGGTGATACATTACGGGACATTCCACTCGGTGAGACAGGCAGTAAGGGTCTCTTTGTCTCCGAGATTGAAGAGGAACTTCTCAATAATAAAATAGACCTCGCTGTTCACAGCATGAAAGACCTCCCTTCGGAGTTAAAAACAGGACTTACAATAGGTGCTATGCTTCCGAGAGAGGATCCAAGGGATGTCTTTATCTCTAACACCTTTAAAAGTATAGCGGAGGTGAAAGAAAAGGGTATTATAGGAACGAGTAGCATGAGGAGAAAGGTTCAGATTCTAAATATCAACAGTAAAGTATCGGTTTTTCCTCTGAGAGGTAATGTGGAGACGCGCATAAAAAAAATAGAAAAAGAATCTCTCGATGGAATTGTGCTTGCCTATGCGGGCGTAAAAAGGATGGGATTCGAAAATACTATTAAAGAAATACTGCCTCTTGAAGTAATGACACCGCCAGCAGGTCAGGGCGCTATAGGCATTGAGGTACGGAACGAAGAAAAAGCCATACAACTTCTTGAACCTTTAAATGACGCTAATACCTTTCATGAAGTCATAATTGAAAGAAAACTCCAGTCAATGATAGGAGGTGGTTGTAATGTGCCACTCGGGATACATGCTCATATACATGGCGGTACCGTATATCTCTATATATTTTATGCTCCTGAAGATAAAAAACCATTGTTGAGAGTAAAAGAAAAGGCGCCCATCAATAATGTGGAACCCTTACTTTTACATATCTGTGCACTCATCAACAAATGAAAATGCCTCCCGATATGAGGAGGCATTTAAAGGATGCCAGGCAAAAAGGTTATAGAGCTTCTTTAAAAGCTTTCCCTGCTGAAAATTTCGGTACCTTCCGTGCAGGTATCTTTATCTCAGCACCTGTTTTTGGATTCCTCCCTTTTCTTGCCTTTCTCTTTGATACTGAAAATGTACCAAAACCAACAAGGGTAACCCTCTCATCTTTCTTCATAGCTGTCTTAATCCCGGTAATAAACGCTTCCAGTGCTTTTGCTGCAGCTGCCTTTGAAATCTTTGCACTCCCGGCCATTTTATTAATTAAATCTTCCTTGGTCATAAATCCCCCCTTCTTATAATAGAATATTTATTTGTATAGTCTTTATATTGCCAATGTAGAAATAAAAAATCAATCCTTTTTTACATTTTTTCATATTCTGCCAAAATCATCTTCAACACGTTCAATATCATCTTCTCCAAAATAACTGCCAGTCTGTATTTCAATAAAGATAAGATCCTCTTTTCCTGTATTAGCAATGCGATGGAGGGCTTCGCTTATTATATCTATCGATTCTCCTGGATTAAGGCAAATCTCTTCCTTATTCCTTGTTACAAGTGCTTCACCGGAAATTATATACCAGTGTTCGTTTCTATGGAAGTGCCGTTGAAGACTCAATCGCTTACCGGGATATAATAATATTCTTTTTACCCTGTGATCAGTTTTATCGGAAAGAATCTCAAAGTATCCCCATGGACGGCCTTCCCTTTTTCTCTGCATGCTTGTCTTTCTCATTATAACTTGAAAAATCCATATCATAAATCTTCTTTTATTGTCAATGTAAGTCCTCTCTGGAGTTTCCTGAGTTTTTATTTTAC
>DHGO01000099.1:0-5747 GCA_002402795.1 Deltaproteobacteria bacterium UBA4796
CCGTTTCGCTTTATCTCTATACGATGAGGTTTGAAGAGGAGGGTAGGCCGAGGATTTCCTAAGCCAAAAGGGGAGAGTTGTTCGAGAAGTTCACCAAGACCTTTTGTTAAGTCCTCAAAGTCTGCAATGGCATCAACAATGTGTACCCTATCCGTATCCGTTATACTATTCCGGACACTCTCTTCAAAGGCATCCTTAAAGGCTTCCAGGTGCTCTTTTGAAAGAAGTATGCCACAGGCTGATTGATGACCACCGAACCTTATAAGAAGATGAGAGAGGGGTGTGATGGCCTCATAGAGGTCTATGCCATCACCCCCCCTTCCAGAACCCTTCCATAATCCTTCAAGCTCAGTTATCACAATGGCTGGTTTTCCAAATTGGTCCAGTAATTTCTGGGCAACAATGCCGATTACCCCACTGTGCCAGCCTTCTTTGTATAAAACTAACGTATTTTTTAGTGTAAGGTTATCACGTTCTATCATATCAAGGGCTTCCTTGAGAATTCTTTCTTCCAATCCCTGCCGCTCTCGGTTTGCTTCATTCAGAGCCTGTAACAGGTCTTTCGATAACGCTTCATCATGACAGACAAGAAAATCAAGGGCAATCCGCGGTGTTGTCACCCTGCCTGCAGCATTGATTCTCGGTATAACAATAAAGTTCAGTGTGTATTCATCCATCCTGCCCTTTGGTATGAGGTTACTCTTATAGAAAGACTTTAGCCACAACCTTGGCTTTCTTTTCATAGTCTCCATACCAAACTTAACAAGTATTCTATTGTCTTTTACAAGGGGAGCCATATCCCCTATGGTACCTATTGCAACAAGGTCAAGCTCCTTTTTGAGGTTGATATTTTTTACCATTTGTCCTGCTTCCATCATTTTTCTGCGTAATGCAAGGAGAAAGAAGAGGGTCACACCGCAGGAAGCAAGTTCTCGCGTGGGAAAAGTCGAATCCTTTCTTTTTGGATTTATAACAGCACATGCTTCTGGCAGAGAGTTTCCTATATTGTGATGGTCTATAACCACAACATCCATCTGAAGTTCCTGTGCATGCTTAATCTCCTCATTGTTTGTGGAGCCACAATCAAGGGCAATAATAAGTTTCACGTCCCTTTCTTTTAAAATACGGAGTGCCTGGATATTGATGCCATAACCTTCTCTCCTTTCAGGGATATAGATAAGAGGAGATATACCCAGTTCCCTGAAAAAATTGACCATAAGAGCACAGGCAGTAACCCCATCCGCATCATAGTCACCATAAATACAGATTGGTTCTTTTAGCCTCAATGCCTTAAGCACACGGGCAACACCTTTATCCATATCTGGCAGGAGAAAGGGGTCAGAAAGTTCCTCAAGCCGTGGATTAAGAAAACTGTATGCCTCCTGGGCAGTGGTCATCCCCCGGGCTACAAGAATCTTTGCCACAAGATTGGAAACGCCAAGTTCTTTTTCCAAGGTACGGACGTGCGCCTGACCGGGTTCTTTTATAGATACCTTATAATATCTCCTGTTATTCATGGGCACAGCCAGTTATATCTTCGATAGTGGAAATCCTGTATTCCTTCATATGATCTTTTATGCCTTGAATAATTTTCGGTATACTGTAAGGGTCTATGAAGGTAGCTGTTCCCACCTGAATTGCAGTAGCCCCTGCAGTAAAGAAGTCAATAGCATCTTTATAGTCTATAATTCCGCCTGCACCTATAATTGGAACAGGTACCTCCTTATAAACACTATACACTGCCTTCAATGCAATGGGTTTGAGGGCAGGCCCTGAAAATCCTCCCCTGAATACTGGAAGTCTCTTTTCTCTATCTAACGCTAATACAGGCATGGTATTGATAAGGGTGAAACCGTCTGCGCCTCCTTCATAGGCTGCACGGGCAATCTCAACTATATCCTTTACTTCAGGTGTGAGTTTGGCAATAACAGGAATCTCAGTTACAGCCTTTACCTTTCTAACTATGTCATAAACACCACCGGCCTCTTTCCCAAAGCTTATTCCCCCTTTCTTTATATTAGGACAGGAGAGGTTCATCTCAAGTGCAATAATAAGGGGGTGAGGCTCTATCATGCGAGCGCATGCTACATACTCCTCTTCAGTAAAACCGAAAAAATTTACTATAACAGGGGTCTTCTTCTTTTTGAAGAAAGGGAAATACTCAGAGAAAAAGCATTCAATGCCTACGTTCTGAAGCCCGATGGAGTTTATCATGCCCTGTTTTTCTTCCCACACCCGTGGCGGAGGATTCCCGTGGTGTGGCTTGATAGACAGCCCCTTTGTTACATAGACACCGAGTGTCTCAATGTTCCATAGTCTGGTAATCTCTTTGCCATAGCCAAGCGTACCCGAGGCATTCATAACAGGGTTCTTGATGTCTTTTCCTAATAGTTTTATAGAGAGATTTCCCATATGTCGAAAACCGGTCCTTCGGTACATAACCTTTTATACGGCTCTTTTTCATCCATTGTCTTTTTCACACAACCAAAACAGAGACCAAGACCACATGCCATACGCTCTTCAACAAGTATCTGACAGGATATTCTTATGTCTCCTATGATGTTTTTGAGGGCTTTAAGCATAGGCTCAGGTCCACATGCATAAATCTCCATCTTATTGTAAGGGATAGTTTCTAAACGGTTTTTCAGTAAATCCACAACAGTCCCTTTATAGCCATAGGTGCCATCCATTGTAGAGACATATATATTCATCTCCTCTCTAAGATCATACAGAAGCGCTACTTCTTTCTTGCTTTCACATCCAAAATAAATCACGGCTCTTTGTCTTAGCTCCTTTGCAAGGAGGTGAAGCCCTGCAATACCTATTCCTCCAGCAATGAGAATGGCTTTCCTTCTTGCGCTTTTTTTAAACCCCCTCCCAAGGGGGCCAAGCACATAAACCTTCTCGTCTCTGTGGAGAGTGCTCAATGCCTCTGTACCTATACCAACAACTTTATACATAATGGAAAGAAGGCGAGTTTTGTAGTTATAGATACTGAATGGTCGCCTGAGAAAAACTGTGTTTCTTGGAATCCTGAGCATGACAAACTGTCCTGGCAATACCTTCCCAAAAGATTTTACCAGTCTTATCGTAATAAGATAATAACCTGTTACTACCCTGCTGTTTTCAACAACTATCCCCTGTACATCGTCCATGGAAGCCTCTTTATATATATTCACTCATGATATTTCTCATAAAACCAGCATATGGGACTCAGTTTGCGTTTTGCCTTTTCTTAAAAGAGACATCACCAATGCATCCTCATTGGTCTCGCTATAATAGCGCCTTCGCTTTCCAATGATTTCAAAACCGAATTTTCTATACAGATTGATGGCAATACTATTGCTTTCCCTTACCTCAAGAAAAAACTCAATACCCTTTTCCTGTTTAAAATTTGTGAGTACATAGTCGAGTAACTTCGTGCCGTATCCCTGACGTCTGTAATCAGGATGAACCGCAAGGTTAAGAATGTGAACTTCATCCGCAACACAGTACATGATAAAGTAACTGATGATGGCTTCTCCCTTTTTTATAATAAGATTCGTTGATAGAGGGGATGAAATGGTTTCTTCAAACAACCGTTTCGACCATGGCGTAATGAAAGAACGACGTTCAATAGAGAGTACCTCTTTGATGTCTTCCTGCTGCATAGCACAGATTTTCTCATCATAAGCCAAGACGCTGTACACAATAAATATCCTCTTTTGTGTTAATGTTCATAAAATCTGTCCTGGGAATGATAATGTCCTCACCACTTGCTTCTTCTATCATAGCGCTAAGGGCTTTTTCTGATATATTTGGCATGTTGCAGGCAAGTATAAAGATATAATAGGTTCAAGTATAGCACAACTTATATCCATCATCAGGTATTTACCATCTTTTCTCTGATGAGTAAAGAATCTCCGTAAAAAAGGAGAGAATAAGGCTATAATAATAAATTCAATTTATTATGTTTATTTGTTGAAATAACATTTATATTATGTTAAAAATATTTAATTTTATCTGTGGCTTTAGCCCGCATTTTTTAATCTGAGGGGCAATGTTATCCGCAAGGGAAATGATAGAGAAAGTCAAAGGGGTACTTATGCCCATCCTTACAGATGAAGCCATTGAACTGGTAGAAATAGATTTTATACCCTCAGGCAAAAGGTGGATGCTACGGATATATATTAATAAAAAAGGAGGCGTAACAATAGCAGATTGTGAAAAGATAAACAGGGAATTAGGAAGAGTCCTCGATGTAGAGGATTTTTTCGACCACCCCTATACGCTTGAAGTTTCATCCCCTGGACTTACACGGGAACTAAAAACAAAAGAAGCCTTTATTCAGAATAAAGGGAATTTGTGCAGAATCATTACCAAAGAAAAAATCGATGGAAAGAGTGAGTTTAAGGGAACTATAGTCCACGCTAATGATAATTCTATTGAAATTAAAGGAAATAATGATATATTTACCATTCCCATACATACTATAAAAAAAGCACATCTGGTATTTGAACCATAAGGGGCTTATATGAACCGTAATTTAAGTTACATCATTGAACAGGTTGGAAAAGAGAAGGGCATTCCCAGAGATGTTCTTATCAAGGCTCTCGAAGAGGCAATGGTGTCTGCATCTAAAAAGAAATACGGCAGCCATCTTGAACTTGAGGCACGCTATAATGAAGAACTCGGTGAAGTAGAGGTTTTTCAATTCAAGACCGTCGTTGAGGAACCAAAAGAACCTGATTTAGAAATATCACTCGACCAGGCACGAATTAACTATCCTGAATGTATGCCTGGTGACAGCATAGGGTTAAAGATGGATACCTCTTCTCTTGGCCGTATAGCAGCACAAATGGCAAAACAGGTAATTCTCCAGAGGGTCAGAAATGCTGAAAGTGATGTCATATACGATGAGTACAAGAACAAGAAGGGTGAAATAATAACGGGCATAGTTCAACGTATTGAAAAAAATCATTATATAATTAATCTCGGGAGGACAGAGGCTCTTCTTCCAACCAAAGAAACGATCCCGGGAGAAACATTCCGTCAACGAGATAGGGTTAAGGGCTATATCCTTGATGTAGAGAAGACCCAGAAAGGATGCACCATCCTTCTCTCCAGAACGTATCCTAATTTTCTCATAAAGCTCTTCGAAGCAGAGGTGCCGGAAATCCAGGAGCGTATAATAAAGATTATCGGTGCAGTGAGAGAGCCAGGCGAACGAGCAAAGATTGCTGTCTTCAGTGAAGACCCCGATGTAGACCCCATAGGTGCATGTGTAGGAGTCAAGGGGTCCAGGGTACAGGCAGTGGTGCAGGAATTGCGAGGAGAAAAAATAGATATTATTCCATGGACAAAAGATCCTGCAAGGTATGTGTGCAATACACTGGCACCGGCAAGGGTATCAAAGGTATATATCAATGAAGAGGATCACTCCATGGAAATTATTGTCAATGATGACCAGTTATCACTCGCTATTGGGAAAAAGGGACAAAACGTGAGGCTTGCATCAAAACTAACAGGATGGAAGATAGATATCAATAGTGAATCCGAATTAGAAAAGGCTTCCAAGAAAGCTATCGGTGACCTTATGGAGCAACTCAAAATAAGTGAAATTCTTGCGAGGGTTCTCTATGACGAATATCTGAGAGATTCTCAGGATATTGCAAAACTAACGCCTGAAGATATGAATAAGATTACAAGTATTGCCATAGAAGACTGCAAAATGATTATAGATAAAGCAAAATCTATCATAGAAATGA
>DHGO01000099.1:5754-10605 GCA_002402795.1 Deltaproteobacteria bacterium UBA4796
AAGGAGGTACGCTATAGCATACCATGCAATATATAAATGTAGTTGAAGGAATTAGTGTATGGCAAAAATAAAAATAACCACCCTTACAGATAAATCTACTGATGATGAGTTTTTATCCAAGCTGAAAAAGATTGGTATCAAGGTAAAGGACAAACGCCAGGAAACAGTACCTTCTGAAGAATCTAAAGATACAACTCCACCTTCAAACGAAAACTTAATGGAAACGAGGGTCGGTACTACCATTATAAGACGCAGGCTACAACCAACCCCGAAAGAGGTTAAAAAGGAAGAATTAGAAGCAACAAAAGAAACAATTGCATTACAAGAAAAGAAGGAAGCTCCAAGAGAAAAGAGAGAAGAACTCTTCGCTGAAAAGATCAAGAAAAAACCCCGGTATGGCAAGAAAAAGGTTGCTGAAGAATTTCCTGAGCCAGTTCGGGATGAAGCGATTAGAGAAAAACAGACCCTACCGCAGTCTTCACCAGAAACCAGGCCCCCTGAGGCTCTAAAAATAGAAAGGGAAGAGAAAGAACCCCTCAAGGATGAAATTGAACATATAGATGAAGAAAAAAAGAAAGAAATTACAAAAGCCCTTGAAGAGGCGTATAAAAAAGACCTCGAGAAAGACTTCACCCTTATTGAAATTGGAGAGGAAGACAAAAAGAAGAAAAAGACTGAAAAACTTCTTAAAAAGATAGAGGAACAAGAGGTAGAAGAAACAAAGCTGAAAAAGAAAGGACTTTTTAAACGAAAAGTTGTCATCAAAGAAGAGGATCTCTATGCTTTCAGGCGTCCCCGCTTGAGAGCTACTCCATTCAGAAAAGAACGTAAAGAAAAGATTGAAAAGAAGGAGGAAGAAAAGGTAGTTGAACTTAAACCGGTAAAGAGGACAATTAAGATAGGCGATGAAATACATATTGGCAAGCTCGCTAATATGATGGGAATCAAAGCTCCAGAGGTTATCTCAAAATTGCTTACACTGGGCATAATAGCGAATATTAACCAGAGTATTGATTATGATACAGCATATCTTGTTGCAGCAGAATTTGGCTTTGAAGTTGAGAAAATTGTATCTATCGAGGAAGAATTTATAGAGCAACAGGGGAAGGGCGAGAAGGAAGAAAACCTTCTTCCGAGACCACCTGTGGTAACAATAATGGGTCATGTAGACCATGGGAAGACGCTCCTTCTCGATACCATCAGACAAACCAATGTAGCCGAACAGGAAACAGGGGGTATAACGCAGCATATCGGTGCCTATAAGGTAAATGTAAATTCAAAGGAGATTGTTTTTGTTGATACACCAGGGCATGAAGCATTTACCGCTATGAGGGCGAGAGGTGCTCTTGTAACTGATATCGTTGTCCTTGTAGTAGCAGCGGACGATGGTGTAATGCCACAGACCATAGAAGCCATAGACCATGCACGGGCTGCCAGGGTCCCGATAATAGTTGCCATAAATAAAATCGATAAACAAAATGCGAATCCTGATAAGGTGATGAAGGAGCTTTCGGAATTGGGACTTGTTCCTGAAGAATGGGGAGGAACAACACTATTTGCTAAAATATCAGCAAAAAAGAAGGTGGGTGTTAAAGAGCTTCTGGAACTCATAATACTCCAATCTGAAGTCCTTGAACTTAAAGCGAATCCAGAAAAACTTGCAAAGGGCATCATTATTGAGTCAAAGCTTGACAAAGGACAGGGACCGGTAGGTACTGTCATTATACAGGAAGGCACCCTCAAGATACAGGATCCTTTTGTTGCAGGAAGTACTTTTGGACGGGTAAGGGCTATGATGGATGATAAGGGAAACCGTATACAGGTTGCTCCTCCTTCAACTCCAGTACTTGTGGTTGGTTTTCAGGATGTTCCACACGGAGGCGATAAATTTATAGTCACCACTGAAGAATGGTATGCAAAGGCACTTTCAAAATATAGACAGGATAAAGAGAAAGAAAAAGATATAGGTAAAAGTTCACGGACAACCCTTGAGGATCTTTATGCAAAAATGGGTGAATCAGGCAAAACGGTACTCAACCTTATTTTGAAGGGAGATGTGAGAGGCACTATTGATGCCATTACTGAAGCACTTGGAAAGCTCCCTACAAACAGCATTCAGATTCAGATTATCCACAGTGGTGTGGGATCTATCACAGAAACAGACGTAAATCTTGCTGTAGCTTCAGGTGCAATA
Organism: Deltaproteobacteria bacterium UBA4796; assembly: GCA_002402795.1. Taxonomy (GTDB): domain Bacteria; phylum Desulfobacterota; class Syntrophorhabdia; order Syntrophorhabdales; family Syntrophorhabdaceae; genus UBA8905. The sequence goes on from DHGO01000099.1 coordinate 7,949, forward strand.
ATTGTGGGTTTTAATACAAAACCTGTTGGCAAGGCTCAACCCCTTGCAGAACATGAAAACGTAGAGATAAGAACCTATTCTATCATATACGACCTAATCGACGATGTGAAAAAGGCCATGGAAGGGATGCTGGAACCAAAAATCATTGAAGTACCTATTGGCAAAGCAGAGGTACGAAAGGTATTTACCTTCTCAAAAATAGGGTCTATTGCCGGCTCAGCGGTCATTGAAGGAAAGGTATTGCGTAATGCCACCGTAAAGGTATTAAGGGATGGTACCATCCTTTATACCGGAAAGATATCTTCCCTCAAACGATTCAAGGATGATGTGAAAGAAGTCCAGGCCGGCTATGAATGTGGTGTTTCAATTGAAAACTTTAATGATATAAGGGAAGGGGACATACTGGAATTTTTTATAGAGGAAAAAGAAAGGCCAACCCTTGAAGGGTAATACAGCATGGTTGTTGGTATATCGCAGATAGATATCTTCCTCCCTGAAAATCAATCCTTAAAAGATAAGAGACAGGCTGTAAAAAGAATAGTGGAAAAGACAAAAACAACTTTTAATATCTCCATTATGGAGGTAGACCAGACAAATCTATGGCAACGGGCGCGTATTGGCTTTTCAGTTGTGGGCGTGAAAAAAGAACATGTTAATGTTTCTATCGAACATATCGTAGAATACATTGAATCTCTCTATATCGGCACTATTATTGACACAAAAACGGAAATCATCGTCATAGGCAATGAGATATAGAAAGCTTAGAATGCAGGATATGTTAAGGGAAGAGATTGCCTCAATACTCCAGAGGGACATGAAGGATCCGGGAATAGGCTTTACAACAATAGTGGAAGTTAAGATGAGTGATGATCTCAAGTATGCAAGAGTCTTCTGTTCTGTTTATGGTAATGATGAGGCAAAAAATAAAACGATGGAAGCCCTGAAAAGATCCAGAGGATACATTAAATTCCTGCTCGGCCAGAGAATAAAAATAAAATATATGCCTGACATAAATTTTGTTCTGGATAATACACAGGAAAAGGTAGCACGTATAGAGGACATTCTCAAAAAGGTTGCCCATGCTCCAGAGGATTAAGCATATAATAAACGAAGGAAAACGTTTTCTTATTACAACGCACATAGACCCCGATGGAGATGCCATAGGCTCTGTTCTGTCGCTTTACTGGGCTTTCGAGTCTATGAACAAAATGTCCCTCATCTACTTGAGGGACCCTATCCCCTATCGCTATAATTTCCTGCCAGGACCTTCTCATACCCTTCATGAATTTAATGACACCGCATTTGATGGAATCTTTGTGCTGGATTGCGGGGATTTATCGAGAATCGGTGATGGATATGAATCCTTAAGGGACAGAGGTACGATAATCAATATCGATCACCATAACACCAATGAGTCCTTTGGCTCCCTCAATCTCGTTGATGAGACAGCATCTTCTACAGCTGAAATACTATACAGACTATATACATCTCTCAATATAGCCTTCACTCTCAATATCTCTATCAATCTCTATACAGCAATATTTACTGATACAGGCTCATTCAGGTATGAGAATACCAATGCCCATGCGTTCCATATATGCGAAGAAATGATACATAAGGGGGTAAATCCTTCCTATGTGTCACGGATGGTACATGAAAATCATCCCAAGGAAAGATTCATATTGCTCGGTTTAGTGCTTGCCACCCTTGAAACATACTTCAAAGACAGAATTGCCGTAGCATGTGTAACCAATGATATGTTCAGGCAAACAGGTACCACGCGAGAGCATACTGATGGTTTCGTTGAGTATTTACGGGAAATAAAGGGGGTGGAAGTAGCCATACTTGTGAGGGAGATCAGCAGTACGCGGTACAAAATCAGCATGCGGTCAAAGGGTATGGTAGATGTGGCTTCCGTGTGCAATCTCTTTGGTGGAGGAGGCCATAAAAATGCCGCAGGCTGTTATATAGATGGTAATCTATACGAAGTAAAACAGAAGCTCAAGGGGGCATTCAATATACAATGAATGGTTTTCTTGTTATCGACAAAAGCTCAGGTATGACATCATATGATGTTATCAGGAGATTGAAAAAGATACATTCCTTTAAGAAGATTGGATACATAGGAACTCTTGACAGAAATGCAAAAGGGGTATTACCGGTTGCTCTCAACGAAGGGGTTAAGTTGATACCTTTTCTTGAAAATGTAGAGAAGGTATACAGGGCAAGGTTTTTGCTTGGAACTACAACAGATACCTATGATATTGAAGGAAAAATCATCTCAACCAAAGATGTGGAAAACTTTGAAATAGATAGATTAAAACAACTCTTAAATTCATTTAAAGGAAAGATTATCCAGGAGATACCTATCTTTTCATCTAAAAAAATTAACAGAAAGCCTCTCTATAAACTTGCAAGAAAAGGTGTTCCGGTGGAACCGCAGCAGAAAGAGGTTGAAATATACGACATCATCCTTATGGACTATAGTTCTCCATACATCGATGTGGAAGTAACATGCTCAAAAGGTACTTATATCAGGTCTCTTGCCCATGATTTTGGTCAGAAACTTGGGTGTGGAGCAACACTTTTTTCGCTCAAGCGAACACGCCATGGCGAGTTTTTTGAAACCATGGCTATTTCCTTAGATTATTTAAAAA
>DHGO01000078.1 GCA_002402795.1 Deltaproteobacteria bacterium UBA4796
ACTCTACTTTGAACCCCTTACCGTTGAAGATGTTCTGAGCATATACAACAAGGAAAAACCCGTAGGCGTTATCGTGCAGTTTGGAGGTCAAACACCTCTGAATATTGCAAAAGAACTGGAAAGTGCAGGGGTAAAAATCCTCGGAACTTCTCCTGAAAGTATTGACCTTGCAGAGGATCGCAAACGGTTCAGGGAGGTCATTGCAGGGCTGGGCATTCCTCAACCGGAGAGCGATACAGCCGTATCCCTTGAGGAAGCACTGAAGGTAGCCCATACAATAGGCTATCCCCTTATGGTGAGACCATCCTATGTTCTTGGTGGCAGAGGAATGGAAATTGTATATGATGATGAAATGCTTACATCCTTTGTTAATGCTGCAGTTGACATATCTCCTGGCCGTCCCATACTGATTGATAAGTTTCTTGAGAATGCTATTGAAGTTGAGGCTGATGCCATAGCAGATGGAGAGGACGCCTTTGTTCCTTCTATTATGGAACATATAGAATTCGCAGGCGTTCACTCCGGCGATAGTGCATGTGCAATTCCTCCCCGCACAATAGCAGAGAAGCATATCAGAACAATCAACGAATATACACGAAGGATAGCCGTAGAGTTGAAGGTTGTGGGTCTCATGAATATCCAGTACGCTATTGCGAATGATATAGTATACATACTCGAGGCAAATCCCAGGGCATCAAGAACAGTGCCTCTTGTCTCCAAGGTTACAGGTATCCAGATGGCACGACTCGCAACCCAGTTTATGCTCGGTAAAAAATTGAAGGATCTTAACCTCAGCCATAAGCAATATCCCCATGTAGGTGTAAAAGAAGCTGTATTCCCCTTTCCCATGTTCCCTGAGGTAGATCCAACTCTTGGGCCTGAGATGAAATCTACAGGAGAAGTCCTTGGTATAGCTCCCACTTTCGGACTCGCATTCTTTAAGTCCCAGGAGGCAGCCGGACAAAAATTACCGGTAAAAGGAACTGTTCTGATTTCTGTCACACAAAAAGATAAAAAGGATATTCTTGATGTGGCAAAATACTTAAGCGAAATCGGATTCAGGATTCTGGCAACGGAAGGGACTCATCAATTCTTGACAAAGAACAACATACAGGCTACCCCCATTAAAAAAGTTCATGAAGGAAGGCCAAACATTGTGGATGCCATCCACAATAAAGAGATTGACCTCATCATCAATACGCCTATAGGCAAAAGTAGCAAATATGACGATTCATATATAAGAAAGACTGCACTGAAATATAAATTACCGTATATAACAACAACAGCTGCTGCAAATGCTGCCGCAGAAGGTATCAGGGCATATCTCAAAAGCAAAGGGGATATGTATGTCAAATCTCTTCAGGAATATCATAGAGACATTAGATAATAATATCTATCGAACAGGTCAATGAGAGAACAAAAGATTAAAGGCATGGTACTCCTTACAATTGCCGGAATATTTCTTGTCATTTTTTTCTTGACCCGGGGTGATATAAAAAGTTTTTTCTCTATCATCATAGTACTGGTATGCGGAGGGTTAGGAATTCTCTATATCACGGGTGGACAGAAAAGAACGCCCAGAAGAAAGAGGAGGTAAAGAAACGATTTAAAATAAAGGCTGGGTATCTGATTTGCCCACAGGGGGTATTTTAAGGTGCTCCAGTGCCCTTTCTGTTGACTTTCTTCCCTGGGAAGTGCGGACAATAAAACCGGCTTTTAAAAGGTATGGTTCTACTACCTCGATTAAGACATCACTTTCAAGCTGTAGGGTAGCAGCAATAGCATCTATTCCTACAGGACCACCCTTGTAATTGATTATAATTGCCCGTAGAAACTTTCTATCCACTTCTCCAAGTCCGCATTCATCAATACCCTCAAGCTCAAGGGCATCTACTGCAACCTGGCGTGTAATATATCCCCCTGCTCTCACCTGAGCAAAATCACGTACCCGTTTGAGGAGCCTGTTTGCCACCCGTGGTGTACCCCGTGCCCTTTTTGCCATCTCATAGGAGCCCTCATCATCAATATCAATATTTAAGATTGAAGCAGAACGCTTGACAATACGCACAAGGTCCTGTTCAGAATAAAAGTCCAGATCTCTGGTAATACCGAATCGTTCTCGAAGTGGCGAAGATAGTAGCCCTGCCCTTGTTGTAGCACCAATAAGTGTAAAACGCTCAAGTCTATACCTGTGAGTTCGTGCATGTACGCCTTTGTCAAAGATAAAATCTACTGCAAAATCTTCCATTGCAGGATATAAAAATTCTTCAACAACCTTTGGTATTCTGTGTATCTCGTCAATAAAAAAGATATCCCCTCTTTCCATATGTGTAAGGAGACCCATTAAATCCCCACCCTTTTCAAGGGCAGGCCCTGATGAAGTGATGATCTTTGTTCCCATTTCGTGGGCAATAATATGAGCAAGCGTGGTTTTTCCCAGTCCTGGCGGGCTGTTAAAAAGTATATGTTCGAGGGGTTCCAGTCGCTTCAGGGCTGCTTCAATGGCTATTTTCAGAGTCTCAACCACCTTATCCTGCCCTATGTATTCAGTAAGGGAACGGGGTCTTAAACTCAAGATTGACTCGTCTACCGGGCTTTCTTTTTTGAGAATATCTGGAATAGTATTTATCTCATCTATCACAGGCTCTGTCCTCTGTAAACCTCTTCAAATAATTCTTCGGAAGAGGTGATCCCGGGATTCCTCTCCAGGGCCTCGTCAATCATCTTTCGGGCTTCAGTGACTTTATGACCCAGCTGATTGACAAGGACATTCTCCACCTCTTTTTTAAAATCAATTGTAACGTGTACAGGCAATTCAACCTCTTGCATCAATGCATATTTTGCAACCTTACCCTTGAGTGTAGCAACAATTTTTTCAGCCTTTCTCTCTCCAATACCTTTCAATTCCTTAAGGGCTTTAATATCCTTCTTTTCTATGGAACAGGCAATCTGTTGTATGGGTTTTATCAGCGCTTTGATTGCAGCGGTTGGTCCAATATCCTCTACCGAGATAAAGAGTTCAAAGAATTCCTTATCCAGTTCGTTCCTGAAACCTACAAGTACAGGCTTTGGTTGCCGTTCTGTCTGGTTGAATGATATATGAAGTCCCAGCTCATCACCGACTTGCACTGTTCTTTTTATCTCAGACATAACATAGGCTGGAATAGCAATATCATACCCAACACCACCAACATACAGGACAATCCTGTCATCATAAATCTTCTTTATCTTTCCTTCCAGATAGGAAATCATCAAGTCCTCCAGGAAGTCTTTCTATAAAAAGCTGTTAATGCTACTGCAAGGGCATCGGCTGCGTGAAAAGAAGAACCCTCTGGCATGTTAAGCTCTTTTTGAATCGTCTCTCTTATTTGGCTCTTATTTGCATTTCCATAACCTACAAGTGCGTTTTTCACCTCTTTAGGTGTAATCTCTATAACGCTCAGATTCTGTTGAAACACTGAAAGATATATAACACCAATGACACTTCCCAGCAAGATACCAGCCCTCGGATACCTTACCAGCGAAAAGACATTCTCAATGGCAACAAGGTCTGGTTCCGTTTCCTTTATCAGGGTGTTTGTATCTGAATAAATCTGGAATAATCTGCTACTGATATGAGCTTTCGGAGAGGTTTTTATATAACCAGCACGAATAAGCGCAGGACGCCTTTTATCCCCCTTAATGGCACCAAAACCTGTGCTTTGAAGCCCGGGGTCAATCCCTAATATGATCATATATATTCTCTCTCCAGCAATTGCCATCCATTCAGGTATCTTCATATTATCAGGAATACGTATTTCTTGCAAACGATAAACAAAAGGTATTCTATCTCTTTTCGTTGATTTTTTTTTACAAACCCATTATAGTAGTGAAGTAATGTGAGACCCTATATCGCAAAAAACTTTGTGATAGCCGTAAAGAATACATTACTTTCTGTCCCTGTGATGGATGACTGATGAAAAGCAAGGTTCTCCTTGATAAAAATGCCCTTCTAAGAACTATCAACAGGATTACTCACGAAATTCTTGAAAAAAATCAAGGATGCAGCAATTTAAGTCTCATTGGTATCAGAACCCGTGGCATCTATCTTGCCAGGAGAATACAGAAAAATATCAAACAGATAGAAAAGGTTGACCTTCCACTGGGCATCCTTGATATTACCATGTACAGGGATGATATATCCAAACTAAAGACAGCGGAAATAAAAAAAACAGAAATCCCCTTTGATGTGAATAATATGACAATCATATTGATTGATGATGTTATGCATACAGGAAGGACCACCCGTGCAGCCATAGATGCTATAATGGATCTTGGCAGACCGAAGAAGATACAACTTGCTGTGCTTGTGGATAGAGGAAACAGGGAACTTCCAATCCATCCTGACTATGCAGGTATTCACTACACTGCAAACCCCGAAGAAGAGGTGCTTGTAAGGCTCAAAGAGGTTGATGGAAAGGACGAGGTTATTATTACAGGTACATGATGAAGTGGGATAGAAAAGACCTTCTTGGTATACAGGAACTTTCCAAAGAAGAGATTCTCTTTATTCTCGATACTGCTGAATCCTTCAAAGATATATCAAAACGTGAGATTAAGAAGGTACCCACCCTTCGTGGTAAAACAGTCATTACACTTTTCTATGAACCAAGCACACGGACACGAACATCCTTTGAAATTGCTGCAAAGCGCTTAAGCGCTGACACCATAAATATCTCGGCAAGTACAAGTAGTTATGTAAAAGGCGAAACGCTTAAGGATACTGCAAAGAACCTCGAATCCATGAAGCCTGATGCAATTGTAATAAGACACAGCATGCCTGGTGCCCCACACATGCTCTCAAAGATTATAGACTCCTCCGTTATCAATGGTGGTGACGGTGCACACGAACATCCAACACAGGCACTGCTCGATCTTTTCACCATGAGAGAGAAGAAAGGCAAAATCGACGGGTTGAAGGTAGCAATTATCGGCGACTTAAGTCATAGCAGGGTTGCCCGATCCAACATATTTGCCCTTACCAAATTCAAAACAGAGATTGTATGCTCAGGCCCTCCTACCATGATACCACCTCACCTTGAAGACCTTGGGGTAAAGGTGGAATACGATATCAATAAGGCTGTATTAGATGCTGATGTGATTATGATGCTCAGAATACAGAAGGAAAGGGGTGGGGTTTCCTACATCCCTTCCATAAAAGAATACTCCACAATCTATGGTTTAAGGAAAGAACATGTGGAGAAAGCAAAGAACGACGTTATTATTATGCATCCTGGTCCAATGAATCGGGGGGTAGAAATTACCGATGAGGTTGCAGATGGACCCTATTCTGTAATCTTTGACCAGGTAGAAAATGGCGTTGCAGTAAGAATGGCAATCCTCTTTCTCCTCATAGGAGGCGAGGCATGAAGGTACTCATCAGGAACGGCAGACTTATAGACCCGCAACATTATATTGACGAGAAACTTGATATCCTGATTCAGGGTAATAGAATAGAAAAAATCGATAAACATTTAAGGCCAAAAGGTGATGATGTACAGGTTATAAATGCTTCCCATCATATTGTGGCACCCGGGCTCATTGACGTCCATGCACATCTGAGAGAACCAGGGTTTGAATATAAGGAGACAATCAAAACAGGTACCATGGCAGCGGCAAAGGGAGGATATACTTCTATTGTTTGTATGGCAAATACAGACCCTGTAAATGACAATAAAAGTATTACAGAACACATCGTGAAACAGG
>DHGO01000163.1 GCA_002402795.1 Deltaproteobacteria bacterium UBA4796
CCTGTACGTTCTCTTCGAAATGAATCATATCCACATCAGACTGGAGTAACGCCTGCCTTGCCCCCGTAGTCAATCCAAAACCCTTTACGAGGATGTAGTCATCTCTAAAACTCTTTGCCATATCGGCTCGGCATATTATCGCCGCTGCCGCACCATCGGCTACACCGCACGCATCAAGTACTCCAAGGGGGTAAGATATCATAGGCGAATTCATTACCTGTTCCAGCGTTATTTTTCTCTGATACATAGCCTTGGGGTGCAGTGATCCATTGTAATGGTTTTTGACCGAAATCCTGGACAACATCTTCTTACCTTCTTCAAAACTGAGGTTATAGTCATGAAAATACCTTGTTGCTTTTAGTGCAAATTCCTGTGCTGGAATACCGACCGGTACCTGAGGAAAAAGATCAGGGTAGCGCCTACGTGCCCTAAGACGTTCCGTGCCTCCATCCTTCAATTTCTCAAAACCGAGCACTAATACTATATCATAAACTCCTCCTGCTACTGCAAAACATGCATTCCTAAAGGCATCCATTCCAGAGCAACATAAATTTTCGACCCTGGTTATGGGAATGTACTCTAGCTTCAGAGGAATGGCCAACGCAGATCCCCTTGATGCCGTTCGGACATTTCCCAACCATGCGGCCTGTATCCTTTTAGGGTCTATCCCCGCATCTTCATACGCCTCATAGGCCGCTTCGACAATTAAATCCTCTTCACTTTTATCCCAGAGTTCTCCGAACTGGGTGCAACCCATTCCGACTATTGCCACTTTATCCTTTATGCTTTCCATATCTATATTCTCCTTACTTTCTTAACACATCCGTCTAAATTGGTCTTACTTTCCAGATATATTCAGGCAGAATCTCGCCATAGCTCTTCCTAAAGGTAAATACAACGCGCAGACCCACCCTTACCTCTTCCGCAGAAGCATCGGTTAGGATACAAAATACCCTACCACCCCCCTGAACATTTACTAAAGTTACTATAGGAAATTCTATGGTTCCTGTACCATTATCTTGTGTCCATGTATAAACCTCCCCTGTCTTATCCGATAATCTGACCATATCGAACTGATCCTTCGTATGGCACTTGGTGCATACTCTCTGTGCAGGATACTGAATTGTTCCACATGCTTTGCATTTACCGGCATGCATACGATACTGCTCATCTTCCCGCCTCCACATTTCTTTCAGCGAAGGTTTGGGAATCTCAGCAGCTCTACTTTTATCCACTGGTAATATCTTTCTCCATACAAGATACTTGGTATAGTCTCCGATTATCTTTTTACGCTCCAGAAAACGTTTCATTCCCTGCCCTTCATTTTTTTCATGATTACAAACTTCTATTAGAAATGCATCGCTTCCGTCACCGTAACTTGCAAAAAGGAGCTTGTCCCCTGGTTTCGAATCTTCGAGGGCACAAGCTAGTAACACAAGAGCATACGATGTGCCAGTGTTGCCAACTTTGTCAAACAAAGAATCTTGCATCTGCTTCGGATCCAAACCTATCACGTCCGCTATAGCCTTGAGAGACCTTGCATTCGGATAATAAAAAACTGTTTTTGTAAAATCTTTTGCCATCATATTATGTTTACTCATAAGCCCCGAGACTACTTCTTTGACAACCTTTTGATATCCTTCCTCCTCGACCCATCTATCTTCTTCCTTATTGACAAAAGCTTCTCCGTTGAGTCGCCACATATCCATAATTTCGTTGGAGATAGAGTAGCTATCCTGGATAATAGCCAACGGTTTGTCAGAATCTCCAACTATAAAAGCTGCGGCCCCATCACCTGAGTCCTTTTCCAAGTTTGACTTTGGGGCTCCCAACCGGCAGTCTGCAGCAGTGACCAGTACCCTTTTTGCCGAGCCTGCCTTCACCATGTCCAATGCGATTTTTAGACCGATAGTCCCCCCCCTGAGGCAGCCCAAAGCATCAGCGGTGAAGATATTTCGCCTAAGATCAAGGGCATTTGCTATAAGAGACGCAGATTGCTTTTCTAGATACGGTGTTGTCGTGGAACAAAAAATGAGACCATCTATCGATTTCCGCTCAATATTCCCGAGACAATTGACAGCAGCCTCGACCGCCATGGTTACGGAATCTTCATCAAATCCCGCTATTGCCTTTTCCCCTTTAAGCTCAGAGGATATGGCACTCCGGCTTAACCGCCATAATGGGATGTAACCACCATACGAAATAATTCCTATCATCTAAATATTTACCTCCTTTGTTTGTTCTGATTCCTTTTGGCTTACTATACACAACATCATATAAATTAGCGCATGCAACTTGAGCAACCTCTATGTATTCAAGGGCTTATGAGTGAAACATGCGCAAGTATTTATGACGCTATGTATAATAAAATATAGTAAGCCAAAAGGAATCTCACTTTGTATGGCCCCGTAGGAAGAATCATCTTTCTGACCCTTTTAGGCAATCGGGGCTTCTCAAATTATCCCCTTACTCTTGAGTTGAGATAGCTTCCTTTTACTGAAACCTAACAACCCGCTGTATATTTCCTCATTATGCTCACCTACGCGTGGAGCACGTGAATTTATTCCCCCCGGCGTGAGTGACATTTTAAAGGGGAACCCAGGCAAAGAAAGCTCCCCCAGTTCGGGATAAGTGACATGCTGGATCATATCCCGTGCCTTGACTTGAGGGTCATTTATCAACTTATCTACTGTGTTGACGATACCGCAGGGAACTCTCGCAGATTGAAGTAGCTCCAGTGCTTCCTCTGCGGTTCTCTTTAGCATCCATTCTCCGATGACCCCGTCTATTTCCTTTGCATTATTGAACCGCACCATATCATTTTTACCGAACCTAGGGTCATTCGCCATATCTTCCCTTCCTATCGCCCTTGTTAATCGTTTCCAGATGGGGTTTGTTGCTGCGCAAATCACGATCCACTCCTTATCCTTGGTCTCGAATATCCCTACGTAGGCATGGAAACCTTTATTGCCCACCTTTATCCTTATTTCGCCGTATACCTCATAAAGCAGCAGGGCCCCCATCATTTGAGTATAGAAAGTTGCAGTATCAAATAACGCAACATCAATAAATTGCCCCTTACCTGTCCTTTCTCTGTGGTAAAGGGCAGTTATAATACCTATGGTAGTAAATAGTGCGCTGCTGATGTCATTGTAGGTTATTGTTGTTTTGAGGGGGGGGCAATTGGGAAACCCCGTTAACAACAAACTGCCGGACCTTGCCTGAACAACATGGTCAAAACACACCAATTTTTTATCTGGTCCAGTCTGACCAAACCCTGAAACAGCACCCACAATGATTTTGGGGTTTATTCTTTTCAGGTAGGCATACCTCATCAGTTGCTCATTTAAGGAGGTTCCTGGGGGATAATTATGGAGTACCACATCCGATTGTTTTACCAGTTGTTTGAATATTTTCCTCCCTTCATCCGTATTGATGTTCAGAGTGACAGCTCTCCGGCTCCTTCCAGTAATTTTACACATAAGGGTCTCACCATCAGAACCAAGGAGACCCCACGTTCTGTCCGGGGCTCCACCTATTTCTTCAATCCTGATAACGTCAGCGCCCATATCGCCCAGCAACATGCCGCACACAGGACCAGCCTGAAATCGGCTAAGATCCAATACTCGTATATTCTTAAGCGCTTTCATTGAATGTCTCTCCTTTGCCTTCCTTTCCTTGCTAGTGTAGTGTCTCTAACGGA
>DHGO01000072.1 GCA_002402795.1 Deltaproteobacteria bacterium UBA4796
TTGGTTAATTTTTCGGTAATCTTTTTGTGAATCTTGAGAAGTATGCTATATTTAATTTAAGTTATTATGTTTCAAAACCCTATCTATGAAATATTCTTGATTATCATCCTTATTGTTTTTAACGGCATCTTTTCAGCTGGTGAAATGGCTATCGTTTCATCAAGAAAGAGCAAACTCAAGAATATGATAAAGGAAAAGAAGGACAAAAAAGCTGAAGCGCTTTTGCATATGGTGGAGAATCCCGAAAAATTCCTCTCTTCTATTCAGATAGGCATAACCATCTTCAGCATTCTTTCTTCCGTAATAGCCGGGATTTTGTCTGTCAAATATATAAAACCATACATAGATAAAATTCCTGTAATCGGTGATTTTTCAGAAACAATCTCAGTTATTATTGTGGTGGCAATTCTTACATATCTTTTTCTTTTATTCGGTGAGCTTGTGCCAAAATATATCGGAATCAACTATAGAGAAAGATTAGGGGTTAGAGTTGTTTCAATTTTCGATTTTGTATCAAAAGTGTTCTTTCTGTTTGTAAATATGCTCACCCGTTCAACTCAATTCATTGTAAATATTCTGGGTTTGAAGAGGGAGGAAGAGCATATTGGAGAGGGTGAAATAAAAATACTGCTTGAAGAGGGGAGAAAGAAAGGAATTTTTGATAAAACCGAGGAAGAGCTCGTTCATGGTGTATTCGAGTTTGCGGACAGGTCAGTCAAAGAGATAATGGTTCCAAAACCAAATGTCTACAGTATTAATATTGATGACAGTAAAGAGGATATTATTAGATATATCATTGAAAATGAGTTTTCCCGTTACCCTGTATATAAGAATGACCTCGATAATATTGTAGGTATTGTATTTTATAAAGATGTTACCAGGCAGATGTATTCAAATGAGCCCTTTGAACTGGCAAACATACTGAAAAAACCTTTTTTTGTTCCGGATACCATGGAGATAAGCAAGCTTTTAAAGGAGATGCAGAGAAGACATATGCATCTTGCTATTGTGGTTAACGAATATGGAGCAACAGTGGGTATTGTAACCCTTGAGGACATCATGGAGGAGATATTTGGCGAAATTATGGATGAAACAGACAGGGACGACAGAATAGAGAAATTAAAAGATGGATCTTTTATTATAGATGCTTCCTGTACAATCAGAGATCTAAATAACATGTTTCGAAATCTAAACCTTCCAGAGTCTCCTGAATATGAAACGCTTGGCGGTTTTTTGATTACAAAACTTCAGGAAATACCAAAAGGCGGGGAAATGGTTTATCACGGTCCGTATAGATTCACAGTGGTGGGCATTGAAGAAAGACGTATTTCAAAGGTGAAAGTGGAAAAGATAACAGATATCAAAAAGACTCCATAACAGCATTATATCTTCAATGCTCATTCTCATAATTACTTCAGAGTGGAAGGGCAATAGTAAATCTCGTCCCCCTGCCGGGTTTGCTTTCAACATCTATTGTACCGTTGTGTAATAATACAATATGTTTGACAATGGCAAGGCCAAGGCCTGTTCCACCAAGTCTTTTTGAACGAGATTTATCAACGACAAAAAATCTTTCAAAAATACGTGATTGATATTCAGGAGGAATGCCAATGCCTGTATCCTGAACCTCGATAATCACTCGCTCTTTATCCTGTCTTATTCTAACCTCGACCTCTCCATGTTCAGTATATTTTATTGCGTTATCAATAAGATTTATGAACATCTGCTCAAGTTGAAAAGCATCGGCTTTAATCGCCGGGAAATCAGGTTCAGCAACAACCCTTAAAGAAATGCCTTTTGCCTTTGCCTTATCGTGAAATATCTTGAGAATATTCTCAATGAGATGGGGTAGTAGAACCTCTTCATACTTAAGTGGTGCAGCCTTTTCTTCAAGTTCTGACAGGACGAGAAGGTCATTAACGATATTTATGAGTCTGTCCGTATGCCTTTTTATAATCTCAAGGTACTGGACATTTTTTATCTCTTCTTCCGCTTCAAGGGTTTCAACAAACCCTTTTATTGCTGTAAGGGGGGTGCGTAACTCATGAGAAATATTTGCAACAACATCCTTCTTCACCCTCTCAAGCTGCTTTAAGTCTGTAATGTCATGAAGCACAAGGATAATCTCTCCGGAGGATAAAAAGGATACACTGCAGAGAAAGTTTCGGTTATAGATTTCTATCTCATCTGTTATATTCTTCTTTTCCACCGAAACCCTTTTTACCAGTTCACTGAACCCTGGTGACCTCAGAACCTCCCAGTAAAATAGCCCTTCAACATTACTTATGCCAGCCATCTTTTTAAAACTTTCGTTACCCAGCTTTATCATGCCCTCTGTGTCAAGCACAATGAGTATCTCTTCGATTGACGACAGGATAATATTGAGTTCTTCGTGCTTGCCTCTAAGTTCAGCAAAAAGATTGCCCATCTTTTCAGCCATTTCATTAAATCCAGTTGCCAGCTGTTGTAATTCATCTTTATTTCTCAGATATACCCGTGTGCTGAAATCACCCTGTGCGAGTCCCTTTGCTCCATCTATGATAAGATGTATAGAGCGAGCGAAACCTCGTGAGATTATAAATGCTATTATAAGTGAAAGGAAGGTAAAGATAAGGGCTATCTGTACCATCCTTACCTTTACTGAAGCTATAAGCGTATTTATCTGTTTTAAGGTAAGACTGAGGCGAAGCACTGTAAGCGGTTTACCTGTCTTTTCGAGCGGGAGAGCAACATAAAGCATCTCCTCTTCAAGGGTAACACTGAAACGCAATGCGCTTCCAATGCTTCCTGAAAGGGCATCTATGACCTCCGGACGGGTTCTATGATTTTCCATTGTCCGTGGGTCTCTCGCTGAATCTGCAATGACAGTACCGTCTCTATTGATAACCGATATTCTTGCGTTTATCTTTTGCCCTGTATCTTTTACAAAGCTATCCAGGGTATTCATGTCATGTCTTTCTAATAACGAGAGTATGTCTGGCTGTAATGTTATGGCAATATTTTTTAGATTTTCTGTGAGGGTATTCACATAGTTGTTTCGTATTAACTTGAAGGCAATAAAAGGAATCAACAGTGAAAGGGAAACGATGATGATGAGATAACCGCCAAAAATTTTATAGAATATGGATTGTTTCACGCCTCTATTTTGTAACCAACCCCCCGTATATTCTTTACAAGATATGCTGCCTTACCAAGCTTCTCTCTAAGGTGCCTTACATGAACATCCACAGTTCTATCCACCACAGTCTTTTCATGCCCCCATAAGTACTGAAGAATGTTGTCCCGTGAAAAGACCCACCCCTGTTTTGAAGAAAGGAGTTGAAGTATTTTAAATTCAGTGGATGTGAGTTCTACCTTCCTTTTCTCCACAACCACTTCAAATCTTTTCAAATCAATGGTGAGTATATCACCGATAACTATCTTTTCTTCCTCTTTCTGAACCTTTCTGCGTAGCACTGCCTTAACCCTTGCAATAAGCTCACGGGTAGAAAAAGGCTTTGTCACATAATCATCTGCACCAAGCTCAAGGCCAAGGACCTTATCTGTTTCATCTGCCTTTGCAGTGAGCATTACAACAGGAATCTGTGCATACTTCTCCTGTTTCTTCAAATACTTACAAATTTCAAAACCATCTGCATCAGGGAGCATAAGGTCAAGAATTATAAGGTCAGGTATGTGCGTTGAAANNATTCAGCTTCAAAAAAGCCCTTTGTCATAAAACCTGCCTTTTTGAGGTGGAGGTCAACAAGCTCCACAATATCAGGCTCATCATCAATGATTGCAATAAGCTTGCTCATACAGGCTCTCAATACATCACTATTGTTGATTATATACCATTTTCTTTTTTTTCTTAATGATTTTTACACAAAAAATCGCTGGCTGTTCAAAATAAGCATTGCTACAAACTGGTCTTAAGCACCGGACAGATGTGATACATCTGGATAAGGATAGTGAGGGTATCAGGGGTTACAGGGTCACCCACACGCAACCAGCACCTGCTCGCATCAATCTTAAACTCTATCTGCCTTTTATCAAAGCCTTCTTTCAAAATCTATCCCTTTAAATAGCAATCCACCTGCTATTTACTTCCAAACCCCGCAATTTTCATCATCTTATAATATATATCTGTCTGGTCATAGTAGCCATTGAACATCTCTGCACCTACCCCTAAGGCAGATGTAGGTACAGGTACCCCTGTATGGGAATAGGATGTCCAGCCTATGCCAGCCTTGTTGTTCAGGATAGTGGTAAGTTTGACAGTGAGTGGTTCATATCCACCATATAAAAGATAGGTGTAATCGTCTTTTGCCCGTTCCTTAAGACCTGCCATACTCTTCTCAAATGCCTCTCTTAGTACCTTCACCTCTAAGTCTGAAAGTGCCATTGAATATTTGAGCTCATAAAGTGCATCTTTTCCTGCCCTTTTTACATCATCTGTCGCATCCTTTGCATCTCCTTCAGCAACCAGTCTGCTAAGCCGTGCCCTTTCTTCCTGAGGCATTATATATAACCCGAAGGCCTCCTTTATAAGGGGGAGGATATCCTCAAACCCTGCATTATCAGAGAACTGGGTCCTTTTATATCTATCTAACCTCTTGTTGAATTCTATATAGCTCATCTTCTGGAACCTGACCTTCTCAAAGAAGGTAGAATACTGTGTCCCTGCAAAACCAATGGTCATCCCCCTGTCTCATGGTCGGCTGTAACAATGATAAGGGTTTCACGGGGATGTTTTTTATAGAATTTTACTGCCTCTGCCACAGCCTCATCAAGGGCTATTACATCATGGATCGATGCTGCGGCATCATTGGAATGACATGCCCAGTCAATCTTTCCTCCCTCCACCATCATGAAAAACCCCTCTGGATTATAGAGAAGCTCTATGCCTTTAGCAACATATTCGGCAAGCGAAACATGTGCATTTTGCATGTTGAGCCCCTGGTCCAGGGTAAAGTACATGGCTGCATCCTTGTCTACAAGTTCATTCATGGCAATCACCTTCCCGGCCCCTTTCTTCAACCTTTCAAATCCAGCACGGCAAAGCAGCCCTTTGCTTAAGATGCTCGTTGATGGGATAGAGTTGACTCATCCTCTTTCACTGATGATAATTACCGGACCATGACAGGGAAAAAGAGCCTCACTAACATATTTTGCACTTTGCATTTTCCTTAATTCCTTCCTGTCAATATTAATTATAATAGTCCCTCACTATTAAGCTTTGATTAAAAGAATATTAAATATAGGTTAAAAATGCAGTAGGAGCATAGCTATCTCAGGCAAATAAGGTCAGGTTTTTAGCGCTTACTATCCTTTGTAGAATGAACTTCGGTGCTGTGGCTACTTAAGAATCCTCTTTTCCGGAAAGGGGTTATGAGGGGGTTCTGCGGGTGTCAGGTGAAGCACTCCAAATACAAGGTGGGGCATTCTAACAGTTTTCGTAAAAAAATTAGTAGATTTATACTCATATCTTGATTTTATCATAGGATGAGGAGTATATAATAAATATTTACAGGAACAGGAGGATAAGATTATGGAAAAGAATATTCAGGCAAAGAAGATTTCTTTAAGCAATACCAAACAGGAAATGCTGGCTGCATATAATATTCTTTTGAAACAATTACAGGAAAAGGAAGAATCGGAACTAAAACCCGAAAAGAAAATGGAAGAAAGAAAAACTAAAGAAGTTATAGAAATTGCAGAGGCTTTTTCTTCAGAAGGTGTGGTTAAGGGGGTTAGCAATCTAAAACTGGAAATAAGCAAGATGCTTACCCAGATTTCTGATAAAATGGAGGAGGAAGTTAGTAAATTTCAAGGAATTCAAAAGGCTATTGAAGTTAAACAAAGGGAATTGCGCGAACTCTATGAAATCGAAAAACAAGCAGCTTCTCTGGCTGCGTTAATTGAAGCGCAAAATTTAAAGCGGCAGGAGTTCGAGAAAAAGATGGCGGAGGAAAAAGAAGCTCTGACGCGGGAGATTGAGACCATGCGGCAGGAGTGGGAGGAGGAGCGAAAGGCCCGTGATGCAGAGGTCAAGGAACGGGATGCAGAAGAAAAGAAACGGCGTCAGCGAGAAAGCGAAGAGTTCGCCTACAATTTTAAACGGGAACAACAGCTGATTAAGGATAAATTTGAAGACGAAAAAGCAAAATTAGAAAAGGAGATTCAGCTTAAAAAAGAGGAAATGGAAAAAGAACTCACCGAACGTGAGAAATCGGTTGCCGAGAAGGAAAAAGAACTGGAAGCGCTCAGAAATAAAGTAAATGCTTTTCCAGTAGAGATGGAAGCTACAGTCAAAAAGGCAATCCAGGAAATTACCGAAAAGCTCACCCTGGAAAACAAAAACAGGATTGACTTGCTTACCAGGGAGTTTGAAGGGGAGCGCAAAATGCTGGTTACCCGCATTGAGGCCCTCGAAAAAACTAACAAAGAACAGAGCGAGCGCATTCAAAATCTTACCCAGCAGCTGGAGAAGGCTTACCAGAAGGTGCAGGATATCGCAGTTAAGGCAGTTGAAGGTTCAGCAAACCTGCGCACATTTAGCACTTTCCAGCAAATGATGAAGGAACAGAGTCGGGGGCAGGAGAAGGAGAAATAATATAGCATTTCATCAAGTCTCTTTAAGAAGAATTTGTCTTGATAGCTTTTCTATTCCCCGATATAATTATCCAGTAACATAAAGGTAAATGTTATACGCAATTAATTATTTAAAAGAGATATAAAAATATGAAGAAACAAAAAACTATTAGAGCCTGTTCAATAATTCA
>DHGO01000062.1 GCA_002402795.1 Deltaproteobacteria bacterium UBA4796
TAAAGGATTTACTATGAAGGAAAAGCAGAGCAGGGAGACATTCATATCCTTTGATGAGCTTTATGTCAACATGGAGGTTATGTCCCTTCTCAAGAAGGCACTAATTATCAAAGAGATTCGTTTAATAAAACCTTATATAAAGGTAGTAAGAAAAGAGGATGAATCTTATAACTTCAGCGATATTATGAAAGGAACTGCAAAGGAAGCAGATGAAAAAGGCAAGTCTACACCTGCTATCTTTTCCATTAACAACATCAGGATTCTGAACGGAAGTATCGATTTTCATGATATGGTCAAAGGCGTACAGCATACGGTTCGTGATATGCGTATTGCCATTCCTTTTATATCGAACTACCCTACTTATGCAAATATCTTTGTTAAACCAGAATTTTCAGCCACCATCAATGGGGACTATTATTCACTTGTGGGACAGGTAAAGCCTTTTGCAAAACCCCTTGAAACATTCATCGACCTCGATATAAAGGACCTCGATATACCGCAATACTTAACATACATACCGGTAAGATTTAATTTTACAGTCTCATCTGCAAAGATGGACCTTAAGCTTCGTATAACCTACTTCTCTGGAGATGATACAAAAACTTCCCTAAATGTAGCTGGCAATATTTCGCTCCGAGAATTTATTCTCAACAATCTTGCCAGAAAACAAGTAATGAGTATAAAGGCACTTGATGTAGGGATATCCGCTTTAGAGCCATTTGATAAGGTGGTTAAGCTGTCACAGGTGACAATCCAATCTCCTGATTTTTCTATTACACGTGGTAGAGATGGTTCATTAAATATTCTCGGTCTTATCCCGGATGCGTCCCGAAGCCCAAAAGATAAGGTTAAGGCGACAAAGAAAAAAGAAGAACAAACGGTAGAGAAAGAGGTATCTTTCTCCGTAGAAAAATGTACAGTCGCGGATGGAAAGATTACTTTTAAAGACCTTATGCCTGCAGAACCGGTGGATATGTCTATACAGAAGATGAATTTGAACATAGAGAAGCTATCATCGGAAAAAGATAGCAAGGGTAACATAGACCTTTCTTTTATGGTGGGGAAAAGAGGCACTGTTTCATTAGGGGGAGCAATCGGGCTAACCCCTCTCTCAGGGGATCTAAATGTAGACGTGAAATTCATCCCTATTGCCCCGTTTCAAAACTATTTCAATGACAGGGTTAAAATTGTCATAACTGAAGGCACGATCTCTACTAAGGGTAATATTTCTGTAAAGCTCGATAAGTCAGGGAATCCAGGTGCACGTTTTAAGGGTAATCTCCTCGTATCACATTTATCTTCCATTGACCAGGAGACAGGTAATGATTTTCTCAAATGGAATGCATTCTCTCTCGGTTCTATTGATGCAGGGTACAACCCCACTGCCGTGAACATCAAGGACATATCTCTTTCTGATTTCTATTCCCGCATTATTATTTATGAGGACAGGACAACGAATCTCCAGAAGGTCTTTGGCAGTAAGACTCCAATGGAGGCAGAAAAGGATAAAGAAGACAAACAGAAGGAAGAAGATAAAAGGAAAGAAACACAAAAGGAACAGGAAATTACACAAATAGATACGAAACCTTCTACAAGCACTACCCCTGAAGTAATGATTGACAATATCACATTACAGGGTGGAGCAATTGATTTTACGGATTTCCATGTGAAACCAGCTTTTTCGGCAAAGCTCACAGAACTCGGGGGCAGGGTTTCACGGTTCATTTTAGGCAAGAACCATGATTCAGAAGTAGAGGTTAGGGGGAAGATTAACCAGTTTATACCCCTCAATATTTCAGGAAAAATCAATACCGCAAAGGACAATCTCCTTATCGACCTTACCGGTGTGGTGAGTAATTTTGAAATGAGCGAGATGACCCCCTATTCAGGAAAATACATAGGATATGCGATTGAGAAAGGAAAACTCTCTCTGGACCTCAAATATTCCATTCTCAGGAGGAAGCTTGATTCTGAGAATATAATCTTTCTCGACCAGTTTACCCTTGGCGATAAAGTGGAAAGCCCTGATGCAATTAAGGCGCCAATCAAACTTGCCATTGCCCTTTTGAAGGATAGGTCAGGACAGATAAAACTTGATATCCCTGTATCTGGTAGTATCGATGACCCACAGTTTAGAATTGGTCCAATTATATGGAAGATTATTGTAAATCTTATTACCAGGGCTGCAACAGCACCTTTTGCGCTTATTGGGGCACTCTTTGGCGGTGGAGGTGAACAGTTAAGTTACATAGAATTCGATGAAGGAAGTTCAATCGTCACTGACACTGCTATGAAGAAGATTGAGGCAATCACAAAGGCACTCCACGATAGACCTGCCCTTACTCTTGATATTGAAGGTCATATCTCTCCTGAAAGGGACAGGGAGGGTTTGAAAAAATATACTATTGAAAGAAAAGTAAAGGTTCAGAAAATGAACGAAATGGTTAAAAGACGAGAGAAGGTAGCTTCTGTGGATGAAGTAAAGATAGAACCAGAGGAGTATGAAAAATATCTTACAATGTCATATAAGGCGGAAAAATTTGCAAAACCAAGAAATGTTATAGGTCTTACGAAAAAACTTCCTGTTTCTGAGATGGAGAAACTTATGATTACTAATATTAAAATTACCGATGATGACCTGCGACAGCTTGCATTACGACGGGCAAATGAAGTAAAAAATACAATATTGAAAACAGGTATGGTTGAACCTGAACGCATATTTGTTATAGAGCCAAAGTCACTACCGCCTGAGAGGAAAGAAAATGTTAAAGAGAGTCGGGTTGATTTTAAATTGAGATGACAGGTTATGATCAGTGGTTTAAAAGATTTTTTTACACGAAGGGTGTGGGAACTAAATGTAGAAAATTTGCCTCGTTTAAAAGCCCTTGCAATCCGCTCAATCCGTATCCTGATTATTGCTGTCTATAGTTTTATTGAACATAAATCCTCAACGCATGCTTCAGTCCTGACGTATTATTCCATACTCAACATTGTGCCCCTTGTAGCTGTTGTTTTTGCCATTGCAAAAGGGTTTGGTCTTGATAGATTTGTTGAAAACCAGATCCGCCAGATTGCAGAAAACTCTAACTGGCAAGCGGGTGTTACGGAACAAATATTAGAATTTTCCCGCAACTTTCTTGAACAGGCAAAAGGTGGTGTCATTGCGGGTGTGGGGGTAATACTTCTTCTCTGGACCGTAATATCCATCCTTGGAAAGATTGAAGAATCGTTAAACCGTATCTGGGAAGTGAAGAAAGAGCGTACAATTCTCAGGAAGTTTACCGATTATATGGCGATTTTGATTCTTGCACCGGTACTTTTTGCTATCTCGAGCAGTTTAACGATTCTTGTCACAGGTAAGGTAGAGTTCATTGTACAGAGAATAGAGCTTCTGGGTTTTTTTAGCACATTTATAACGTTTATACTCAAGGTTTTTTCTTATGTGTCTCTATGGACGCTTCTTACTGTGGTTTACGTTATTATGCCAAATGCAAAGGTGCCCATCCGTTCAGCTATATTAGGAAGCATTGTAGCGGGAACCCTTATTCAGATTGTTCAATGGATATATATAACCTTTCAGATTGGCGTGGCAAAATACGGAGCCGTCTACGGAAGTCTTGCTGCACTGCCACTTCTTTTTGGCTGGCTTCAGACAAGCTGGATGATTTTGCTTTTTGGACTTGAAATTACCCATGCCAATGAGCATCGTGAGACCTATGGATTGAGTCCTGCCTATGCAAGTATGAACATATCCTCAGAAAAAATCATAATGCTGACAATTTTTAAGCTCATCGTTAAACAATTTTCTTCAGGTGAGAAACCCCTCTCAGCGATAGAATTATCACGAACGCTTAAAATTCCGTTATCCATTGTTCAAAAGCTACTTGGAAAGATGAAAGAAGCACATATCGTTGCTGAAGTTGCAGATGAACATACTTCAAGTGGATATCAGCCTGCACGATCAGTTGAGAACCTTACCATAGCTGATATCATGCGCGCCTATGAAGACGAAGGCATGATAGTATTATCCAGGTGCCAATCAGATGAAATCAAAAAAATATCTGAGCATATACAACGACTCTATGGTTCCATCGAAAACCTGCCAGAGAATGTTCCAATCAAAGATTTATAGAGATATAGGCTTTCATCCAAATTGCGCTTTATAAAGTGTTAGTATACATGCGCCCAGCAAGACTCGAACTTGCAACCTCTGGATTCGTAGTCCAACGCTCTGTCCAGTTGAGCTATGGGCGCAATCTTTTTATCGAAATAATATACCTATATCATATCTAAATAAAAAAATCGATTAACCCCATGAAGCGCCTGGAAGGAATTTTTATGTTTTCTATTCTGAATTCTGACTGCTGGCTACTGGATTCTTTCGTTTCCTTAAAACATATATCGTCGTGTACTGATATTGAGGAGGAGCCCGATAGATGCAAGGATTGATACAAGTGATGAACCACCATAACTCATAAGAGGCAGAGGAATACCAACGACAGGAACAAGATGGATTGCCATGAGGACATTGATGGTAAACTGGAAATAGATGATGGAAGCAATACCAAAGGCAATGATAGAACCAAGCTCGTCGTGGGAATTCTGGGCAACCTTAAGGCACCGTTGAATGAAAGAGAGGAAGAGGATAAAGAGGACAAGAGAACCAATAAACCCCCATTCTTCACCAAAAACAGTAAAAATGAAATCAGTATGATGTTCCGGGATAAACTGGAGTTTATGCTGTGTACCAGCCATGTATCCTTTCCCGAAAAATTTTCCTGAACCCACAGCAATCATTGCTTGCTTTGCGTGATAGCCAAAACCTGATGGATCAGCATCAATGTTAATGAAACTCAGTATCCTCATTTTCTGATAGGGTTTCATAAGATATTTCCAGAAAATAAATGGAGCAACAAGTCCAATACTCAAAAGAATCGCATAAGTAGACCTTTTCAATCCAACGAACCAGAGCAGTGAAAGACACACAAGGACTATAATGACTGCCGTACCAAGGTCAGGTTGTTTTACAATTAAAATGGTTGGTACAATGCATACTGCAAGGGGAAATAAAATATCCCTGATACCAAGAGGCATATCGTCCCTTTTCCTTTCATATAGTTTATTGGCAAGATAGAGTACCAGAATAGGTTTCATGAATTCTGATGGTTGTATACTGACACCAAAAATAGTTATCCATCTTTTTGCACCACCTGCTATCATGCCAATAACAAGGACTAAAACAATAAGGAGTAGAACTCCGAAGTAAAGCCATTTTGATTGAGCTGCAATAACCCTGTAGTCATAATAATTAATGACCATAATCAATAATATTCCGATAAAGAATGCAGCAAGTTGCTTAACCATAAATGTGTACGAACCACTGAAGAATGAACTTGTTGCGCTCATAAGGTTCATAATACCAATGGCAAATAGTATCAACACATTTATAATAAGATACCAGTCAAGATGATAAAGATGTCTCTTATCAATTCTCATTACGAATGCGTGCCTCCTTTACATCGACCTTCTGCTTGAAAAGGTTTTCTGTCAGGATTTTTGCAATAGGAGCAGAGACTGAAGCTCCATGCCCACCATGCTCAACAAGGACGGCTATTGCAACGGACGGATTTTCAGCTGGTGCAAAGGCAATGAACCATGCATGATCCCCTAAATGTTTTTCTTTTTCAAGAGATGCCACCTGGGCTGTTCCTGTTTTTCCACTCATATTTACTGTCTGTACGCGGGATCCATAGGCAGTACCTGAAGGCTCATTAACCACTCCTTTCATGCCCTCTTTAATAATTTTTATCACTTCTTTACTGAGTTTTGTTTCCGAGGCAATTACAGGCTCGAATGTTTTTACTACCTTTCCTTCAGGAGATATAATACGGTTAACTATCTGCGGTTTAAAAGTAACCCCTTCATTTGCCACAAATGAGGCAAGTTGAACGAGTTGAACGGGTGTCAACCATACAGCCCCCTGTCCTATTGAAACCGATACTGTTTCTCCTTCATACCATTTTTGTCCATATGCCTTTTCTTTCCACCTGGAAGAAGGTACAAAACCACTGAGTTCACCGGGTAAGTCAATACCGGTAACCTTATTAAGCCCTATAACGTCTGCCATTTCATGAATCCGATCAATGCCAAGTTTCAAGCCCACGTTATAAAAAAAGATATCGCAGGATTCAACGATGGCTCTGTGGATACTTACTCTGCCATGGCCACCTTTTTTCCAGCATTTAAATACCCTGTTACCAAAAGAGAACCCACCAGTGCATGTGAAGGCTGTATTTTCATTAATGACTCCATCCTGCAGTGCCTTAAGTGCAATAGCAATCTTAAAGGTCGACCCTGGAGGGTATCTTCCCTGAATGACTCTGTTCATAAAAGGACGGGTTTTATCGGATGAGATTTCCTTGAGATCCTGTTTGGTTAGACCTGCTGTAAATTTATTTGGATCAAAAGCAGGCCTGCTCACAAGGACAATAACGTTTCCTGTTTTTGGGTCAAGGGCAATAACGCCTCCTCTTTTGCCTTCCAGTGCTTTTTCTACGATTACCTGCATATCGGCATCTATATTGAGATAGAGACTATGTCCTGATAAAGCTTCGACAGAGTCAAGGGTACGAACTTCTCTTCCTATGGCATCAACTTCAACTCTTTTAGCGCCATCGATGCCCCTCAAATATTCTTCATATGCCCTCTCTAACCCGTTTTTCCCTATAAAATCACCCTGTGAATAATGCTTATATTCTTTATTCTTCAGTTCTTCTCCGCTTATTTCAGATACATACCCAAGCAGGTGTGCGAACATTTTACCGTATGGATAATTTCTTTTTGATTCAATTTGAATACTAACTCCTGGTAAATAAACCCTGTTTGCCTCGACTTTTGCTACATCATCCATGGTAACATCAGACTTTATTTTAACAGGGAATGAAGCAGGAAGGCCACTTACACCTTTCAATCTGTCAAGAATATCATCCCTGTCCATTTCAATTAATTGTGCGAGTCCATTTACAGTCTGGTCAAAGTCTTTTATATCTTCAGGAGTAATGTATATGTTGAAAGAGGGTCTTGTGTCAGCCAGAACTTTTCCATTCCTGTCATATATTATTCCTCTCGGCGCAATGACTTTTTTTATCCTTATGCGGTTTTGTTCTGATAATCTCTTCATCTCGTTGCCCTTCATAATCTGAAG
>DHGO01000130.1 GCA_002402795.1 Deltaproteobacteria bacterium UBA4796
TATTTGACGTCAAATTAGTATCAAATAGCAACTCAGGATTTCGTAGCGAATAACACTTTGCAGGTGTAGTGGAAAGCTTAATAACCTTCAAATAATGAGGTATTCATGTAACAGGATGTAATTGCTGATGTTTTAGTATTCTAAGAAGCTTTCCAGCCTTTTTCTTCTTGATGGGTGTTTGAGTTTGCGAAGCGCTTTTGCCTCAATCTGCCTTATACGCTCGCGGGTAAGACCGAATACCTCGCCTACTTCTTCAAGGGTATAATCAGTCTTCTCCCCTATACCAAGTCTCATCCTGATAACCTTTTCTTCCCTTGGCGTGAGGGTTGATAAGACCTTGTCTATCTCCTCTTTGAGAGAGGTGCCAACGAGTTCCTGATAGGGAGATGGAGATTTCGGGTCTGCGATAAAATCACCGAGTTTTGATTCGTCATCACCTACGGGCGTCTCAATAGAGATTGGCTCATTGGAGACCTTCATAATCTTCCTTACCTTTTCAAGGGGAAGTCCTGCCTTAAATGATATCTCTTCAATGGTGGGTTCCCGCCCCAGTTCTTGAAAGAGGGAAATGGTGACCTTTGTTATCTTATTCATTGTCTCGAGGACATGGACAGGCACCCTTATAGTTCTTGCATAATCAGCAATCGCCCTTGTTATAGCCTGTCTTATCCACCATGTGGAATAGGTGGAGAATTTATATCCTTTCTGGTAATCGTATTTTTCGGCTGCCTTCATAAGGCCCATATTCCCTTCCTGGATAAGGTCAAGGAAAGAAAGACCTCTGTTCAGATATTTCTTTGCAATATTAATTACCAGCCTGAGATTAGCCTGTATTAGCCTGTTCTTTACAACCTTAAGACCACTTTCAATCTGGCCGATCTCCATGAGTTTTCTTTTTACCCTCTTAACCTCCTTTTCATCGAGGAAACGTAACTGTTTCCCTATTTTTCGTATAATATCTTCAAGAATCTTCTTGTTGAGGTTGAGATTTATGAGGTTTTCTTCAATCTTCTGAGTTACTGATGCTAATTTCTTTTCATACTCTTCTTTCAGGATGTCGCTTTTCCTTGGTTTTGTATTTATCTTTCTGATGGTGTCTTTTGTTTTCTTTTTGCCTGCTTTGGTCTCCTTTTTTGCCTTTTTCCTTTGTTCCTCGGCTTTCAGTAGCTTTGCAATCTTATTCTGAATCTCTATCTTCCTGTCAAAATAATGTTTTATGCCCGCAATTAAAGTAATAGCCCTCTTTTTATACTTCTCTTCGTCATGCTTTGTGTAGTCTATCTCATCGATATTCTTAATTATATCAATGATGTTGATATTATCTTTTCTTAACTGCACACCAATGTCGTGGAGCTCTCGCACAGCCTGGGGCAGGTCAAACAGAAAATTGCGGATCTTCCTTTCCCCCTCTTCAATCTTCTTGGCAATATGATACTCCTCTTCAGAGGTAAGAAGAGAGACCCTTCCGATATCCTTGAGATAAGACCAGATGATATTATCAGTCCGTTCTGAGGGAAACTTCTCTATTTCACCCCATTCCTGCGTCTCCTCTTCTGGTGCAGCCCTTTCCTTTATGGTCTCAACAATATCAATGTTTGACTCTGAAAGAAAATCAAAGATATCTTCTAAGTCTTCGGGCGTGAAGATATTCTGAGGCAGCATATCATTTATTTCATCAGCCGTAAGGTAACCTTTCTCCATCCCCACATCAATGAGGTGTTTTATTTCACTATGGTTCTTTATACTCATCTTGACCTCAATGTAAAAAATGCCCTCTTATCCTTTAAGGGCATTATATATATGTAATTTTTTCTTAAATATTTCTATAAATATACCAATTCCTTGATATTTTTGTCAAGGAGGAAATTTCATTAGCCTTAAAAAAGTGTTGACGAGCCCTGTTTTTCCATGTATATAAGGTAACATAACCTGAAGGGGAGGTAACGATGTTTAAAAAAATACTATGTCCTGTGGATTTCTCTGAATCTACAGGAGAAATTCTCGCTTATGCAACAGGTTTAGCAAAAAAATTTAGTGCAGAGCTTCATGTGATACATGTGATACCTCATTTAACCTATTTTACGCCCTATGAATCCTTTCTCACACCTGACAACCTTATAGCGATAGAGAAAAACATATCCACGGAGGTTGGTCAAAATTTTGATAACTTGCTGAAAAATATAGATATTACAGTAAAAAGGGTCATAAAGACAGGGGTAATTTTTGTTGAAATCATAGACTACATAAAAGAAGAGAATATCGACCTTGTGGTTATGGGTACCCATGGGAGAAGTGGCATTGAACAGATTCTCATTGGAAGTGTTGCAGAAAAGGTTGTTAGAAAGGCACCATGTCCTGTACTTACCATAAGGCCAAAGGGTAAAGAGTTCAGGATGCCTTGATACTTGTTTTAACCCTTATTTAACCTATACAAGATAGTTGTACAATTCTTTAACGTTCCTCAAGGGGATGATCTCTATACCGGCACCATGTTCTACCCCTGCTGGACATAAAACCCTTTTTATCCCAAGTCGTTCACACTCCTTCAGCCTCATCTCTGCGTGAACAATCTTCCTTATTTCACCGGTTAATCCAATTTCACCGAACAAAGCAGTATTCTTCCCAATTGGTTTATCCCTGTGGCTCGAAATGACAGATGCTGCAATGGCGAGGTCAATGGCAGGTTCATTCACCTTCATACCCCCTGTTACATTTATATACACATCCCTGTCGAGGAAAGGGGCATTGAGTGCCTTTTCAATCACAGCTATAAGAATAAAAAGCCTGTTAATATCGTATCCAAGGGACAATCTCCTTGGCATAGAAAAGCTTGTCTTTGGCGTAATTGCCTGAACCTCCAGTATAATGGGTCTCGAACCAGTAATATAAGGAAAGAGGCTACTGCCAGAGCCTATATCACCTCTTTCGGAAACAAAAAACTCAGAAGGATTTTCAACGCTTATGAGACCTTCCCTCCTCATCTGGAAGATTCCCACTTCATCAACAGGACCGAAACGATTCTTTATGGTTCTCAGCATCCTGTAAGGAAGCATCTTATCGCCCTCGAAATAGAGGACAGTATCCACAAGGTGCTCAAGAATCTTGGGTCCTGCAATTGCGCCTTCCTTTGTTACATGACCAATAAAAATGTGGGTTGTTTCCTGATTTTTCATTGTCCGTATGAGCCTGGAGGAGACATCCTTCATCTGGCTTATACTGCCAGGAAGCATGGGAAGGCTTGAATTATAGATAGACTGGATGGAATCTACTATTACAAGATGGTAGTTCTTCTCTGTTACAGCCTTTATAATATCATCAATATGATTCGTTGTGAGTACGGGAAGGTTACCCTTTAATGCAAGCCTCTTTTTACGGGATGCAAGCTGTCTTAAGGATTCCTCGCCTGATACATAGAGCACAGGAAAGCCAAGTTCATCCATACGGGATGCAATCTCAAAACAGAGGGTAGTTTTTCCAATACCAGGATCACCACCTAAGAGGATGGAAGAGCCTTTGGTAAGTCCTCCACCAAGAACCCTGTCCATCTCATCTATGCCAAGAATAATCCTTTCTTCAGCAAGTTCCTCATCAGTCATAAATACCGGTGCTATACTACTGTGAATCTCTTCCTTCTCTACCTTAAATTCCTTCATGGTATCCCAGCCTTTGCAGGCAGGGCATTTTCCAAGCCACTTGTAGGATTCATGGCCACATACATCGCATACAAAAACTGTCTTCTTAGCCATTGCCATCCTTTGCGAGATGCATTTTTAAAATGACTTTTAAAATTCTTATAACCGCTATAGAATCACAATATCTTCATCAATGTCCGTTAGTATCCTGTATGTGCCTTTCTCCATAAGCACAGTATTTTCTATGCCACAGGCGCCCTGTTTCGGAAAGACCATTTTAGGTTCGATGGCAAAGACCATACCCTCCTCGATAGGATAGTCATGGGTTGCTGCAATAAAGGGAAATTCAGCAAGCTCTATGCCTATACCGTGGCCAAGGAAACGCACCTTGTGGGGTCTGTATCCAAGATAGAAATCACCATAACCGAGCCTTTCCGCAAGCTCTATAGAATAGGTAAAGAGGTCTTTACTGATCATGCCCTCGAGGGCTTTATCAAGAACCATGTATTGAATTTCTCTACATGCCTTATATGCTTCTGTATAAAGTTCTGGCATACTGCCTATGGCATACATGCGCGTCTGGTCTGCCTGATAACCATGGTAACAGATACCGAAATCTACAAGGATAGGTTCGTTTCTCTTTATCTTTTTGAAGCTTGCACCAACAGGGAAGGCAGGGGAAAGCCCGAGTCCCCCCATGGGCGAATCAGACTGACTTACAATGCTTCCTGTACGACCGCTCAATATGTGCCATGAGTATGCTTCGTAATTGAGAGACCTCACTCGCAAAAGCCCCTCATGGCCATGTTTCTTTGCATACGCCTCGAGGAGACCACCAACTTCAATCTCGCTCATGCCTTCCTTGAGAATATGTGCCACATGGCTATAAACCTTTTTCGCAATGGCTGCAGCCTTCTCCATAATGCCTATTTCAAAGGGTGATTTGTATTTTCTGAGTTCCTTTGTCAGGGGAGAACAATCCGCAATCTCTATGTTGTTGCCAATAATCTCTCTAAACCTCATCACATCATTATAGGGCAGGACATCGAGCTGGAGTCCAATCCTCTTTTCTGGCTTGATATGGCCAATGATTTCCTTGATAGAACGAATAGGTATTATGTGTTCAAGGGGTGATTCCCTGCGTGCCCTGGATATTTCCCTTTTTACGAACAGAACAGGCTTCTCTTCAAGGGGCACATAAAGGAGGGCATCCTGCATTGTCCCTGAAAGATAAAAGTAGTCAATCTTGTAATGGAAAAAAGCTCCGTTAAGGGAGCTTTTTTCCATTAACTGTTTCAGCTTATAAATCCTCTGTTCTATCTCTTCTTTCAGTGCGTATAGCATAACAACTAATCACCATTCACCTTTTATTTATCCTTCCACTGAGCCTTTCTCTTTTCTATGAAAGCTGTTATACCTTCCTTTGCATCCTCGGTTGCCATACATCCTTTCAGATAAATAATCTCCGATGCCTTGAGTGCCTGGAGAAAATCAAGGTTTAATCCCGCCTTGATTGCCCTTTTTGTCCATATGGCTACAGGCTTACTCTTATTCAGATATTCAGCAAGGTACTTATCTACTTCTTCCTTAAAGTTCTCAACCGGTAAAACAGCGGTTACAAGACCTATTGCCTGGGCTTCTTTTGCACTGATGATCTTTCCGGTCAGGAGAAGTTCATAGGTCTTCTGGAGCCCGATAATCTTTGGAAACCATGCAGCAGCTACAGGTGGATACACACCCACAGCAATCTCAGGCTGACCTATCCGTGATTTTTCTGAAGCAACAACAATATCACAGAACGCCATAAGTTCACACCCCCCACCAAGGGCACGGCCATTCACAACCGCCACAGTAGTTATATCCATCTCCGAAAGATGACGAAACATCCTGTGGAAGACTTCTATCATATCATCGACCTTGTCTTCTGTGTGGTCTGCTACATCGACTCCATCGCAAAATGCCTTTTCACCGGCGTGGTCAAAGACAAGCATCTGGATTGAGGTATCTCTTTTCACATCCACAAGGACTTCGTTAATCTCTTTCATCATTAAAATCGTTAACCAGTTTGAAGGCGGAACATTCAATGTAATCTTTGCAACCTTATTCATTTTTTCAAAGGTAATATGTTTGAAACTCATGGTAAGCCTCCTATTTAAACATATAATGGGTTGATACATTTATTATACTATGTCTTTTCATTGAGAAAAAGATATATGAAAAAAAATAGGGGGGATATACTCCCCCCTTTGGTAAAGACTGTTTCTACTTCGCCTGTGGTTTGCCGAACACTTCCTCGAAGAACTTGTCGTCCATAAGAACGCCCTCCGCAACACCCTGGCGGTATTTGATGAAGTCAATGGTATCAACACCGGTAATCTTCTTGGTATTGAATGCGCCGAAACCAAGGAAAGCCTCAATTCCCATATTCGCTGCCAGCCAGTGTCTGTGGTCGTTCTTCATGGTATCCCAGAAGAATTTCTTTTTCTGTCTTATACCATCTATGGATTTCATCAAGCAACCAGGGAAGAGGTTTGCAAAGGTCCACATGACTCTTTCGACCTCAGCATCAAGAAGAGAAAAATCAACTGCTCCTGCTTTTTGTTTTTCCTGTATCCATGCGCGTGCATCCTTGAATGCCTGTCCTGTCTTATATTCGCCGTACACAATCTCGCCGTTATCAATCCATTTGTCCGTAATAATCTGTGGATTTCTTACCCAGTTACCCTTGTCGTCCTTGAGCACAGGGAATACCTTTGTTAGAAGCCCTTTCCACACCATCTTGTAGGCACTCCACATCTCACAGGAGACGCAGCTCCACATGGCATCTTCAATGCTTAAGTATGAAGGGAGAAAATCTGAGGCACCACCAACAGGCGCTGAGCCATGGCGTGGTCCTGCCTGACCAAAAATGGCAAGGTCAGAGGCAAGGGTAAGGTCACATGCTGTACCTATTTCCTGTCCACCAGCAACCCTCATTCCGTTTACACGGCATATAACCGGTTTTTTGCACATAAGGATTGAATCAACCATATTGTTGAAGAGTTCCATGTATGCGCCATATTCCTCAGGGCGCTTGCTGTAATATTCTGAATATTCTTTTGTGTTACCGCCCGTACAGAAGGCATAGGGTCCTATACCTGTAAAGACAACACCAACCACCTCACGGTCAATAGAAGAATTCTCAAAACCAGCAATAACACCTTTAACCATTTCCGTGGTATATGAGTTGTACTGTGCAGGATTATTGAGTATAATCCAGGCAACATAGAGACCCTTTACCACATTACCCTTCGCATCTTTCAGGGGCCTCTTTTCATAAACAACACAGGGCGCCTGTGTTCCCCAGTGCTGATCGGTAAACCTGAAATGATCCTTCTTCTCGTGTTCTCTTGGTATCCATTCTAATCCCATAACATTCCTCCTATAAAGTTTTTTTATGTTTCTTAAAAGTCTGGTTTTAAGACAACCCTTCTTTCAGGTGAACCCGCCTTATGAATCTCCTCAAATGTTGCAGCTATGGTGCTCATAGGCCTCACTTCGACGAATGGATCGATGACGATCTTTTTGGAGAGAACCATATCGAGGACAATAGGATAGTATTCCGGCAGACAGCCCCATGTCCCTATCAACTCTGCGTCGAAGGCCATCAGCTTGGAAAACATATATTCGCTCTTTGACATTCCAAATCCTACAATTACCAGTTTTCCTACAAATGAAAGCAGGTCAAGCGCCAGATCCTGTCCCGCCTTTGTGCCTGTTACCTCAAAGATCTTCCAGCCTGTATTGTCAAGACCCCTGGATTTTACAAAGTTTCTCCACTCGCCGACAACGTCCTTGTTCGCCTTTTCGAGGGTACTGATCACAGCATCGCAGCCGTAGCTTAGCGCCCTTTCAAGTTTCTTCGGGTTCCTTGCAATACCGATAACAGTCTTCGCGCCAAGCGCTTTAGCGGTCTGTGCCATATAGACACCGACTCCGCCTGTTGCGCCGATTACGATTACATTGTCACCAGGCTGAAGGTTGGCCCTTTTCGCCGCCTGGTATGGGGTGGTTACCGCATCCGCGATAACCGACAACTGCTCGAGTGCATACCCTTTTCTGTTTGTTACCACACAAAGGTCGATAGTAGGAACGGGGATGTGGCTTGAAAAACCACCATAGACGCCGATCGAATTGCCAGGCATTTTCTGTGCAAGACACCTGTTGCCCCTTCCGGTCTTGCAGAGAATACATTTACGGCAGGGCATGACCGCGGGAATAATGACCTCTTTGCCGATCCATGCGGGATCGCCTGCCACTACCACACCGCTTATCTCGTGGCCAAGGGCCAACGGCGGCTTGCTGACCGTTGGAACACCGTCATAGAAGTATCCAAGGTCGGTATGGCATACGCCACATCCTGCAATTTCAACGAGAACCTCTCCTTCTTTCAGTTCGGGAACAGGGATTTCAGCCATTGCAAGTTTACCAGGAATTGTCTCTTTTGTTTCTTTGTTAAACGTTGTTGGTTGAACCATCTGCCATTGTTTTATTACCTTTGGTATATCACCCATTTAACACCTCCTTAATAAAATATAAAGATTATCACCTCCCAAAGTTTTACGTCATTCCATAGCCACCATCTACACACAGGAGCTGACCTGTAATGTATCGTGCGTCATCAGAAGCGAAAAATACAAAGGCAGGTGCTACATCTTCTGGATCTGCATATCGTCCAAGGAGAATCCTGCGTACATAGATCGCTTTTAACTTCTCGTCCGTTGATATCTTTTCTGTCATGTCTGTTGTTACAATACCGAGACATATAACATTCGCAGTAACATTATATTTTGCAAGTTCCCGTGCCATGGATTTTGTCATGGCAATTACACCACCCTTTGCTGCACTGTAGTTAATCTGGCCTACGGTACCAACCACGCCTGCAACAGAGGTAACATTGATGATTCTTCCGTAATTCTGCTCCATAAAATACTTTGATGCTGCCTTTACTGTAAGCCATGGGCCTCTCATCTGTATGTTTACCACCTCATCCCATGTTGCTACATCCATCTTATGAAGCATAGCAGGCCGTGAAACACCTGCATTATTCACAATGATATGGATGGAACCAAAATTTTGAACACAGGATTCAATAATCCTCTGCGCATCAGCTTCATTACCCACGTCACCCTTCACAGCAACTGCCTTTCTCCCCATTTTGTGTACCATGTCAACCACTTCGTTAGCTGCCTTTTCATTGCCTGCATAATTTACAATAATATTGGTACCTTCTCTTGCAAAGGCAAGGCTTATTGCCCTTCCTACGCCTCTTCCTCCACCAGTAACAACGGCGTTCCTACCTTCTAACTTCATAATACTTTCTCCTTAAAAAATAATTTGTGAAATTTTTTATAAGTCTAAAACATAATATTACATTTCAGGTAAAATGCATGTCAAGTTAAAAGTATAACCATGTCAACTCTCTTAAGGTTGAGAAATTTTGTTTGACAAAGGTAAAAGCTATATTATAATTACTATATAGCCTAAAATTAGTCAATATTAATGTGAGTAGATTAACAATGAGTAAAAAAAAGTGGCAAAGTTTTAGCGAGTGACTTCACCAGATGATATAAAGAATACTATAATTGGTAAGGTTAAGTTTGAGATTTATAGTGAAGAGATGATTGAAAGGAAGGTCAAACAAAGTTTGAAATATCAACAGGGTTTATCTGCATATAAGTGATGGAAGGAATTGGCAAGGCATTAGCAAAAAGACTATTTCAGTATTTCAGAAAAAGAGACATTCGGGATATCTATACTGCAGTGCGATGGGACACAGGAGATATGCTTTCTTTTTTCAAGGCTATCGGATTTAAACGTTTATAATTTATCAATCTAAGCAAGCATCTGGAGAAAAAAGGACATATGAAAAGGAGGGTGAAAAAATAAAATTGATAAAGAGAAATACGTAAAAACCTTGAGAAAGAGAATATCAAGTTAACCATTTGATTCTAAAATATGTAAAGCTTGTGAATTATTTCATTTTTTGTCTTGACATAGGTTTTATGGATTTGTTATTTTATGCACAAGCTACGCTTAAACAAGATAATACACAGGTTAAATACCATGAAGCTGTAAAGATATTTAAGAGGAACCAAAATGAGGTACGCAGAAACAGGATATAATTTAGAAATTGATTTATCTACAGGAAATATTGAGAGGGTAGCAACAGACCCTGTAATGACCGAACAATACCTTGGAGGTGTGGGTACAAATGCAAGATTGTTATGGGACAGGGTTCCTCCAGAGATTGATGCATTTTCACCAGAGAACCTGCTTATATTGAGTTCAGGTCTTCTATGTAGCACGCCTGCCCCCAGTGCTAATAGAACTATTATAACCTCTATCTCTCCCCAGAACTCATTATTTGGATTTTCAATGATGGGTGGGTACTGGGCACCGGAATTAAAATACGCTGGCTATGATAAAATAATCGTTCGTGGCAAGGCATTGGACTGGGTCTATCTCTGGATAGAAAACGATAAGGTAGAAATCCGCGATGCAAAACATCTCCAGGGCAAGAGTACTTATGAAACTGCAGAGGCTATAAGAGCAGAAATGAATGAGCCAAGGGCACAGGTTCTTGCAATTGGTCTTGCAGGTGAAAATAGAGTCTATTTTGCATCCATTGAAAGCCACAGGGGAAGTGCAAGTAGATTGGGACTTGCTGCGGTGATGGGCGACAAAAGGTTAAAGGCAATAGCTGTTCATGGGACAAAAGACATAAATATTGCAAAGCCAGCCGAGTTTATGGAAGAGTGCAACAAAGTACTTGAGTATATCCAGTACAGGCTGGATAACCCGATACCAGGTGTACCACCTATACTTGCATATATTGGTTCGCCCCAGGAGATGGCACTCCATGATGAAGAATGGCACCTCAGTAGTTTTTCCTGGGGACATGCCCGTGGAAAAAGAAAAGGCTTCTGGAACAAGGAGGTAGAGAAACAATGGAAAGATACCATGGAATCTGTCAAAAAGCGTCTTATAAGCTGTTACAATTGCCCTATAAGATGTGCAGGTATTATTGAAGTTCCAGGATATCCAACATATATTCTGAAGTGTTTTACGAAGCTTACTTATGTTATGGCGGCTGAGGTGGATGACCTTGATTTTGGATTCCAGATGCTATCCCGGGCACAGCATTATGGAGTGGATGGTTTTACAGCACCTCAGGTTATGGCATTTGCTATAGAGCTTTATGAAAACGGTATACTTACCGACAGCGATTTGCCAGGATTCCCGAAGGATAAAAAGGAAAGGTTTTCCTGGCTCCTCGAAAAGATTGTAAGAAGAGAAGACATTGGAGATGTCCTGGCAGATGGTGTTTACTGGGCAGCCAGAAGGATTGGAAAGGGTGCAGAAGCATTTGACCATAATACCATAAAGAAGCATGAGCAGGTTCCTATAAAGCTCGGTATGTTAAACCCCATCTACTACATCATGTGGTCAACAGGTGAAAAGATAAATATCACACAGATAGAGGGACAGATTCCACAGGCGCCTGTGGATAAATCAGTTAGAGAGGAATTTGTGAAAGACTGGATTCAGATACCAACAGGCAAGGAGGAAAGATTCAAACAGTTTATTCTTGAATGGGGCGAGGAAGGCAAAAACTTTCCTTTCTGGCCACCACCTGACCTTGTAAGCGAGCTTGTGGAATGGCAGGAAACCATGCACTATATAGATGACTGCCTGGGTCTTTGTGCAGGTGTTTCATCATTTCCTATAAAGCCTCCGTACCATATCCATAACTTGCCCCTTTTTATATCCTATGGGACAGGGCTTGATATTGACGAAAGCAGGTTATGGAAAATCTCCCAGCGTGTGAGGAATTTAGTAAGGGCAAATAATGTAAGAAGGGGAATGAGAAGGGAAGACGAACGCCCACCCGATGATCACTGGAAAAAGAGATTTCCAGATTACGAGCAGAAGCTTATGGATGAGTATTATAAATACAGAGGCTGGGATTTAAGGGGTATTCCAACAAGAGAGACCTTAGAGAAGCTTGAGCTTGATTTTGTGTATGAGGATTTTGTAAAAAGAGGAATCCATAAAGAAGAATAAAAAGAGGGACGCGTCATTAAGAGAAAGATAAAGATAATAAAGAT
Organism: Deltaproteobacteria bacterium UBA4796; assembly: GCA_002402795.1. Taxonomy (GTDB): domain Bacteria; phylum Desulfobacterota; class Syntrophorhabdia; order Syntrophorhabdales; family Syntrophorhabdaceae; genus UBA8905. The sequence continues at coordinate 11,783 of DHGO01000130.1, forward strand.
TGATCTTAACAAATGTATGGGCTGCCGTGCCTGCGAGGTGGCTTGTGCCGCCTTTCATTCAAATCCAAAATACAGTAACGTCAACCCGGCAAGATCGAGAATTCAGGTATACAGAAATGAATTGAAGAACGTGTTTGTTCCTGTAAAGGGAAGCTTTTATACCAGTGCAGAGTGTTCAGGCAGACCTGTCTATATGGTGGATGAGAAGCTGCAGAGCGGATATGAATATGGTACGAGTATATGCAGCTTCTGTGGTGCGGCATGCCCTTCAAGGGATCTTTTTAAAGAGCCTGATTCAGGTCTCCCTTTTAAGTGCGACATGTGCGAGGCCGACCCACCCCTTGATGAACCTATGTGTGTTAAATGGTGTCTCGTTGACGCCTTAACCTATGAGGAGAGGGAGGAAGAGGCTGAAGAAGAGGTAAGGCTTGACGAGCTGGATACAGGACTTGAGTCGTTGGTAGACAAACATGGAAGAGAAAAAGTGATTGATGCTGTTAACCGGCTTTCACAGAAAATAGAAACCAAATAAAATATGAGGATGGAAAATCGTGGAAACAGTAGCCCCCTTTAAAGAAGTAATAGATGAGGTAAAGGAAAGCGGTGGTCAGGCTGTAACATTCTGCTACCAGTGCGGAAAATGTGATACAGTCTGCCCCTGGAACAATGTTACTTCCTTCAGTATGAGGAAGCTCATCCGGGAAGCCACATTCGGTCTCAGTGAAATAGAACGAGATGAGATATGGCGTTGCACAACCTGCGGGAAATGTCCTCAGCGATGCCCCAGGGATGTAAAACAGATAGATGATATGGTGGCACTACGCAGGATTGCAACGAAATATGGTGTTTTTGCTGGACCGGTAAAGCCCTATCGTACTGTAAGTTCTGGTCTGACTTCCCAGGGTAATCCCTTCAATGAGGATCGCAAAACAAGGGCAGCCTGGGCAGAGGGGCTCTCTGTAAAACAGTTTGCTGAAGGGATGGAATTTTTATATTTCCCTGGTTGCTATCTTTGTTATGATCCAAGACTCAAGAAGGTAGCAAAAGCAACAGCAACCGTTCTTCAAAAGGCAGGTGTAGATTTCGGGATTCTGGGCGAGAAAGAAAACTGCTGTGGAGAAAGCATACGAAAAACAGGTAATGAAGAAGTATTCAAGCGCCTTGCAAAGGAAAACATCAAAACATTTATTGACAGTGGTGTCAAAAAGATACTTGTTTCTTCTCCCCATTGCTACCATACATTCAAAAACGAGTATCCAGAATTTAGGGCAAACTTTGATATTATTCATATATCCCAGTACTTATTTGAACTTATAAATGAAGGACGTCTTACAATAACAAAGGCTTATGAAAAGAAGGTTACATACCATGACCCATGTTACCTTGGTAGACATAATGGCATATTTGACGAACCCCGGGAGGTATTAAAGAAGATACCCGGTCTGGAACTCGTTGAACTACCTGAATCCCGGCTTGATAGCCTCTGTTGTGGCATGGGTGGAGGCAGGGTATGGGCTGAAACAGAAAAACATGAAAGATTCTCCAATATCAGGGTAGAGCAGGCACTCGGCGTTGGTGCTCGAGAGCTTGTTACTGCCTGCCCTTATTGTATAACTGCCCTTGAGGATAGCAGGCTTGTTATGAATCATGCTGATGAAATTGAGATTAAGGATATTACAGAGATTGTTCAAGAAGTGATTTAGAGGCGAACCATTGAACATGCAGCAAGCAATTGATATATCGGATGCTAAAAGAGGTGAGACCACAGAGGTCATCTGTCATCACTTCTCTGAAGAGGGGTGGGAGAAAACAGGGGTGCATGTTCCCAGCGAAATGCAACTTACCATATATGTGAACGAGAAGGAACTGGTTACTATCCTCTGTACACCTTCCAAATTAAACTGCCTTGTCTTTGGATTTTTGTACGCAGAGGGGTTTATTTCAGGATTGAAGGATGTAGTAACAATGAGGGTGTGTGAAGATGATTCCCTTGCTGACGTGAGGCTTACGAGTTCTGGAACTCAATTTTCTGAAAAGAGAATACTTCCCACAGGGTGTGGTGGTGGTGCACTCTTTAAAACAGATGTAGAGAAGATTGATTCTGATTTCCATGTTACGCCTGAAGAAGTCCTATCATTAATGAAAAAGTTTCAGGAGAGTATGGAGCTATATCGTATAAGTGGCGGTGTCCATACGTCAGCCCTTGCTGATATAAATAGCCTGATTATAGTGGCTGAAGATATAGGAAGACACAATACCCTTGATAAGATTCAGGGAGAGTGCCTTCTGACAGACATACAGACAAAAGACAGATTGTTACTGACCACAGGTCGTATTTCATCTGAAATGCTTGTTAAGGCAGGGAAGATGGGGATTCCTGTGGTTGTTACAAGACGGTCACCAACAAGCGGTGCAATTTCCTTAGCCCGGAATCTCGGCGTTACACTTGTTGGTCATGCCCGTGGAAATCGGCTTACAGTATATTCACATCCTGAGCGATTTGGACTGGAAACATATGAAACATAACAGTAAAAGATATAGATTCTTATTTAAGTGATGCAGGTTGTTTTATTGGGAGGAAAAATATGGATGGTAAGGTTATTGAGTTACAGCAGCTAAAAGGCATACTACCAAAGGGTAATTATGGAGATATTCTTGTTGTAGGTGGAGGGATAAGCGGTATTCAGGCTTCCCTTGATCTTGCAAATGCCGGGTTCAAGGTTTATCTCGTTGACAAGGCACCATCAATCGGTGGCCACATGGCGCAACTTGATAAGACCTTTCCCACAAATGAATGCTCCATCTGAATACTCTCACCCAAACTGGTCGAGGTCGGCCGGCATCCAAACATAGAGGTTTTCACCTATACTGAGGTGGAAAGGGTAGAGGGTGATGCGGGAAGCTTTGAGGTAACGCTCCTCAGAAAACCCCGATATATTATAGAGGACAAATGCACAGGTTGCACAACCTGTGTTGAGTATTGCCCTGTTGTATATCCTGACAAATTTAACCAGGAGATATCCAGGAACAAGGCAGTACATATCTACTTTGCGCAGGCAATACCGCTTATTACATACATTGACGAGAGTTGTCTCTATCTTAAAGAGAAGAAATGCCGTATATGTGAAGCGGTGTGTGAGAATGATGCCATAGATTTTAACCAGAAGTCTGAAAGGGTAGAAATAAAGGTAGGAGCCATCATACTTACTGCTGGTTTTGAGCCTTTTGACCCCGGAACAAGGGATGACTATGGCTATGGAAAATACGTGAACGTGGTAACAAGTATGGACTTTGAGAGGCTCTTGAGTTCTACCGGTCCATATGAAGGTGAGATACGACGGGGTTCAGACTTGAAACATCCCCACAAAGTAGCATGGATTCAATGCGTGGGCTCCAGACAGGTGATTCCTGGGGGTAACAGTTATTGCTCTGCTGTATGCTGTACCTATACCCAGAAACAGGTGATTTTGACAAAAGACCATGACGCCCAGGCAGAGTGCGTCATTTTCCATAATGACATTCGTTCTTATGGAAAGGATTTCGAGAGATTCTATCAGAGGGCGGAGGGCTTGCCAGGGGTTCGGTTTATACGAAGTTATGTATCAATAGTCAAAGAGGATCCAGAGACAAAAAATATCACCATCAGATACTCAACGCCCGATGAAGGGGTAAAAGACGAAGAGTTCGAAATGGTGGTATTATCCATTGGATTGAATCCCCCTCTTGAAGCAAAAGAACTGGCTGGTAAGCTTGGTATAAACCTCAACCATCACGGCTTCTGCCAGGCAAGTCCATTCAATCCAATAGAGACGAATCGTCCAGGAGTCTTTGTAAGCGGTGCCTTCCAGGGTCCTCTGGATATTCCTGAATCTGTCTTTACAGCCAGTGGAGCAGCTTCCCAGACCGGCGAACTCCTTGACTACAGGCGAGAGAAATTGACTGTAGAAAGGGTGTATCCTGAAGAAAAGGATGTAACACAGGAAGAGCCAAAGATCGGTGTATTTGTATGCCATTGCGGGGCAAATATCGGAAGGGTTGTCAATGTCCCTTCTGTTGTTCAGTATGCCCTCACCCTGCCCAATGTTGTCTATGCTACAGAACAACTCTTTTCATGTTCGACTAATTCAGCTAAAGAGATCACTGATGCCATAAAGGAAAAGGGACTCAACCGTATTGTTGTGGCTGCCTGTACGCCAAGGACACATGAGCCCACATTCAGGGATTCCCTTCGTGAAGGAGGAATAAATCAGTACTTTGTTGATATGGCAAATATCAGAGAGCACTGTTCCTGGGTTCACTCAAGAGAGAAGGAAGAGTCAACACAAAAGGCAAAGGAGTTGTTGAGGATGTCATTGGCAAGGACACGCAGACTCGAACCTCTCCAGGAGTTTAAACTCCCTGTGGATAAAAGAGCACTCGTTGTAGGTGGCGGCATAGCAGGGATGAACTGTGCATTGAGTATTGCCAGACAGGGGCATGAGGTCTATATCGTTGAGAAGGAAAAAGAGCTTGGTGGTATGGCTCGAAATCTCCACTACACAATCGAAGGTCTCGATGTCCAGTTATATTTAAAAGACCTTATTCAGAAGGTTTATCAGCATCCACTGCTCCATGTTTATACCGGTGCCACAATCACAAAAGCAACCGGTTATGTAGGGAACTTTATAACAACCGTACAATCAGATAGAGGAATAACAGAGATAAAGCACGGTGCTGTGGTGATTGCCACAGGTGCAGAAGAGTATAAACCAACCGAATATCTCTACGGGCAGGACGAAAGGGTAATGACCAATCTCGAGCTTGAGGAGAGAATAACAAAGAAGGATGAAAAGATACTCAAGGCAGAGAGCATTGTGATGATCCAGTGTGTGGGTTCACGCACTGAAGAGAGAAACTACTGCTCCAGAATATGCTGCAGCGAATCTCTGAAGAACGCCTTAAAACTAAAAGAACTGAATCCTGCTATGGACATTTATATCCTCTTCAGGGATATGAGACCCTACGGGTTCAGAGAGGATTACTACCGTGAGGCAGCGGGTAAGGGTGTGCGTTTCATCAGATATGAACCAAGCAATAAACCCCAGGTAAAGCCAGCAAAAGAAGGGGGCAAGCAGATACTGAAGATTACCGTACCTGACCCTATTCTTGGGAAAGTACTGGAGATAGATGCAGATTTCCTCTCTCTTGCTGCTGCACTTATCCCACCGGAAGGCAACAAGGCAATATCTCTACTCTATAATGCCCAGCTTGGACCGGATGACTTTTTCAAAGAGGCGCATGTTAAATTAAGACCTGTTGACTTTGGTGCCGATGGTGTCTTTCTCTGTGGTACTGCCCATTATCCCAAGCATATACAGGAATCCATCAATCAGGCATACGGTGCCTCAGGCAGGGTTCTTACCCTTCTCTCTCATGAAACAGTCACTGCCTCTGGTTCTGTCTGCATTGTGGATGAGAAGAGATGTATGGGCTGCGGTGCCTGTGTTGAGGCATGTACCTATGGTGCCATAGAACTCTATGATACAAAACAGGGGAAAAAGGCGAGGATGAACCCTGTTCTCTGTAAAGGATGCGGCTTATGTAATTCAAAATGTCCCACAGGGGCAATACAGTTGAAACATTATACAGATGAACAGCTCATAGCTCAGATGGAAGCAGCAAATCCAGAAAAAGATATTATGCGGCAAATAGATGAGGCAGTAGGTAATACATAAAAAGGAGGCGAATAAGCATGAGCGCAGTACTCAAGTTTAAACCGAGAATAATAGGCTTCGTATGTAATTCATGAGGATACGGAGCTGCTGACCTGGCTGGAGTTTCCAGACTGCAATATACAAATGAAATAAGGCTTATCCGCGTCATGTGTAGCGGCAGAGTAGATCTTTCCTTTGTTTTCAGAGCCTTTGCCAATGG
>DHGO01000090.1 GCA_002402795.1 Deltaproteobacteria bacterium UBA4796
TACAGAGAATATTGCCATAGCAGTAACATATCATGGTACGCACCCCATTGACATAGAGGCAGAATCATTTGCAGTCACTGATGGGGATGGCATCTATTACTCCACAAATGGGGAAGAACTATATACTGTCCTGATGAAGACACACTCTATTACAACCCACAATCTTAAAAAACTTTTACTCTGCATAAAGCATATAAATCCTGACTACGTATCTGATGGTGCGCACTATTTCTTTGATACCATGCTCGCCTCCTATCTTTTGAATCCTCTCAGAAAAGATTATAGTCTCGAAAATCTTATTGAGGAATATCTCCAGCGACCCATAACAACAAATGATAAAAAGGAGCTGCTGATTCAGAAAACCCTTTACCTCTTTGAACTCAGAGAGACCCTGGACGAGCAGATGAAAGCCTGTAACCTTCGTTCGCTCTTCTTCGACGTTGAAATACCTCTCGTTCCAGTACTCGCAGATATGGAATTCTATGGAGTAAAGGTAGACAGAAAGATTCTAACTTCCCTCTCCCGTGACCTTGATCAAAGGCTCAATACCCTTGTAAAAGAGATTTATGCCCGGGGAGGTGAACCTTTTAATATTAATTCTCCCCAGCAGTTATCCCGCATTCTCTTCGAAAAATTAAAATTACCTCCTGTGAAAAAGACAAAGACAGGATACTCCACTGATACAGAAGTCCTTCAGGCGCTATCTTCACTCCATGAACTGCCCGGAAAGATTCTTGAATACAGAACCCTTACAAAATTAAAGGGAACATATATTGACGTATTGCCCACCCTGATCAATCATAAGACAGGCCGCGTTCATGCTTCTTTTAATCAAATGGTGGTTGCCACAGGCAGGCTGAGCAGTAGTGACCCTAATCTTCAGAATATCCCCATCCGCGGTGAAGAGGGCAAAAAAATCAGAGAAGCCTTTGTTCCTGAAGCAGGCTACGTACTTATGTCCTCGGATTATTCACAGATAGAACTTCGGGTTCTTGCCCATATTTCCCGAGACCCCATTCTTATTGATACATTCATGAAGGATGAAGATATTCACTCAAAAGTAGCGCAGGAAATATTTAAAGTAGAAGAGCAAAATGTTACACCTGAAATGAGACGAACGGCAAAGGTTATAAACTTTGGCATTGTCTATGGCATGAGTAGCTACGGCCTGGCAAAGGAGCTTGGCATTTCCCAGAAAGAGGCACAGCAGTATATTGATGACTATTTTGAAAGACACAGAGGTGTAAAAGAGTATATAGAAAAGGCATTAGAAGAGGCACACAGGAATGGCTTTGTTAAAACCCTTCTCGGCAGAATACGTTATATCCCTGAACTCAGCAATCCTGATACCAATATAAGACAATTGGGGGAAAGGGCTGCAATCAATATGCCCATTCAGGGTACCGCGGCTGACATAATCAAAATTGCCATGGTAAATATTCACAGGCGTATAACTAAAGAAAAACTCTCCTCACGGCTCATCATGCAGATACATGATGAACTTGTCCTTGAAGTAAAGAAAGAGGAGCTTACCATAATGAAACCACTTGTTGCTCATGAGATGGAACATGCCATGAATCTTATCGTTCCTCTCAAGGTTTCTATCGGTTACGGTGAGAGCTGGGCACAGGCTCACGATTGAGTAATTTTATTTGTATTTTTCATTTCATGGAATTAAAATTGTTTATACAATGAATATGGGGGTAAATAATTATTCTGTATTGATTTTATGGATACCGATTTAACCTTTATCACAAATGAAAAAGATAGAAACCTCCTTGAGAGGTTCAAGGTACTTATAAAAGACACCAAATTTTTTGATGTTCTGGTCGGGTACTTCTATACAACTGGTTTTTACGCCCTTTATAAATCTTTAGAAAATACAAAAAAGATAAGGATTCTTATCGGAATCAGCACAGGCAAAACAACCTTTGACCTTATTCAAAAATCTTATCAACAAGCTCTCCAGCTTTCCCATGCAGAAACAAAAGAGCAGTTCTCTGATTTAGTCACAGACGAAATGAGCGTCTCTGAAGACAGCAGAGAAGTTGAGGAAGGAGTCCTTAAGTTTATAGAATGGCTGAAAAATGGAAAGTTAGAAATCAAGGCATACCCCGCACAAAATATCCATTCCAAGCTTTACATAATGACCTTTGCAGAAGGTGACCGTGATATCGGAAGGGTTATTACAGGTTCAAGTAATTTTACACAATCAGGACTCGTTGACAACCTTGAATTTAATGTTGAGCTCAAAAATCGTGCCGATTATGTCTTTGCCAGACAAAAATTTGATGAACTCTGGGATGATGCGGTTGATGTGAGCAAAAGGTATATCCAGACCATCCAGGAAAAGACATGGCTTAATCAGAATATAACACCATACGAGCTTTATCTGAAATTTCTCTATGAATATTTTAAAGATGAACTTGGTCAGACAGATGAACTCTTTCTGAAATATCTCCCGCATGAGTTTAAAAGGCTTGAATACCAGGAACAGGCGGTTTTAAACGCAAAAAAGATACTTATGGAATACGGCGGAGTCTTTATCTCTGATGTCGTAGGATTGGGCAAGACTTACATTTCAGCGATGCTCGCCGGTCAGCTTGACGGCAGGACTCTTGTTATAGCTCCTCCGGTGCTTCTCGAAAAGACAAATCCCGGCTCATGGACAAATGTATTTTCTGACTTCAGGGTACATGCTGATTTTGAATCACTGGGAAAATTAGATGACCTTCTTATCAGAGGAACCGAGAAATACACCAATATCATTATAGATGAGGCACACCGTTTTCGCACTGAAACAACCGTCACTTATGAGAAACTGGCGGAAATCTGCCGCGGCAAAAGAGTCCTTCTTGTAACAGCAACACCATATAATAATACGCCAAAAGATATTCTGAGTCTTTTGAAGCTCTTCCAGAAAGCGAAAAAAAGCACTATTCCAAACTTACCGGACCTGGAAGGTTTCTTCAATGGTCTGGATAAAAAGCTAAAGAAGCTTGACAGGCAAAAGGATTATGCCAGATACATAAACATCGTAAAAGAAAACGCCCGGGAGATACGCGAAAGGGTCCTCAAATATTTAATGGTTCGCCGCACAAGAACAGAGATTGAAAAATATTTTTCTGACGATATTACAAAACAGGGTCTTAAATTCCCATATGTGGAGAAGCCAATTCCACTCTTTTATGAACTCAATGAAAAAGAGGATGAGATATTCAATAAAACCATAGAACTGGTGGCGCAGAAATTTAGATACGCCCGTTATATGCCCATGCTTTATTACAAAGGTAGGGTTGACCAGCTTGAAAAGCAATCCCAGAGGAACATGGGCAGGTTTATGAAAATCCTTTTGGTAAAACGCCTGGAAAGCAGTTTCTTTGCCTTTAGAAATTCAGTAGACCGCTTCATACACTCCTACGAGATGTTTATAAAAGAGTTTCACAATGGCAATGTCTATGTGAGTAAAAAGTACACAAATAAAATATTTGAACTCCTTGAGGATGATGACGATGAAGCTGTCCAGCGGTTAATAGATAAAGGAAGGGCAGAGAAGTATGAAAGCAGCGAATTTGAAGAAGGTTTTCTGCAAGACCTTGAGCGCGACCACAATGTCCTCCTCGAAATCAAGAGGCTCTGGCAGCATATTGACCGCGACCCGAAACTTCTAAAATTTCTCAATGCACTATCTACAGAGCCTGTCTTAAAAGAGAATCATCTGATTATTTTTACAGAATCGAAAGAGACAGCAAACTATCTATCTATCAAAAAACATAGATGAGGAATATCCCGGTAAGGTGCTGTGCTACACTGGAGCCTCGAGTGAGGCTGTCCGTGACAGGGTTATTGAGAATTTTGATGCCAGGGCACGCCACCCCAGAGAAGATTACCGGATACTGGTCTCCACAGAGGTATTGGCTGAAGGCGTGAACCTGCACCGTTCCAATACCGTTATCAATTACGACATTCCATGGAATCCTACCCGCATGATGCAGAGGGTTGGCCGTATCAACCGTATTGATACACAGTTTGATAAAATATATACCTTCAACTTTTTTCCCACCATACAATCAAATGACCAGATAAAGTTGAAAGAGGCTGCAGAGGCAAAGATCAATGCCTTTTTGACCCTCCTTGGCGGAGATGCAGAGCTTCTAACAGAAGGTGAACCCATAGGCTCACATGAGCTTTTTAACAGATTGATTTCCAGACAGACCCTGGAAGGCGAGGATGGGGCAGAGGAAAGTGAATTAAAATACCTCCAGTTTATCAAAAAGATAAGGGATAGAGACCCTGACCTTTTTGAAAAAGTAAAACGGCTTCCAAAAAAGGCACGTACTGCGAAGGAAAATGCTGAGCATACCAATTCTCTGATTACCTATTTCAGACGGGGAAAACTGCAAAAATTTTTTCTTGCCACTCCAGATAACGATGCAATCGAACTTGACTTTCTTTCTGCTGCGAAGCTTCTTGAAAGCACCCCTGATGATGTGAAGGAAAAACTACCCAAACATTTTTTTGACCTTCTGGACAGGAACAAAGAGGCCTTCATCTTTGCCACCACAGAAGAGATGCCGCAGCAAACACTCAGGGGCGGGCGTGACAGCGCGGCAAATATCCTTAGAATATTAAAAGCAACCCTGAAAAATACACAGAAACTGACAGAAGAACAGGAGCTATACCTGAAAAAGGTAATAATCCAGCTTGAAGAAGGAGGTCTGCCAAGGCAGACAGCTAAAGAGACATTAAACCCAGATTCAGCAATAAAGATGA
>DHGO01000063.1 GCA_002402795.1 Deltaproteobacteria bacterium UBA4796
GCTGATCCAAGAAAACAGGTTAATCTCCGTATTTATCCTCTTGATGATGAACTTACTGAAATCAGATTCTGGTGCGAGGGGAAGTTAATCGATGCCCAGAAAGTCAAAAACTCTGACTTGAAAGGTGTGCACTTTTAAATTTTAAAGTGTGCACTTTTCAAGTTTAGCTAACAGTCTCACAATTTTTACTGTTAGGAATTTTTTAAAAGTGGACTCCCCTACGATTTAAAAGTGGACTCCAGGAAACTCGTTTAGTGGGTAAACGACAGACTGCACCATCTGAGTCTCCCACCATATCCGAATCTCCAGAGCGTCTCTCTGCATATCAGGAACAAGATGGACTTCAACCTCCTTTCTCAATGGTACCTTTGGCACTCGTATCTCATGGTTAAATAAGGATATCTTGTGGTAGCCATCAACCATCCTTCTCTCTCGTAAACAGAAGACATCTTTAGCCAAAGTATAGGGTTTGGGTAAGACAAAAGGCCTGAACAGGCTGTTACCCTCTCTTTTAGCCCTCTCAAAGCGAATGCTCGGTATATCCCCGGTAGTAGAGTGAACTTGATGGTTGTTGTAGCGGTCAACCTCTTGTCTCACGACAGCTCGAACCTCATCTATGGTGGCTAATTTCTCTATAGCGCACGTTCTAACAATCCTATCCTGTAGCCAGCGATATGGCCTTTCCACTTTTCCTTTCGCCTGTGGAGACAGGGCAAAGGTAACATTTATTCCTAACACCTTCATTACCTGTCTCCATTGTGGGTCAGCTTCATCAGTTTGAAGAACATGTTTTCTCCAGATGCTATCTCTGCCCTGAACAAAGCGGAAAACTCGTAGCGAGTCAACATAATAGCTGAAGGGAATTCCATTTGTTTGCATCAAAGTTTCAGAAGCCTTGATATGAGCCCAGGATGTCTCCTGTTCGAATAAGTCAGCATAGAGAAGCATACGACTGAAATCATCTATAGAGGTAATTAAGACCCATTTCTCTTTAGCATATGGTGACCAGCGATGATGTGAACCATCATGCTGAATCAGGGCGCCAATGGCAGTAGTAATCACTTCTCGGTCATGAACCTTCTTCTTTGGTTGGGGCTGGTAGCAGCCCAAACCTTTAGCCCGGTCGATAATGGTGGATAAAGCTACTATAATCCCACGATCAGCTAAGCGATCCCTTATGGCAGAGTAGTTGTAGGTTGTAATAGGCAAAGTGGGGTCATCGATTAGGCTTTTCTGCAGCATTAACTCTTCCTTGATTTCCTTTTCCACTGAGACAGGAAGTCCTCTACTTGGGCTTTCTCTTTGATAAGCGATGGAAAATGTGTCCGGGTTATGGCGATACTCCTTTAAGAGAGCAAAGAACCTGGACCTACCAATTTCCAAAGTTTCTTCAATTACTGCTCTATCTAATATCCCCTGGCAATAGCCCTTAAACAAAGCCCTTACCTGTTCATCAGTAAATTTTTTGTGCACCTGAACCATAGTCTTGAACCTCCGTTTTTGGTCCAAGGCTACAACATTTCAGGTGTTCACTTTTCAAGTTTAGATGGCAATCTCACAATTTTTACTTGACAATCAATTTTAAATTAGCTAACCTTAAAAAGAATGAACGCTTAGTATAATTGTAGATAAGAAGAACCAAGTGACAAGGGATAAGACAATTAGTATGAAAGAACAGATTATAAATAAAAGCATCCGACTGTTTATCGACAAAGGATATAATGCCTCTACAATAAAGAATATTACTGATGCTGTCAGCATAACCAAAGGCGCTTTTTATTGGCATTTCAAGAGCAAGAATGAACTTTTAGAAACTATCCTAAACCTTTACGAAAGGACTTTTACAGACACTCTTATCCGAGAGGTGAGGGGTATAGAAGGTACATTTTTGAGAAAAATGAAATATACTCATAAATGGGTAACAGAATTTGCTTATCACAACCGTGATTTCTGTGTCTGTTATTTAACCGTTCTTGTTGAAATGGCTGGAAGTGGAACAGGTATAGAAGAGAAAACAAAGAAAATATATCTTAAGTATCTCGAATTTCTAAAGGAGTTAACTTTACTTGGGAAAAAAGAAGGTTACATCCGTGATAATCTTGACATAAATATTGTTGCTAATGCTATCAATGCATTTCATAATGGAAGCCTTCTTGAATGGCATATGAACCACAATAAAATCGACGGTGCGTTGTTTGCTCGTACATACGGAGACATATTATTATACGGTATGATAAAAAGCGGTGGGCAAAAAAAAGATAATTTGGTAGAACCGATATTAACTGGATAACAGTTGAAGTTAGGCAATTCTAAAATATTTAAATTGGAATTAAATAAACGGTTAGTTAGAACTAAAATAAAGAAAGGATTCAACTGGAATTAATGCACTGGACAACAAAAATATTCCCTCTTATTAAGCAGTGCGTAAATGACCCTGAGCAGTTTATTACACAGGGCAATCACGGCTTTTCTGTGTTGCATCACTTCCTACCTCTTTTTAAGATAGTACACCCCAAAGTATCTGTTAAATCTCATTACTCCACCGGCCATAAGATAAAGACATCTCCTCAGGGAGGCAGAGCCCCTCTTGCTTATCTTTCCATTCCTCTTGATGCTGACCCCAGAGTAGGTAATAGACGGGTCACAGCCTACATAGGTAATAAGACTTCCCTTACTTTCAAAACGATCAATACCCTTTTTCTCTGCCTTGAAATGAGGTGCAATAATTAGCAGTAGCATTGAGACCAATAATAGAGGGATTTTGCATACACAAGGTCAAGAGTCTGGAGAAGATACGTTCAGAGCCGTAATCAATATTTTTCCTTATCCCATAATCTCCTCTAATATAAGTAGTGCATCCCTTGCCATTAACAAATTTGGGATGATTCCATGGGCACAGGGGAATTTTAGAAGCAAATCTTTTAGAATGTGTAATTGGGCAGACAAACTTTTTTCTAATTTTACCTCTATGAAGTATCTCAGTTCTTTTTTTGATGTGGGTTTGCGAGGTGGAGGGGTTGCGAGTTCTGTGACAGGCTAACTAAACTAAAAAAGGAGGTGATGGATGGGGTGAGACTTTATAAAGAGTTTACGGTGAATCGAAGAAAAAGTAAGTTGAGGGGGTTGGATTAGATTTCAAAAAGGGTGGAAATGTCGATAAAATTAAAGTATGGATCATTAGTTTTATTGTTGGAACTACAATAGGAAAGAAAAAAAGGAGGGGGTAATAAAATGAAATTCTTGTACAAAAAATTAGTTTTTTGGCAGATTATCTGTTTTGTAGTTATAGTCATGTGTTGTAGTATCACGCCAGATGCAGAGGCGCAAACAAAACAGAAAATTAAAGTAGGAATCATATTTTCCATGAAAATCAAAAGTGGGCAAGATGCTTGGACATCAGCACAGATAGCGTCTGAGGAGATAAACTCTGCGGGTGGGGTAAATGTAAGGGGAGTAAAATATGAAATAGAGCTAGTGAAAAAAGATGATAATGCTGAAGCTAGCCTTATTGACGCAGTTAATGCGTTTAGAAGCTTGATAGAGGTCGATAAAGTAGACTTCATAATAGGTGGCATGAGGTCGGAGGCGGCAATGGCTTGGTTGGATATCATGGCGCAACATAAAAAAATTTGGATAAATAGTGGCGCAGGATCTCCTGAAATAATGGCAAGAGTAGGTAAGGACTATGATAAATACAAATACATCTTTAGAACGCAGGTATGCAACAGGCGTCTTACTCCCCTCTTATTGGTTAATTCTGTGGGGCTCTGTATGAACGAACTAAAAGATAGGGGAATCACCACTCGGCCTCGTGTTGCTATAATTATAGAGAAGACACTTGCCGGAGATGCTTTTACGAAGGCTGCGGAAAGCTTGTTACCGGGATATGGCGTTGAAGTAGTGGGAACATGGAGGCCTTCTAATTTGGCAACGGATTTGACGCCTGAATTAGCGGCAATAAAAAAAGTAGGAGCCCACATAATATTTAATTTTTTCCCAGGGGGTACAGGAGTACCTTTATCTCGTGCTTGGGGTCAACTGAAAGTTCCAGCTTTGTTGGCGGGAATGAATGTGGAGTCACAAAGTATAAAACATTGGGAACGTACAGGCGGGATGTGCAATTATGAAGTAACTTGTCAATCCGTCGGGCCTATGGAAATAACTAAGAAGACAATACCTTTCTACAACAATTTTCGAAAGAAAAGTGAAGGAGATACTCCAGGTTATGCCGCTCCTACAACATATGATGCTGTATATGTTTTAAAAGAAGGTATTGAAAAGGCGGGTACTTTTGAGGCCGATGCTATGGTAGAGGCTTTGGAAAAAACAGATTATAAGGGAGCTATGGGTAGAATAGTTTTCTTCCCAAAAGGTCATGAATCACCACATGACACAAGATTAGAACCTGGGTACATAACTTGGGTTGGTAACCAATGGCAGGATGGAAAGTTAGTCGGTGTGTCACCTACAGGACGTGTGGTATTTGGCGACAAACGATGGGAAGGCGTAAGGTACAAAGGGGTGGTCGATTTTAAACTCCCACCTTGGTTTGGCAAGTGATATAAGTGAATACGATTACGTTGGTGCTAAGGAGTAAGACTGAGCTCTGAAGAAAACTTAATAAACTTTTTTCAGTCTTACTCCTCATTAACGAATTTTCGGAGGATTTGTCATGATTGAGATGATTATTATAAACGGAGCTGTGATGGGAGGAGTTATATCAATCTTAGCTACAGGTTTCTCTCTTGTTTTTGGAGTAGCCAAAATTCTAAATTTGGCCTACACGGCTTTTTATATGGTAGCAAGTTTTCTTCTGTACATCATGATTATAATGTATAAACTACCGCTATCCCTATCGTTCGTCACGTCTATCATTATTACGGCTATTCTGGCAATGGCCAGTTACAAGATATGTCTTGATCGAATAAAAGAGCATGAATCAGCGGTACTAATTATTACCGTTGCATTGACTATCTTGTTCCAGGAGATTTTAATACTATTTTTTTCAGCAATTAATCGCACAATTCCTCCTCTTGTCGGAGGTTCTAGTGAGATTTTAGGCGTCGCAATTTTAAATCAGCAAATTTTCTGCGTTGTAGTTAGTATAGGTATAATTGCCATTATATGGCTTTTTTTGTCGAAAACCAAGATGGGAAACGCAATTATGGCAGTGGCGGAAGATAGAGAAGTAGCGAACCTTATGGGGATAAATGTTAGCCGCATGTGTATGATAACAGTTGGAATATCAGGAGTTCTTGCCGGCCTAGCTGCCGTAGTAGTAGCGCCTTTACAGATGATACAACCGTATATGTGGATGTATCCACTTGTCAGTGTTCTTTGTGCTGTAATTCTTGGGGGGTTGGGAAATATTAAGGGGGGTATTGTTGGTGCTTATATCCTCGGGTTTACTGAGGCTTGTGTTGTTTTCTTGTTTCCGAAATTCTCGTTTTTAAGAGGGGCTGTTTCATTGTCTATCATGTTAATAATTTTACTGATAAGGCCTGAAGGTTTGTTTGGAATTATATTTGAGGAAGAGAGACTATGAGTACGAGAGCATATGTTTATTCGGTCTATCAATGGCTTAACGTTAAGATATTTGCTATCCCTGGAAGGGTGATAGCACTTCTTTTCTTTGCATTCTTATTTATTGTCCCTTTTATTACAGCAAATAAGTATTTAATATACACCCTTTCAATGACTTGTATATTTGCTATTTTCGCCACCAGCTGGGATTTCTTGAGCGGTTATTGTGGCCAGATAAATCTTGGTCATGGTGTATTCTTCGCTGTGGGTGGCTACATCGCTTCTATGCTCAGCGCACATTTTCACCTGTCCCCTTGGCTAACTATTTCCATTGGGTCTTTGATTGCAGCGATAGCGGGGCTAATTGTGACTTTACCTGCTCTGAGATTAAGGGGTTTTTATTTATCTTTAGTTACTCTATCTTTTCCCATAATTTCCCATGGAATTGTTTTGGCCTTTGCCGATTACACAGGTGGCGAAGTAGGACTTTATGGTGTCAGTCCCCTTACAACCTCTGGTACTACTAGTTATTATATTATAGTATTAATCATGTTGTTTTCGGTTTTTTTTATGTATAAATTTACTGATTTAGAAAGCAAGTTTATTAGGGTGGGGATTATTATTTATGCCATACGCGAGGACGAGATTACAGCAAGGGCATCTGGTATTAACACGACAAGATATAAGTTCCTTGTTTTTTTTATCAGTTCATTTTTTGCTGGTATTGCAGGTGCCCTATACGCTCATACTATAACTGTTGTAGGTCCTTCAACTTTAGAAGTTATGTTCTCATTCCAGCCCATATTATGGACTATCTTTGGTAGCATAGGAACCATTTATGGACCCGTAGCCGGGGTCTTTTTGCTTTACCCATTTATGGAGTTTCTGCAAATCTGGGGGGCAACAGAACATATACGGTATATCATCTTTGCTTTAATGTTAATATGTTTTATGCTCTTTATGCCAGAAGGAGTAACTATATGGGTGAGAGATAAAATCGAGGTAACGTGTCAAAGATGTAAGAAAATTAACATTATGACGAGATCTTACTGTCGAATATGTAATGGTCCGTTACATTTAAGAAAGGAGGAAAGTGAAGATCTATGATGGAAAATATTTATTTGCAAAAACCATGGCTCAAATTTTATCCCCCCGGGGTTTATCCAGAGATTGATATACCCACCAAGTCAGTTAATGAACTATTCGATGAGGGAGTTGAAAAATGGGGCAAGAAAGTATCTATAAACTTTTATGGAGGGAAAATAACATACCAAGAATTGAAGGAGAAGATAGATAGATTTGCTACTGCCCTATATGATCTTGGACTCAGGAAAGGAGACAGAGTGGGAATTTTGTTGCTCAATTCTCCAGAGCACATTATAGCACTATTCGCTGTTCTTAAAGTAGGAGCTATTATCACGCCGATTAATCCCATGTATGTTTCGTCAGAAATTAAGCATCAGATCGAAAATAGTGGAAGTGAGACTCTGATCTGTCAAGATATCCTTTATGAAGCTCTAGAGAAAGCAGGATTGAAATTTAAAAATGTTATCTTGAGCAATATTAGTGAATCGTTGCCTAAGATAAAGAAATTTATTGGGAAAAGCATCCTTAAAGGAGTATATGAGAAAATGTCTACACCCTCTTATAACATTTTCAAACGAGAGGGTTTTTACCAATTTCAGGAATTAATAAATAAGTGGCCACCAAATCCCCCCAAAGTTGAGATTAACCCAAAGGAAGATATTGCTTTCTTACCTTATACTGGTGGAACGACAGGCCTCCCTAAAGGAGTTATGTTAACACATTATAATGTTGTAGCTAACATTTTTCTTCTTAATGCTTTCTACTATCAACTTGAAGAAGGCAAGGAATCTGTAGTGGCCTATATGCCGTTTTCCCATGCTTCTGGACAGGTCTTGACTGTTATGCGAGGGATACCTTTTGGGCATACCTTAGGGGTAGTCACTAATCCCGATCCTGAGGACATCATTAATGTAGGAGTAATGAATAAAGTAACTTGGTTCATAGGAGCCCCAAGCCTATTTGAAATTTTGAAGGATTATGAGAAAACGAATATCCTGAATTGGAAGAAACTGAAGATTATTTATTGCGGAGCTGATGCTCTTCATGAAGCTACTGCTAAGGATTGGATAAGACGAACGGGATCTGTCCTAACCGAGATGTATGGAATGACCGAAACAACAGCGATTACCCATGCAAATCCAGTTGGAAGAGAGAAAATTGGCTCCATTGGGATTCCCATTCCTAATACACTAGCATGTATACTCGATCCTGAAGAAGATAAATACGTTCCTCAAGGCGAGAATGGAGAGCTCTGTGTCAGTGGACCTCAGGTAACAAAGGGTTATTGGGATAACCCTAAAGCCACAGCTGAATGCGAAACGATCATTGATGGAATTAGATGGTGGCGAACGGGTGACCTAGGTCATATGGACGAGGAGGGCTACTTTTACATTTATGATAGGAAACGCGATCTTATAAAATATAAGGGATATCGGATCTTTGCACGGGAGGTCGAGGAGGTAATAAAAACTCATCCCAAAGTCAAAGATGTCGGGGTTATTGGAGTCCCTGATATTAAGGTCGGCGAAATTCCTAAAGCATATGTAGTGTTGGAATCAGACGCACGCGGTAAGGTGTCGGAAACGGAAATTATGGAGCATTGTAAAGAAAAGCTATCTTATTACAAGATCCCCAGAATTGTGCAATTTGTGGGAGAAATACCTAAAACAGACGTGGGTAAAGTCTCTCGAAGAGAGTTAAGGGAACAGGAGATATAAAGATAATGAATTCACCATTTTTAGAAGTTAAAAGACTGACGAAAGATTTCGGAGGGATAAGAGCAATTAACGAGGTAACATTTAATATTGAAAAGGGCGAAATAGTAGGTCTTATTGGCCCCAACGGTGCAGGGAAGACCACTCTCGTACGACTTATAACCGGAATTCTTAAGCCAACTTATGGAAGTGTGCAATTCAAGGGAGAGGAAATCACTGGATGGCCGACTTGGAAGATTGTGAATAAAGGGATAGTATGTACATTTCAGGTGGTGAAACCATTTCGTCATCTACCGGTTATTGCCAATGTCATGGTATCTTCCCTATGTCCAAATGCGAAGAAGAAGGGAGAGTGGGTGAAAACAGTTGAGTTGAGAGCACGTGACGCACTTGAGTTTTGTGGCATAGCTGATCTTGCACTTGAACTGGCGTCTGTGCTCTCACATGGAGAGCTGAAGCGGTTGGAGATAGCCCGAGCTATAGGTACATTCCCTGAGCTTCTTCTTCTCGATGAGCCCTTTGGTGGATTAAATCCTGCAGAAACTACGCTTCTTGCAAATTCCCTAAAAAGATTAAATAAGGGCGGCAGGTTTGGAAGGCTACATAGTGAAGAAATAACCATGGTAGTAGTGGAGCACAAGTTATCTGACCTTATGAAGATTGTGAATCGAGTGATAGTGATCGACCATGGCGAAATAATTACAATTGGAAGTCCAGAGGAAGTGGTGAAAGACCCAAGGGTAATTAAAGCTTATGTAGGGAGGGAGGTCTTCAAAGGTGTATCTTGACGTAAAAAATTTAAACCTATTTTACGATAGGGCAATGGTATTAGACGAACTCTCTTTCCATGTAAACAAAGGAGAGACAGTCAGCATTGTGGGTCCAAACGGGGCAGGGAAAACTAGTGCCCTCCGTGCTATAGCTGGTTTGGTGAAATGGGAACAAGATATTCTCAAAGGAACAGTAATGGGGAAAATCACTCTCACTGGTAGCGTATTGTTTAAGGGCGAGGAACTACTTAAATTACCTGCTTATAAGATAGCCGAAAGAAAACTTATTCTATGCCCAGAGAGAGGTAGACCATTTCGAGAAAGGACTGTTTTAGAAAATTTACAGGCAGGTGCTTACATGGTTAAATCAAAAAAGGTAATGCAAGAGCTCTTAAACGCAGCATATGAAATATTTCCAATTTTAAAAACAAGGAAGAACCAAGTGGCAGGAACATTGTCAGGCGGAGAGCGCTGCATGCTTGCTATGGCAAGGGCTTTGCAGTCACAACCGGAACTCCTCTTGCTTGATGAACCTACTGTTGGGCTCGCTCCACTGGTAAAGGAAGATTTATTTGCATGTGTGAAGAAGATTCACGCGATGGGGGTCACTATCCTATTGACCGAACAGGATGTAAGTTTTGCTTTTGAACTATCTGAGAGAAACTATGTCTTATCTCGAGGAAAAGTGGTTGCGGAAGGAACAGCCTCACAACTTATTTCAGATGATTTGGTCAGGAAGACGTATTTAGGTTTGTGAGAAAGTAGTTAACTATAATTAAAAGTATTCGCTAAGAGAATGGGTTGATAAGCATGGCAGGTATCATATATATTTATAATGTCAATGAGTTTATGAGCAACACTAAGGGTCGCTGTTTTGCAGGTGATCTCTGGCATAGTTCTGCGAAGGAAATACTCTCTGAAGAGTTGATTGAGTTGATTATACCTTTCTATCCTTGCAGCCATAATGCAGAGAAAGTGGATGAAGATTTTGCTTCGCTCCTTAAATCTCTCGGACTCGTAGGCGGCGATCTCTATTCCGACGGGGATCTCATATATGAGCGCATCTGTGTTGAGGATTTTGTAACAAGGCTGGTCTCTCGACTGGCCTCGATAATGACAGCAGATCCTTGGCCAAAGCGACTTATCACGGCTGTGGAAGGCATGGAACAGGCTTCCATGACACTTCCAAAAAGCGAGGCGAAACAGTGTTGTTTGACCTTAGGCTTTCCAACGTTAATGACTGGAGTTTTCTCACATAAAATTTATACTACACAAATTCATAGTTAGGAGGTAAAGATGAAGCAATTTGGATTTTATTTTGACCAAGAGAAGTGTAAGGGGTGTTATGCGTGTGTACTTTCTTGTAGACTAAAAAACCATCTTGAACCGGATATTTACTGGAGGCGAATAATATGGGTGGAAGAGGATGCTGCAAAAGACTTATATTCTTTTATTTCTTTGTCTTGTCTACATTGCGCAAATCCTCCGTGCGTAAAGGCCTGCCAAGTGGGTGCAATCGTCAAGAGGGAAGAGGACGGCATAGTATTAGTTGATAAGGAGAAATGCCTTGGTAAAGCGGAATGTACAAGATGTTTAAAAGCCTGTCCATATAGTATTCCACAATTTGGTTCTTCGAATAACGCAAAAATGGAAAAATGTGACTTTTGCATTGATATGCTTAATAAAGGAAAGAAACCAGATTGCGTAATTCATTGCCCACATTCAGCTTTAGACGCAGGTCCCATTGAAGAGTTGAAAGCCAAATATGGGGCCATATATGAGGTAAGAGGGTTTAAATATTCGAAATCTGCTAAACCTTCTGTGATTTTTAGACCCAAAAAGGTCAGTTCATAGTCAGTTCATAATATTTCTTTTAGGAGGGAACTTATGATAAAAACAAAGGTGACTGAGTTATTAGGTACCAAGTATCCTCTGATCCAGGGGGCGTTGGGAGAGGTATCTGAAAGTGTTGAATTTGTAGCCACTGTCTGTAACGCAGGCGCTTTAGGTGTCCTTGCGGCTGTACATCTAGGAGCAGATGGAGTAAAGGAAGATATTCATCGTATAAGAGATCTTACAGATAAACCATTTGGGGTAAATATACTGCCTGTTAATCCTTACTATGACAAGATCATTGACGTCTGCGTGGAAGAAAATGTGCCTGTTATTTGCCATGGAAGATATAATCCTGTTAAAACCATTATAAAAGCAAAAGGTTCTAAGACCTTAGCTATCCCCTCAGTGGGTTCGGTAAAACATGCTATTCAGGCTGAACAAGACGGAGCAGATGCTATAATAGTTACAGGTACAGAAGCTGGAGGCCATACAGGATATGTGGGAACAATTGTTTTGATTCCGGCTGTATTGAGAAAGGTCAAGATACCTGTTATTGCAGGGGGAGGCATTGTCACCCCTGAACAGGTAGCAGCTATGTTTGTACTTGGAGCAGAAGGCGTGGATATGGGGACCAGGTTTATGATGACCAAAGAAAGTCCTTTACACCCGAATGCTCTAAAGGCTTTACTTGACGCCACGGAAGAGGATACCTATGCAACGGTACATGCAAGTGGACGCCATCAACGCTGGTTGGCTACCCCAGCATTTAGAAAACGATTTGTCGGACTGCCGGATACAAAGGGGAAAGATCATTATTGGTCTTTTCCTCCTTTCGCTGGAAAAGGCGCTATTGAAGGAGATTTGGAAAAAGGTTGGGTAGCCACAGGCCAAGGGATAGGATTAATTAATGATATACCTTCCATTAAGGAAATGGTCGAAAGTATTATGACCGAAACAGAAAAAGTGCTTCGTGAGAAGGCTAAATTAGTAGCATAATGATTTGTTCCTTGAAGATTCAAAAACAAATGATGGAGGGAAATCGTTATGACAGGGACATTGTCAAAAGTTTTATGAAAAGTAAGGAATGAGATATGGGAACCGGGGCATGATGGATGAATAGGAAGAAAGACAAAAGGGTATCAGGTAAAAGGCGGTAAGGCTTAAGGATTAGAGTAGTCTGGTAATGCCTGCTTGCGGTAGGCAGGTCTACTTGACGGCAGGCAGGGCAACAAGATAGAGAAGCAGTAGGTTTTGTTGTTCTTTGACAATTGAAGAGAAGCTACCTTAGGCGGCGAGGGAAAGGATCTTTGCCCATTTGCCCTTAGAAGGATAGATTTATCGGTCTTCATTTCTTCAACACGGTTTTAATGATGCCCCTTGTTGAGGTGATTAAGACGATTGCGAGTGATAGGAATGTGATAAAAACAGCGATGGATTTTGTCATATCTGTAAAAAAACACCCTATTCTTGCAAAAGACAACGCGGGTTTTATCGTAAACCTTCTCCTGACCCCTTATCTCCTCGATGCAATTCGAGCTGTAGGGGAAGGGATTGCGTCCGTTGAAGATATTGATGCAGGCATAAAACTTGGCTGCAATCATCCTATGGGTCCCCTCATGCTGGCAGACTTTATCGGTCTTGATGTGCTTTGCAATGGCGCCAACGTTCTTTTCGAGGAATACAAAGAGAAGCGTTATGCACCGCCGCCGATTCTTACAAAAATGGTTGCTATGGGGTATCTGGGAAGTAAGTCGGGAAAAGGATTTTATGATTGGTCTGATCCAAAAAATCCGAAAGCGATCAATCTTGGAGTATAGACGTGGTCGTTAAGAAAGGAATTGCGCCATGAATGATTTGAAGATTGTGTATGAACTGAGTGAGGGCATCGGGTATATTACACTCAACAGACCCGATACTCTGAATAGCTTTAACAAATCAGTACTGGATCAATTTGAAAATGTACTGAAAAGCTGCAAAGACGATGATGCATGTCGGGCCATTATCATTACCGGCACAGGCGAAAAGGCTTTTAGCGCTGGTGCCGATGTAAATACCTTTATTGAAGAAGTAAATAAACCACTCGGTGGCAGGGAGTGGTCACGTTATGGACAGGTAGTCTTTAAAATCCTGGACGCAATGGGTAAGCCGTCTGTTGCAGCCCTTAACGGACTTACTATCGGAGGCGGATTGGAGCTTGCCCTTGCCTGTACATTCCGAATTGCCTCAGATAAGGCGAAATTTGGTTTTGGCGAGATTGCCCTCGGATTTCTTCCGGGCTGGGGCGGACCTTCAAGAATAACGCGGTTAATAGGAAAATCAAAGGCAGCTGAGTTGATTCTGACCGGTGATTATATTGATGCACAAACAGCCTTGAGTATGGGGATTGTAGACAAACTCGTACCTTCCGGTGAACTGATAACTGCATGTGAAACGCTTCTCCTTAGGATAATAAGGCACAGCCCTATTGCAGTGAAGATAGCATTGGAGGCAATTCACTACGCTCAATATTTGCCCCTGGAAGAATCGCTAATCTTAGAGTCAGACCTTGGCGGGCTTGCATGCAACAGCGAAGATGCGAAAGAAGGATTAAAAGCCTTTCTTGAAAAGAGAAAACCAATTTTTAAAGGTAGGTAGATATTGTCAAAAGTTTTATGAA
>DHGO01000131.1 GCA_002402795.1 Deltaproteobacteria bacterium UBA4796
ACACAACATTTGCGTATGTCATCATATAGTAGAGGTTGTATAATGGGGATGGGGGCAGGTTGGACTTCAACTTTTTGTCTCAAGGGCTTATAATCAACTGTCGCCTGTCCCATAATCCCTCTCTTACTGGCTGGTAGGAAGTTGGCACATCTTGCAGATGTACGCAATTGTCCGGGGAGAGGAAAATTTATACCAGGAGGATAATATGCAGCAGGTAATGTATGAAAAAGAAATGGAAACCATGGTAGCAGGGATTGACCCTGCAAGGCATTCTATACAGATTGCCCTGGTCTCGCCTTCGAAAGAGTATTTCAACAAAACATTTCCCGTATCAGCCTCTACCGCCGAAGACATGGACTGTTTAATCCCAAAAGCTGCCCCTGTTGTAGTAGAAGGGTTTGCAACCTCCGGAAGGTTGTTTTTTCTTGAGCTATTAAACAGGGGATATCTTGTCAATGAGTTAAGCCCAAGCCTCGGCAAGCATGCAAGGGTCTTGGAGAAGGAAGGACATTCGGACATATCCGATGCCCGTGCCATTGCCAGAGCTGGAATATATTTTTCAACAAGACTTTCAACCGTATCCTTAAATCAAACCGAGGAATCACTGGCGGTTTTGGTAAAAACAAGACAGCGGATGAAAAAGGAGCTTGTTGCCGACATGAATCGGACCCATTCCCTTCTCAGCGAAACCTATGGTGCATTTTATCAACATCTGAAGAGCAAACTGCATTCCAGTCGTGGCCGCATGTTCCTTAAATCCTTTCCTTCACTCAACCGTCTGCTTGATAATATTGACACCGATAAAGTGTCGGAGGCCCTTGATCTTAAGACAATCGGAAAATTGAGGCTGGAAAAACCATGGACATCAAAAGCCCTTCTTGCGACCCTTGAATGGGAGATAACCTTTCATCTGGAGAAAATAGAGTTTTATCATTCCAAATTGAAAGATATAGAAAAACAGATTACAAACCTTTTAAAGACTATAAAGAATGGTTCTTTGTTTCAAACAGTTCCTGGTATTGGACCGCTAAGCGTAGCAACAATCATTGCTGAAACCAGGGGCTTTAGCAGGTTCCAGAAAGAAAGCAAATTTGCAGCTTACTGTGGTCTTGCACCCAAGTTGTGGCTAAAGCGGCCAGATGAAAACAAAAAACATGAAACGTAAAAGTTATAACAGGATTCTTAAGGGAACCTTTTACAATATCGCATTCACAGCAACGCGGATAAATGAAAAAGCCTCCAACTATTACAAGAGAAAAATAAAAGAGGGAAAGTGCCACCGCCAGGCATTGTTATGCCTTGCAAGACAATTTTGCCGAATCACATATACCATAATTAAAAAGAATGAGGTATTCAATGAAAATTATGCTTGACATAGGAAGTTGACAATTGCTCATAAAGAGAAGGGCAAATACCAAAGAAGTTGAAAAGATAGAAGCAACGATGCAGTATATAGAAACAAACAGAGACTGGATAGGAAACATTCCAAGGGTAGATGGCTATGGAAGGGGGCCTATAGAGAAGACAGTGGATATAACAGTTGCAAGAAGGCTTAAAAAGCGGGGGATGAGTTGGTACAAGAATGGAGCAAATCCGCTTCTTAAGTTGAGACTTCTCAGACTAAATGGCGATTGAGACAACTATTGGGCAAAAAGAAAAGAAGACTGTGCTATGTTCCTTGCCGCTTAAGCCGAAATTTTGGATGCTTACGGCGGTTACTTCCTTATTGACATCTCTTCGTTTTTTATCATATTATTAATAGCTTTTTTCAAAATCCACGAGAGGTATTATACTATGTATGCAATTATAGAAAATGGAGGTAAGCAATACAAGATAGAGGAAGGCAAAAGAGTAAGGCTTGAGAAGCTTTCCAATAATCAAGGTGATACTGTGGAGATACATACCATATTGAGTATTGTTGATGGAGCTACGACCATTCTTGGAAACCCCTATGTAAATGGTGCATATATTCAAGGAAAGGTTCTTTCTCAGGGAAAGGATAAGAAGGTAACGGTTTTTAAATACAAACGGAGAAAAGATTCCAAAATAAAGAGAGGACACAGACAGGCGTATACTGAATTACTTATAGAAAAGATACATATGGAGGAGGCATCTCATGGCACATAAAAAAGCAGGTGGAAGTTCACGAAATGGACGTGACTCGGGTGGTCAGAGACTGGGAGTAAAAATATTTGGTGGCCAGTTTGTAAAAGCAGGTAATATAATTACGAGACAACACGGTACAAAAATACACCCTGGAGAAAATGTGGGCATAGGTAGAGATTGTACCCTCTTTTCATTAATAGATGGGGTCGTGAAGTTTGAACTTGCAGGCAACAAAAGAAGGGCCCATGTATACCCTGTTGAATGAAATTTATAGATGAAGCAGTTATCTATGTTAAGGCAGGAAATGGAGGAAACGGATGCGTAAGTTTCAGGAGAGAAAAGTTCATTCCACGAGGAGGCCCTGACGGAGGCGATGGAGGCAAGGGAGGGGATGTAGTTATTGCCGGAAAGCAAAGTCTTACCAACCTTTCTGATTTTCAATATAAACGTATCTACAGAGCAGAAAAAGGCAAAAATGGCGCCAAAAAAAACAAAAGAGGCAGGGACGGAAAGGATGTAATTATTTCCGTGCCCCTTGGAACGACCATATACGATGAAAAAAACGGCGCCCCATTATGTGACATTACACGAAACCAAGAAACATTTATTGTTGCAAGAGGTGGAAAAGGCGGTAAGGGTAACGTACACTTTGCCACACCTACCCACAGGACGCCATTCGAATATGAACATGGTAAAGAGGGGGAGGAAAAACACTTACGGCTTGTTTTAAAAATTCTTGCTGATGTTGGCATCGTAGGCCTTCCAAACGTGGGTAAATCAACACTCATATCTCGCCTTACTGATGCGAATCCCAAGATAGGGGATTATCCCTTTACCACTATAACACCGAGCCTCGGAGTTCTTCAAGGTGACAATAAAACATTTGTCGTTGCTGATATTCCAGGAATCATTGAAGGCGCATCAAAGGGAAAGGGATTAGGGTTTAACTTCTTAAAACATATTGAGAGAACCAGGATGATGTTGTGGGTACTGGATGCATCATCAGCCAATATAGAAAAAGATTATTATACCCTATCAAAGGAGCTATGCTTATATAACACTCGTATGCTCAGAAAGAAAAGAATTGTGGTTCTCAATAAAATAGATCTGGTTGCCAGAACAGTCTGGAATCAATGGAAGCATTATTTCTCTAAAAAAGATGAAGCTACCATAATGGTAAGTGCACTTCACGGATGGGGAATTGAAAACCTTAAGAGGGAAATAGAAAAACAGGCAACAGACGAAAGAACATAATGCTTAATATAAAACGTTTAGTGATAAAAATAGGAACCTCTGTACTACTCCAGAGAGAAAGTAGAATCAGCAGCACTATGATTCGCAATATATCCCGTCAGGTTCTGGCTATCAAGGACATTGGTATTGATGCCGTGATTGTTTCGAGTGGTGCAATAGCCTCCGGTATGGAACTGCTTTATCTAAAAACAAAACCAAAAGAAATTGAAAAAAGACAGGCCCTTGCTTCTGTTGGACAGGTCTATTTAATGAAAACGTATCTGGAAACTTTTAAACAGGATGGCATGAATGTTGGTCAAATTCT
>DHGO01000170.1 GCA_002402795.1 Deltaproteobacteria bacterium UBA4796
TTGTTTTCAGAGCCTTTGCCAATGGCGTGGACGGGGTATACATTGGTGGCTGCCATTTGAATGAATGCAATTATATTACCCATGGTAATTATCAGGCCCTCAATATGGTGCTTTTGGCTAAAAGGTTGATGGAGTACATAGGCATTAATCCTGAACGTTTACGGATTGAGTTTATGTCTGCTGCTGAAGCAAACAGGTTTGTGGAGACTGTCAATGACTTTACGAAAAAGGTCAGAGAGATAGGACCCCTGGGAAAGGGTGAGGGACTGGATGAAAGGATTTTGAAATCTAAAATCAATGATATGATGAAGGTAATACCGTACATTAAGATTGCAAAACGAGAGAAGCTCGCAGTGCGCCTTACAAACCCTGAAACATGGGCAGGCCATTTTACAAAAGAAGAGATTGAGGCATTATTCCGCGATATGCCTTCCTATTACATTGATCCAGAAAAGTGTCAGGCATGTACGACCTGTGCGAGAAGATGCCCGGTGGATGCCATTGATAGTAAAAAGAACATGGTGCATATCATAGATCAGGGAAAATGTATTAAGTGTGGAACATGCTTTGAAGCATGTCCTCCACGTTTTGGAGCAGTTACCAGAATAGTTGGTGCCCCTGTGCCTCCTCCCCTTCCTGAGGAGAAAAGGGCAATAGTAAGAAAGGCAAAAGAAGCAAAAGAAAAGGAAGTTGCGTAAATAAAAGAAGGGTCAGTTAATAGACTGACCCTTATCAGCAAATCTCTTGACAAGACGTATTAAATTATTAAACTTAAAAAAGAAGCCAATGCATATGGAAAAGGAGGATAAATATGCCTACATATGATTACCAGTGCACTGACTGCAATCGTAAGTTTACTGTCGTAATGAGTATTGCTGAACATGATAAACAGAAGGTAACATGCCCCAAGTGTAAGAGTAAAAAGGTCAAACAGCGTATATCAACGTTTATTGCAAAAACAAGTAGAAAGAGTTAACATTTCTCACGTCTTTTCTCTTACAAAAGACGGGTTATCAAACCCGCAGGGAGGTTACAGGAAGGAATTACCTGGTGCTTTTTGCCCTGCTTACAAGACGCCATCCCTGGGTTGTAAGAATCATCCCTGCAATAAAGGCAATCAGGGCACCTAAGAGGACAATGACAAGTTCGTTCATGGTCTTTACGCTGGTTATATAGATCAAAAGAACAATACCGATAATATCCAGAACAATACCGATAATAAATTGTGCCATATGCGCTCCTTTAACCTAAATGTTACCCCATTGTAACAAATCATAAAAAAAAAGGAAACGATTTTTTTATTGATCTGGAGTTTCCTGACTTTTCCTACGCTGTATCTGGTAGAAATAACTTGCAAATACAGGAGAAGGAGATGGTTTACAGCATGCAGGCAGCGAAGGATATAAAGCTATCCAGGATAACCCGTTATTTCTCGTTGTGACGAATCGTTCTTCAACGGTGACATTTTACCCTTGAAACCTAATCAAAAACTGATATAATACTCAAACATGCGGGTATTATGCCTGGATGTGGGGGAGAAGAGAATAGGTTTTTCAATCTCTGATACCACATGCACGATTGCTCAGGCATTAAAGGTATACAACAGATATTCCCTCAAAAAAGACTTGGAAGAAATTAAGAATATTATAAATGAGTATAACATTACACAGGTTGTGGTGGGTTTGCCAAAAAATTTGAATGGCACGCTTGGCAAAAAAGGGCAGGAGATAATGGATTTTGCGAGTGAAATAGAACGGTATACATCAATTCCAACAGCCCTGTGGGATGAACGATTCAGCACCAATGAGGCACACAGGATGTTTTCCATGGCAGGGGTAAAGCATAAAAAGAGGAAACTATCTATTGATATGATAGCGTCCCAGATTATACTTCAGGGATACCTTGATGCCTGCAAAAAAACATAAAAAGATTATTCTTATATCAATTATTGTTCTCCTTACCATATACGCTGTTATGACAGCCACCATACCGCCTGCAAAGGAAAAAGAAAGGACCTCCCTTGTCATAAAAAGCAGAACAAGCCTTTTACAGATTGCTCATATACTGAAAGAGCATGGGCTTATCCGATCTCGCCCTATCTTTATGGCTCTTTCACTGGCATATGGAGGAAAACTCATTGCAGGGGAGTATGAATTGAGCAAGGATAAGTCCATGGTAGAGATTGTCATGATGATGGGCAGAGGTGAACGAAAAATCTATGCCCTGAAAATTGTGGAGGGATACAATATTTATAATATTGCTGAAGCTATGGAGAGTTCTAAAATCATGAATGGTACCGATTTCCTCAACCTCGCAAGGAATAAAGAGTTTCTGCAAAAGGCAGGTATATTTGCAGACTCATTGGAAGGGTATCTTATGCCAGATACATATCACTACAGTAAAGAGATTGAGGTTGAGCATTTCATAGAAAAGATTGTTCAGAGAACAAAAAACCTTTTTGCTCAAGAAGATATTGTAGCAGAGATGAAAAGATTCAACTTTGATATCCACAAGACGCTTACCCTTGCATCCATGATAGAAAAAGAAGCAAAATCAAAGTACGAGAAACCTCTCATCTCTGCAGTCTTTCACAACAGACTGAATAAAGGAATGAGCCTTGATTGTGACCCCACAGTTATATATGGTCTTAATCGATTCGGAAGTCCATTGAGTAAAGCTGATCTTACATACTACACCCCTTACAATACATATACCTTTGCAGGACTTCCAAAAGGTCCCATATGTAGCCCGGATAAAAATACAATCCTTGCTGCTCTCAACCCGGCTCAGGTGGATTACCTCTATTTCGTGTCTAAGAATGATGGTACCCATGTCTTTTCAAAAGATATACAGGAACATAACGGTTTTGTGTCGATATATCAGCGAACAAAAACAACAAAAAAACAATAAGAGAAGGAGGAAGTTATGGCAAAAGATGTTGCGGTAATTGGAGTGGGTCAGAGCCATTTTGTCCGGGGATATGAAGGCTCAATACGTGAATTAGCTTTTGAAGCCTTCAGAGAGGCTATGCAGGATGCTGGCATAACACAGAAGCAAGTGGATGCCTCCATATTCTGTTCCGCTCCGGAATATGACAAACAGAGATCCCCTGCAGGAGTCCTTGCTGAGTATCTTGGTTTAATTCCTCAGCCAACTTTTTATGTGGAGACTGTCTGTTCCTCAAGTAGCACGGGTGTAAAAATCGGATACGGACTTATAAAATCAGGGCTCCATGATGTTATAGTGGTGCTTGGATTTCAAAAGATGTCTGAGATTACTTCAGCTGAATCCCAGGAAAGGATGGGCCGCGGTGCAGATATTCAGTGGGAAGCACCCTTTGGAACCATGATGCCTGCCTATTATGCCCTTTATGCTCAGGCATATATGGCAAAAAATGGTCTTACTCACGATGACCTCATGAATGTGAGGGTAAAGGCTGCCACCTATGGTCAAATCAATGAGAGGGCAGTCTACAGAAAAGGTGTAAAGCCAGAAGATTTTGACCCGAAGAATCCAGAAGCAAAATTGGCAGCCCCTGTTGCCTTGCCTCTGCGTGTGGGTGATTGCTGTGCAAATGCAGATGGCAGTTCATGTATCATTCTTGCAAGTAAAAAGAAAGTGAAAGAGCTGGGTATTAAGAAACCTGTATATATCCTTGGTCTTGGTGCAGCATCTGAAGCTGTAAATATGGCTGCACGACCTGATTGTGCACAGGGTATAAAGGTTGCAAAGGTTGCGGCTGACGTAGCCTATAAAATGGCAGGTGCGGGTCCTCAGGATATTGATGTGGCTGAGGTTCATGATTGCTTTACCATAGCAGAGATTATGGCGTATGAAGCCCTCGGCTTTGCACCTGTTGGTGAAGGAAAACAGCTCATCAGGGAAAAGGCAACATACAGAGAAGGTAAGATACCGGTAAATGTGGATGGTGGACTTCTGTCCAAGGGACATCCCATTGGCGCTACCGGTGGTTCCCAGATTCGCACTATTGTTCTGCAGCTTAGAGGGGAGGCAGGTCCTATGCAGGTAAAGGACCCTGAAATTGGTCTTGTTCATAATATTGGTGGTGTTGGACTCTATGGTAATGTAACAATTTTCGGGAGGTGACCTATGGGATTTGAAAAATTTGGAAGAAAAAGTTTTACAGCCATGACAAAGACAGCTAAATTTGTAGATTTTTTAGCTGAAGGCAAGATTAATGGTACGGTATGTAAAAAATGTGGCACAAAGTATTTTCCTCCGCGGGCTGATTGTGCTAATTGCTTTTCGAATGAGATGGATTGGTTTGAAATGCCTAAGAAGGGAAGACTCGAAACATTCACCACTGCCATGTATGCACCTTTTGGTTTTGAAGCAGACCCGCCTTATACCATGGGGGTTGTTGATTTTGGTAATGGTTTGAAACTTTTTGCACGGCTGGCAAAAGATATAAAACCTGAAGATGTGAAGGTGGGTATGGATGTGACAGTGAGAACATTAAAATATGATGACGGACAACTCTCCTTTGAGATTGCCAAAGCGTAACATCTGTAAAATGTAAGTCGTAAGAGGTGAGAAGAAAAGATATAAACGGGCTGTCTCCAGGCAGTCCGTTTACCTTTCTGCATCTTCATCATCAGGGAAAGTGTCAGATTTTTCTTGACAAAAGGTATGGATGATTATAATTTTGGTATATTTTTTCGCCAAAGAAGAGAGTCTGTAAGTGCTAAAGTCTTTAAAACTCAGGTTTATATTAGTTTTTCTTTTTCTTGTAATCTCGGTAATATTCTGTTTGCCAAATATCATCGAGCCAAAAGGGGCATTGAAGAAGTATCTTCCTTCAGACAAGATCCATCTGGGGCTTGACTTGAAAGGCGGTATGCACCTGCTTCTCGAACTGGATACTTCCAGACTCATGCAGAATATGGTTGATAGAAAGTTTAATGCCCTGAAGGATGCCATGATTCGCGAAGGTATTAGGTTTTTAGGACTTGATATAAAGGATATGACCATTTCAGTCTCTATAAGGTCAGAGCAGAAAGAAAAACTATATAATCTTGTGGGAAAGGAGTTCGGGGATTTGAAGGCAGGAGGAACAAAAATAGAGGGTGAAAATATCAAAGTCGAATTCCTCATACCTGAAAAAGAATTTTCTGCTATCAAAGACAACGCAATAGGGCAGGCACTTGAAACGATAAGG
Organism: Deltaproteobacteria bacterium UBA4796; assembly: GCA_002402795.1. Classification (GTDB taxonomy): domain Bacteria; phylum Desulfobacterota; class Syntrophorhabdia; order Syntrophorhabdales; family Syntrophorhabdaceae; genus UBA8905. The sequence goes on from DHGO01000170.1 coordinate 5,180, forward strand.
AATAGAATAGACCAGTTTGGGGTAAGCGAGCCCGTAATTGTTAAGCAGGGTGAAAATCAGATACTGGTTCAATTGCCAGGCATTAAAGACCCTGAAAGGGCACTGGAATTGATAGGAAGGACAGCGCAGCTTGAATTCAAACTCGTCGATGAAGAGAATGTATCACGCTATAGTGGAGGCTCAATTCCTGAAGGTGACGAAGTCCTGACCATGAGAATGCGAAGCAGGGAGACAGGTATAGTTACAACAACCCCTGTTTTACTGAAAAAACAAACCCTCTTAACAGGAGAATTACTTACTGATGCCCGGGTGAGAATAGGTGGAGAATTTGGTAATGAACCTTATGTGGCTCTTGAATTTAATAGTGAAGGTGCCCGTATTTTTGATAAGGTCACAGGCGAGAATGTGGGAAAGAGGCTCGCTATCATCCTTGATAACACTGTCTATTCAGCTCCTGTAATAAGGGAAAGGATTTCAGGGGGGAAGGCATCTATCACCGGTGGTTTTACCATGGATGAAGCCAGAGACCTGGCAATCGTGTTGAGGGCAGGAGCCCTTCCTGCACCTGTGAAGGTTGTACAGAATATTACCATAGGACCAACCCTTGG